>JBIIRI010000133.1:0-10283 GCA_044341625.1 Roseomonas sp.
CTTGAAGGGCGCGACCGCGTCGGGCCATTTGATGCCAGCCTCGTCGTGGTTGGCCTCGATGATCGCGCCGACCAGGCGAGACACGCCGATGCCGTAGCTGCCCATCTCCGGGATCACGGTGGCGCCATCCGGCCCCTGCACGGACAGCCCCATGGGCTGCGAATACTTCGTGCCGAAATAGAAGATGTGCCCCACCTCGATCCCGCGCGCGGAGACGCGCTCGCCCTCAGGCAGTGCGTCCCAGGCGACGGGGTCGTGCATCTCATCGGTCGCGGCGTAATGGCCGGTCCAGCGTTCCACCAGCGGCGAGAGATCCGCGTTGTAATCGGGGATCTCGGCCAGCGGGTTCATGTCGAGCAGGTTGCGGCTGACGAAGACCTGGCTTTCGCCGGTCTCGGCCAGGATGATGAATTCATGGCTGAGATTGCCGCCGATCGGGCCGGTATCGGCCCGCATCGGAATGGCCTTCAGCCCCATCCGCGCGAAGGTGCGGAGATAGGCGACGAACATCTGGTTGTAGGAATGCCGCGCGGCGTCCTTCGTCAGGTCGAAGGAATAGGCGTCCTTCATCAGGAATTCGCGGCCGCGCATCACGCCGAAGCGCGGCCGCACCTCATCACGGAACTTCCATTGGATGTGGTAGAGGTTCCGGGGAAGATCACGGTAGCTCTTCGCGAATTGCCGAAAAATGTCGGTGACCATTTCCTCATTGGTCGGGCCGAACAGCATCTCCCGCTCATGGCGATCCTTGATCCGCAGCATCTCCGGCCCGTAGGCGTCGTAGCGGCCGGATTGGCGCCAGAGATCGGCGGATTGGATCGTCGGCATCAGGATTTCCTGCGCGCCGGCGCGGTCCTGTTCCTCGCGCACGATCTGGCCGACCTTCTGCAGGGCGCGCAGGCCCATCGGCAGCCAGGCATAGATGCCGGCCGAGGTCTGCCGCACCAGGCCGGCGCGGAGCATCAGCCGGTGCGAGACGATCTGCGCCTCGGCCGGGGTTTCCTTGAGCGTGGGCAGGAAGGCGCGGGAGAGGCGCAAGGCGAGGCTCCGGACGGGGTGAATGTCGCGGAAACTAGCCCAGCCGGGCCGGCGGCGAAACCGCCGGCCGCCAGCGGCCCGGCCGGGTGCGACTTCGCAGGGCGAAGGCGGCGCGGCGACAGCACGATCCACATGTTGCACTGCAACAAAACATCCCAAGCGCCACAACGAAAGAATAATTCGTCCTGTTGAGCGCCGCTGCGCGCTTAAAAATCGCTTTGCATTTCCTTGTCGTACGGGTACAAAAAGAACGGGCCGCACCCGTGAGGATGCAGCCCGAGTTTAGGGAGGAAACGCCAGTCAAACGGCAGAGAGAGGATCAACCTCTCCCTGAGGCAGATAATGGCGTGGGGAGCTCGAGCGGCACAACAAGAAAGGCCGCCGATGGAAGCCAGAAAATAGGCTTTCGGAACTGATTTGCTCACTAAACAGGCGGCACCCGCTGGGGAGGCGGGTTTGCCGCCTTAATTTTGCGCACGCCCCGGCATCGGCCCCGAAATCCCCGGGCCTTCATAGGCGAACCAGCCATCCCGGAAGCTCACCAGTTCGGACGCGATCATCCCATAGACGCCGAACCACAGCACGGCCGAGAGCACCGTCGTCCCGATCAGCTTGCGCCCGAGCAGCGGCTTCGCCGGCGTGCCGCGCCAGCCGCCTGTCTCCGGATCGGCCTCGGCCGTCGGCCGCGTGCCGATCGGCAGCACGCAGAACAGCGCCGTCCACCAGATCAGCAGGTAGACGACCACACCGGTGAACACATCCATCCTTAACCCTCGCTATCCAACGCGCCATGCGACCTGGGTGCGCGAACCGCCATGGCCCGCACAACAAGCGGCCTTGGGAGATCGCCCTCTCCACCCGCAGGGGGGAGAGGGATGGGTGAGGGGGGCAAAGACGTCAGCACGCCTGTCCAGAAGCTTGCCCGTCCCCCTCACCCCACACTCTCCCCCATAAGAGGGGGAGAGGGAGTGCCCGCACGCCTGCGATCACACCCCGAACCCAAATCGAACAGCGCCATATCCAACACGCGGCGTAGAGATTGGCCCGCCGCCCCCGCATGCCAGGGGTGGCCGGCATCCATTACACGCGCAGCAGATGCACCTCGACATTCGGCCGCTTCCGCAGCCGCCGGCCGAGGGAGCGCCGCACGGCGGTCCGCGCGGCTTCGCGCAACACCCCATCCTCGCGCTTCATCGGCGCCGGCAGTTCGCCCACCGCGCGGGCCAGGTCGGCTGCGATCTGCGCCGGCTCGTCGCCTGTGCCGTCGAACAGGCCGGGCGCCGAGACCTGCGGCGCGCCCAGCACGCGCCCAGCCCCATCCACCGCCAGCGACGCGATGACGACGCCGTTGAACAGCATCTTCTTCCGCGCCGCCAGCACGTCGCCATCCAGCGGCAGCAGCCGGTCCCCATCCACGGCCAGTCGCCCGACCGGCACGGCCTCCACCACATCCGGCCGGCCGGGGCCGAGGCGCAGCACATCCCCATCCTCGATCACGTAAGCGTCCGCGCCCAGCGACTCGGCCAGGTTCGCGTGTTCGTTCATGTGGCGCCATTCGCCATGCACCGGCACGGCGATCTTCGGCTTCACCAGCTGATACAGCCGCTTCAGCTCATCCCGCGCCGGATGGCCGGAGACATGGACCATGTGGTCGTCGGCGGTCATCACATCGACCCCCGCGCGGCTCAGCTCGTCCTGGATCCGCAGGATCGCGCGTTCATTGCCGGGGATCATACGAGAGGAGAAAATCACCGTATCCCCCTCGCCCAGCGAGATGTGGGGGTGGGTGTCGGCGGCGATCTTCGCCATCGCGCTGCGCGGCTCGCCCTGGCTGCCGGTGCAGATCACCACCAGCCGCGAATCGGGGACATCGGACGCCTCGTCTTCCGACAGGAAGGCCGGAACCTCCTTCAGGTAGCCGCATTCGCGCGCCGCGGCTTCGGCGTTGCGAAGGCTGCGACCGAACAGCGCCACTTCCCGCCCCGCCGCGCGAGCCGCGAGCGCCACGGATTCGATGCGCGCGATGTTGGTGGAGAAGCAGGTGACGGCGACCCTGCCCTTCAGCTTGCGGATCAGCGCGGCCAGGTTCCGCCGCACCTCCGCCTCGCTGCCCGAATGGCCTTCGACCAGGGCGTTGGTGCTGTCGCAGACCATGGCCAGCACGCCTTCCTCGCCCAGCCGGGCGAAGGCGGCCTCATCCGTCGGGGGGCCGGTCAGCGGGTTGGGGTCGAGCTTCCAGTCGCCGGTGTGCAGCACCGTCCCGTGCCGCGTGCGGATCGCCAGCGCCTGCGCTTCCGGCACGGAATGGGCCACCCGCAGGAATTCCAGGTCGAATTGCCCGACCGTCCAGCGCGCGCCGAGGGGGTGGGTGATGATCTCCACCTGGCTCAGCAACCCGGCCTCCCCCAACTTCCGCCGCAGCACGGCGGAGACGAAGGGGCCGGCATGGATCGGGCAGCGCAGCCCGGGCCAGAGATGCGCGACCGCGCCCACATGGTCCTCATGCGCATGGGTGATCACCAGCGCCGCGAGCTTGTCCCGCCGCGCGGCCAGCCAGGTCGCGTCGGGCACCATCACATCCACCTCGGGATGTTCCGGTCCGCCAAAGCCAAGCCCGCAATCCACCGCCAGAAGCTGCCCGTCGCAGCGATAGACGTTGAGGTTGAGGCCGATCTCCCCCGTCCCACCGAGTGGGATGAAGGCCAGGTCGCCGGTCATGGATGTTCCAATGTCTTGATCGTCACGGAAGGACGAAGGGAGGAATCAGGGGTTACGGCCGACAACCTAGCCCAGCGTATCGTCGCGGCGCGCATGCCGCACCAATGTGGGGGCGGGATTGCGCTCCGCCAACAGCCGCAGGCCGTCGAGCGTCGTATCGGGGGCGGTCGTTTCGATAATGGTGGTGCCCTCGGCGAACAAGGGGGCGAGGCCGCCGGTCGCGATCACCTTCAGCCGCCCGTCCCGCGCCTCGTCATGCTCGGCGCGGATGCGGGTGACGATGCCCTCGATCAGGCCGACATAGCCCCAATAGATGCCGGATTGCATGGCGGCCACCGTATTGCGCCCGACCACCGCCTGCGGCCGCCCGATGCCGATGCGCGGCAGCCGCGCGGCGGCGCGGTGCAGCGCCTCGATCGACAGGTTGATGCCCGGCGCGATGACGCCGCCCAGATAGGCGCCGTCCTTGGCCACCACGTCGAAGGTGGTGGCGGTGCCGAAATCGATCACCACCAGCGGGCCGCCATACTGCCGATGCGCGGCCAGCGCGTTCAGCAGCCGGTCGGCGCCGACCTCATTCGGCGCGTCCACCCGGATCTCGAAGCCCCAGTCGAGCGAGGCGCGGGCGATCAGCGGCTCGCAACCGAACCAGTCGCGGCAGAGCCGGCGGAGGTTGTACAGCGCCGCCGGCACCACCGTGCCGATCGCGCAGCGCGTGATGTCGGTGGGCTTCAGCCCCGCATGCTGCAGCAGCGCCAGCAGCCAGACGGCGTATTCGTCCGATGTCCGTTCGGCGTCGGTGCGGACCCGCCAGCGCCCGCGCCATTCCGTCCCGTCATGCACGGCGAACACGATATTCGTGTTCCCCGCATCCACCACCAGCAGCATGGCGCGCCGATCTCCCTCAGGCCGCGACTTCGCCGGATGTGACGCGCCGCACGCGGCCATCCACCTCCAGCAGCAGGGCGCCGTCTTCGCCGAGGCCCCGGTAGAGGCCGGTGGTTACACCCGCGCCGCCACGCAGCGTCAACCTTGCCCCCTGCCCCGGCCCCCGCGCCATCCAGGCATCACGCAGCGGCGCCATGCCGTCCCGCGCCAAGCGCTGCTGCCAGCCATGGATGGCATGAAGCAGGCGGATGGCGACCTCCTCCGGCGCGGCCGGTACCGGCAGGCGGGCGGTCGGGCGGTCCGGCAGCGCCGGCGCCACCGCCAGATTGGCGCCAAGCCCGATCACCAGGAAGTCGAGCCCCCCATCATCGGTCGCGGCCGTCTCGCACAACATGCCGGCCAGCTTCGCGCCATCCAGCAGCAGGTCGTTCGGCCATTTCAGGCGCAGCGCGGCGGGATCGGGCAGGAAGGGTTCCAGCGCCTCGGCCAGCGCGACGGCGCCGAGCAGCGCATAGCGCCCAGCCTCGCGCGCCGGCCCGCCGGGGCGCAGCAGGACGGAGATGTAGAGATTGCCCTCTGGGCTGGCCCAGCCCCGCCCATTGGTCCCCCGCCCCGCGCTTTGCGACAGGGCGAGGATCGCGAGGCCCTCGCCCTCTCCCCCCGCCGCCAGCCGCAGCAGGAGATCGGAGGTCGATGGCAGGCTGCGCTCCACGCGCAGCCGCCATCCGGGCGGGAGCTCAGCCAATGAGGGCGGAGACGGCGACCTGCGCCGCGCCGATCAGCGCCGCGGGGAACAGGAAGAACAGCAGCGTCAGAAGACCGGTGCCGGTCATCACCACCGTCAGGCTCGCGGGGCGCGCATCCAGCGCGCCGGCCGGCGCGTCGAAATACATCACCTTCACGATGCGGAGGTAATAGTAGCTCGCCACCACGCTGGTCAGGATGCCGATGATCGCGAGCGTCCAGTAGCCCGCCTGCACCGCCGCCAGGAAGACGTAGAGCTTGCCGAAGAAGCCCGCGAGCGGCGGGATGCCGGCCATCGAGAACATGAAGACCGCCATCCACAGCGCCATCGCCGGATCGGTGCGGCCGAGGCCGGCGAGGTCGTCCACCTCCTCCAGCGCGCGCCCCTGGCGGCGCATGGCGACCAGCACCGCGAAGGTGCCGAGGTTCATCACCACATAGATCGCCATATAGACCAGCACGCCGCGATAACCGGTGTCGTTCAGCACGGCGAGGCCCATCAGCGCGTAGCCGACATGGCCGATGGAGGAGTAGGCCATCAGGCGCTTGATGTTGCGCTGCCCGATCGCGGCGAAGCCGCCGAGGATCATCGAACCTGCCGCCACCACCCAGATCACCTGGCCCCATTGGGCCGAAAGATCGCCGAAGGGACCGGCGAGCACACGCATCATCAGCGCGACCGCCGCCACCTTGGGCGCCGTGGCGAAGAAGGCCGTCACCGGCGTCGGCGCGCCTTCATAGACGTCGGGCGTCCACATGTGGAACGGCACCGCCGAGACCTTGAAGGCGAGGCCGGCCAGCACGAAGACCAGCCCGACCACCACGCCCATCCCCGCATCGCCGCCCGACAGCGCATCCGCGAGGCGGTCGAAATTCGTCGTGCCAGCGAAGCCATAGACCAGCGACGCGCCATAGAGCAGCAGGCCCGAGGCCAGCGCGCCGAGCACGAAATACTTCAGCCCCGCTTCCGCGCTGCGCGGGTTGTCGCGGTCGAAGGCGGCGATGACGTAGAGCGAAAGCGACAGCAGCTCGAGCCCGATATAGAGCGACATCAGGTCGTTGGCCGACACCATCACCAGCATGCCGAGCGTCGCGAACAGCATCAGGATGCTGTACTCGAACCGCGCGAGGCCGGCCTTCTCGTTGAAGTCGAGCGCCAGCACCAAGCCGACCGCAGCGCCGAGCAGGATCAGCACCTTCGCGAAGCGGGAGAAGGCGTCCGACACATACTGTCCGAGGAAGGCGGTGCCCTCGCTCTGGCCGAGCACGAGCGCCGCGGTCAGCACCAGCGCGCCGATCACGCCCATCGAGACGGGGAAGAACTGCTCCTTGCGGGGGATCACGCCCATCAGCAGCAGCGCCAGGCCGGAACAGGCCAGCACGATCTCCGGCAGGGCCAGGGTCCAGTTGATCATGGTCACATCCCCGCCAGGCGCGCCGCGCCGAGAGCCGCCTCATGGCGCTGCACCAGGGCGGCCACCGTCACCTCGAAGAAGTCGAGGAAGGAGGACGGATAGACCCCCATCCACAGCGTCAGCAGGATCAGCGGCGCGAAGACCGCGTATTCGCGCGGGCCGAGATCGAGCAGCGAACGAAGGTCGTCGCGCGTGATCTTCCCGAAGGCGACGCGGCGATACAGGTACAGCATGTAGGCCGCACCCAGGATCATCCCCATCGCCGCGCCCAACGCGACCCAGGGGTTCACCTTGAACGCGCCGACGATCACCAGCAGCTCGCCCGGGAAGCCCGCCGTGCCCGGCAGCGCGACGGAGGCCATGGTGAACAGCATGAAGACCAGCGCATAAGCCGGCATGATCTTCGCGACCCCGCCATAGCGCATGATCTCGCGGCTATGGACGCGGTCGTAAAGCACGCCGACGCAGAGGAACAACGCGCCAGAGACGATGCCGTGGCTCAGCATGGTGAACAGCGCGCCCGACAGCCCCTGCTGCGTGAAGGTGAAGATGCCGAGGGTCACGATGCCCATATGGGCGACCGACGAATACGCGATCAGCTTCTTCATATCCTCCTGCGCCAGGGCGACGAGGGAGGTGTAGACGATCGCCACCACCGACAGCGCGAAGATCAGCGGCGCGAAATCGGCGGACGCCTGCGGCAGGATGGGCAGGCTGAAGCGCAGGAAGCCATAGGCCCCCATCTTCAGCAGCACGCCCGCCAGGATGACGGAGCCCGCCGTCGGCGCTTCCACATGCGCGTCCGGCAGCCAGGTGTGCACCGGCCACATCGGCACCTTCACGGCGAAGGACACGAAGAAGGCCAGGAACAGCCAGAACTGCATCGCCGCCGGGATCGGCGTGTCCATCAGCGTCGGGATGTCGGTCGTGCCCGCATGATACCAGAGCGCGAGCAGCGCCAGCAGCATCAGCAGCGAACCGGCCAGCGTGTAGAGGAAGAACTTGAACGCCGCATAGACGCGCCGCGCGCCGCCCCACACGCCGATGATCAGGAACATCGGGATCAGCACGGCTTCGAAGAAGATGTAGAATACCACGAAGTCCAGCGCGCAGAACATGCCGACCATCATGCTCTCGAGCACCAGGAAGGCGACCATGTATTCCCGCACGCGCGTCTTCACGCTGTCCCACGACGCCAGGATGCAGATCGGCGTCAGCAGCGTGGACAGCAGCACGAACAGCACCGAGATGCCGTCCACGCCCATGTGGTAGGACACGCCGAAATCCGGCAGCCAGTCCACGCGCTCCACGAACTGGAACTCCGCGGTCGACTTGTCGAAGCGCACCCAGAGCACGAGCGACAGCGCGAAGGTGATCAGGCTGGTCCAGAGCGCGGTCCAGCGCGCATTGCGCGCTACCACCTCCTCCTCGCCGCGCACCATCATGATGATGAAGGCGCCCGCCAGCGGCAGGAAGGTGACCAGGCTGAGGATGGGAAAGCCGGCGGCGTTCATCGGGCACCGTAGAGCAGGAGCGTGACGAAAAGGACGAGGCCGATGATCATCGCGAAGGCGTAGTTCGCGACCCGTCCGGTCTGGATGCGAACCGCGCCGCGCGCCGCCTGCACGGCCAGCGTCGCCGCGCCATTCGGCACGCCGTCGATCAGCCGCGCATCGCCGGTCTTCCAGAGCGCGCGCGCCAGATGCTGCGTGGGCCTGACGAAGATCGCGTCATACAACTCGTCGAAGTACCACTTGTTCAGCAGGAACCGGTACAGCCCGGCGAACCGCGCCGCGAGCTGGCCCGGAATGGCGGGCGCGAACATGTACAGCGCATAGGCCAGCGCGATGCCGCCGAAGGCCGCGACCTTGGCGATCACCGGCACCCAGCCGGGCGTGTGATGCGTGTTCGCCAGCACCTCGTTGGTCGTGGCGGTGTAGATGGCGCCGTCCCAGAAGGCCGCCTGCAGGTCGCCCACGAAAAGCGGCGCGAAGACCGCGCCCGCCAGCACCGCGCCCACCGACAGGACCAGCAGCGGGATCAGCATCACCGCCGGGCTTTCGTGGACATGTTCCATCGTGTGGTGGTCCGCCCGCGGCTTGCCGTGGAAGGTCAGGATCAGCAGGCGCCAGGAATAGAAGGCCGTCAGGAACGCCGCGACCAGCCCCATGGCGAAGGCGTAGCTGCCCGGCCCGCTATGTGCGGCGAAGGCGGCTTCCAGCACCACATCCTTCGAATAGTAGCCGGCGAAGAAGGGGATGCCCGCCAGCGCCAGGCTGCCGATCCACATCACCGCATAGGTGACGGGGATCTTCCGCCAGATGCCGCCCATCTTGCGGATGTCCTGCTCGTCCGACATCGCGTGGATCACGCTGCCGGCGCCGAGGAACAGCAGCGCCTTGAAGAAGGCATGGGTGAACAGGTGGAACACCGCAGCCTGGTAGGCACCAACCCCGATGGCGAAGAACATGTAGCCCAGCTGCGAACAGGTCGAATACGCGATGATGCGCTTGATGTCGTTCTGCACGCAGCCGATCGTCGCCGCGAAGAAGGCGGTGGACGCGCCGACGACGGCGACCACGGCCAGCGTCACCGGCGCGTATTCCAGCACCGGCGACATCCGCGCCATCAGGAACACGCCCGCCGTCACCATCGTCGCCGCATGGATCAGCGCGGAGACCGGCGTCGGGCCTTCCATCGCATCCGGCAGCCAGGTGTGCAGGCCGAGCTGCGCCGACTTGCCGCAGGCGCCGAGGAACAGCAGGACGCCGATCACCTCCAGCGCCGGCATGCCGAGGAAGCGAACCTCCCGCGCCGCATCCACGCCTGCGAAGATCGCGTCGAATTCCACCGACTGGAAGGTCCAGAAGGTGAGCGCGAGGCCCAGCATGAAGAACACGTCGCCAACGCGGTTGACGATGAAGGCCTTCATCGCGGCGCGGTTGGCGCTGTCCTTCTCGTACCAGTAGCCGATCAGCAGATAGCTCGCGAGGCCGACGCCTTCCCAGCCGAAGAACAGCTGCACCAGGTTATCGGCCGTCACCAGCATCAGCATCATGAAGGTAAACAGCGACAGATAGGCGAAGAATCGCGGCCGCGTTTCGTCATGCGACATGTAGCCGACGGAGTAGATGTGGATCAGCGTCGAGATGAAGGTGACCATCGCCACCATCACGACGCTCAGCGTGTCGTAGCGCAGCGCCCATTCCACCTCGAAGGCACCGACATCCAGGAAGACCAGGATCGGCACGACGCCGGGAGCGGAGCCCAGCGCGACCTCGATGAACGCGCCGATGCCGCAGGCGGCGGCGAGCGCCATGAACGCCACCGTGACCCATTGCGACGCTCGGTCACCGAGCCAGCGGCCGAACAGGCCGGCCAGGCACGCGCCGAGCAGCGGGAAGAAGACGGCACCGACATACATGCGCCTAGCCCTTCAGGGTGGAGATTTCCTCCACCTCGATCGTGCCGCGGTTGCGG
>JBIIRI010000022.1:0-28977 GCA_044341625.1 Roseomonas sp.
GAACGTGCCTGGCCGCGCCAGCCGGTGATCGTGCGGAACCAGCCGGGCCGCCACGGGCTCGATGCACTCGGCGAACTCGCCCAGGCTGGGCGGCGCAAGGTGGTCGGCGTGCTGACCACGCCGCTGATCCTGGCCCGCGCGGTGGAGACAGCGGAAGCCTCTCCCCTCAGCCGCATCTCGCCGCTCGCGGCGCTGATCGAGGAGCCGGTGATCCTGGTCGCCGCGCCCGGCGGGGCCGGGAGCGTGGAGGCGTTGCGCGACGCGGCGCCGGCGGGGGTGGCCATTGGCACGCCGCCGGCCGGCACGGGCCCTCACCTGACCGGGCTGCGCCTGGCGGACAGCGCAGGCCTGCCGCTGCTGGTCTTCCCCACCGCCGCCGCCGCGAGGCAGGCCGCCACGGCCGGGCATGTGGCCGCGGCCGTGCTGACCCTGCCGGACGCCATCGGCTATCTGCGGGACGAGCGGCTTGTCGCGCTCGGCGTCGCCTCCTCCCGCCGCATCGCGCTGCTGCCGGACCTGCCCACGCTGCGTGAGACGGGGCTAGAGGCGCTGGGCGCGACACGGCGCGGCTTCGCCCTGTCGCCGGAAGCGCCGGCCGAATGGCGCAACCTGCTGCTGGCGGGGCTGGGGACGCTGGCGAACGACCCCGACCTGGCCGCGCAATGCGCGGAGAACGGCCAGGTGCCCCGCTTCCTCGGCCATGAGGCCTGGAGCGCGCTGCTGACACGGCAGGATGAGGAATTGCGGCGCCGCTGGCGCGAGGATCCCTGGCTGCCGCGCCGGGCGTGATCCGGCGCGCCGCCCCCTCCGCGCAACCCTACCGGTAGCCTGGGTCCGTCAGGTTGGTCAGCGGGAAGGCGCTGTGCACATGCGGCGCCACCACCGGCTGCGCCTGGTGCAGATAGCTGCCGTCGAGCTGCCCGAAGGCCGTGACGCCGAGCAGGCCCAGCACCTCATGCAGTTCCGTCTTCAGGATCTCCAGCATGCGCGCCACACCCGCCTCCCCGGCCGAGGCCAGGGCGTAGCAGTAGAGCCGGCCGAGCCCGACCAGCTCCGCCCCCATCGCCATCGCCTTCACGATGTCGGAACCGCGCGAGAAACCGCCATCGATCCAGACCTTCGCCTTGCCATCCACGGCCTTCACGACTTCCGGCAGCACATCCAGCGCGCCGCGCCCGTGGTCGAGCTGCCGCCCGCCATGGTTCGAGACATAGACAACCTCCACCCCATGCTCGACCGCCATCGCCGCATCCTCGGCCGTGGCGATGCCCTTGAGCGCGAGGGGGATCGCATGCGTGTCCTTGAAGCGCTTCACATCATCCCAGTTCAGCGCGGCCTGGAAATGCTGGCCCGTCGCGCGTTCGCGCCAGGGCTTCACGAAGCGCTTGGCGATGTCGCGTTCGCGCCGGCTGTAGATCGCGGTATCGACCGTGAGGCAGAAGGCGTCATAGCCATGGTCGATGGCGCTGCGCGCGATCTCATCCACCCAAGGACGGTCGCCGCGGACATAGAGCTGGAAGACCTTCGGCCCCTGCGTCGCCGCCGCCATCCCTTCAAGCCCGGGCAGCGAGACGGAGGAGACCATGATGGGCACGCCCGCCGCGCCGCAGGCCCGCGCCGCCGGCGCGCCGCCCTCGGGGTGGAAATTCTCGAGCCCGCCCACGGGCGCGAGCATCACCGGCAGCGCGATCGGGCGGCCGAGGAAGCGGCCCGTCAGGTCGATGGAGGACACATCGCGCAGCACGCGCGGGCGGAAGGCGATGCTGTCGAGCGCCATGCGGTTCCGCATCATGGTCGTCTCGGTCTCGGTCGCGCCGACCAGATAGTCCCAGTTGCCCGGGCTGAGGCGCGCCTTCGCCTCCTTCACGAATTCATGCAGCGTCAGGAAGCCGTCGGCGGGTGCGGTGGTCATGTCTTCGGTCCTCAGGCGCCGTAGGTTTCGCGATACAGCGCCACGATCTCATCCGCATCCGGCACGCGCGGGTTGTTGCCGGGACTGCCGGAGGCCAGCGCCTGCGCGGCCATGGTGGGCAGCAGCCCATCCCAGGCCGTGCGCGCGATGCCGTAAGCCGCCGGCGTCGGCACGGCGAGGTCGCGGTTCAGCGCGCGCAATTCCTCGACCAGCTTGGCGCAGGCGGATTGGTCGCCTTCCTGGTCCGTCGCGAGGCCCATCACCCGCGCGGCTTCCGCATACCGCGCGCGACCGGCTTCCAGGCCGAAGGCGGTGACAGCGGGCAGCAGCATCGCGTTGGACATGCCGTGCGGCACATGGAAATGCGCGCCGACCGGCCGGCTCATGCCATGCACCAGCGCGACAGAAGAATTGGAGAAGGCGAGCCCCGCCAGCGTCGCGCCGCGCATCATCGCCTCCCGCGCCGCCACATCCTGCGGGTCGGCCCAGACGCGGCGGAGGTTCGGCGCGATCAGCCGCATAGCGCTGCGCGCATAGTCATCGGCGACGGGGTTGGCGCGCTTGCTGACAAAGGCCTCCAGCGCATGGGTCAGGCTGTCGATGCCGGTATCGGCGGTGATGCGCTTCGGCAGGCCGAAGGTCAGTTCGTGATCCACCACAGCCGCCAGCGGCAGCGCGCCCAAGCCCGCGATCAGCATCTTCTCGTCGCGAGCGGTATCAGTGATGACGGTGAAGCGCGTCGCCTCGCTGCCCGTGCCGGCGGTGGTGGGGACGCAGATGATCGGCAGCGCGCCCACATTGGCGGCGGCCGGCACCTTGAATGCGCGGATATGCGTGCCCGCCGGCGCGGCGGCGAGGATCGCCATGGCCTTGGCCGTATCCATCGGGCTGCCGCCGCCGAAGCCGATGAGGCAATCGTAGCTACCCGCCTGCATCGCTGCGACGCCGGCCTCGATCACCGTGTCGGTCGGGTCGGGGATGGTCTCCGCGAAGATGGCGGGGCTCATGCCCGCCGCGCGGAGCGGCGCGAGCGCATGCTCGACCAGGCCGGAGGTCACCATGAAGGGATCGGTGACGACCAGCGGGCGCGACAGGCCGAGCTGCGTCAGCACCTCGCCCAGCTTCTTCACGGACCCGCCGCCCATCAGCATCAGCCGCGGTGCCACGATCTGCACGACCATCACGCCCTCCCCAGTCACTCGGCGCGGGAAGGCTAATCCGGCCGCGCGCCGATGCCTACCCGGCGGCGCGGCGTGCCTTCGCGGCGGCGTAGAGCGCGAGGCGGCGCGCCGCCATGGGCTGCAGCCCCTCCCCCGCCGCCGCGTCGAAGGAAGGCAGATCGGCGGCGAAATGGCAGGCGCTGGCATGGCCCGGCGCGAGCTCGGCCAAAGCTGGCGCCTGTTCGCGGCAGATGGCCTGGGCGTGCGGGCAGCGGGTGTGGAAGCGGCAGCCGGGCGGCGGGTTCATCGGGCTCGGCACATCGCCGCCCAACGGCGTGACACGGCCGCGCAACCTTGGGTCGGGATGCGGAATGGCGGAGAGCAGCGCGCGCGAATAGGGATGGCGCGGATTGGCGAACAACGCCGCCTTCGGTGCCGTCTCCACGATCTGGCCGAGATACATCACCGCCACGCGATCGGCCATGTGGCGCACCACCGCCAGATCATGCGCGATGAACAGGTAGGACAGGCCGAAGCGCGCCTGCAGATCCTTCAGCAGGTTCACCACCTGCGCCTGGATCGAGACATCGAGCGCGCTGACGGGCTCGTCGCAGACCACCAGTTCCGGCTGCACCGCCAGCGCGCGCGCGATACCGATGCGCTGGCGCTGGCCGCCGCTGAATTCATGCGGGTAGCGATCGGCATGGAAGGGCGCGAGGCCGACCAGCCCGAGCAGTTCCTTCACCCGCGCCGCGCGCGAGGCGGCATCGCCGATGCCATGCACCTCCATCGGCTCCGCGATCGCCTGGCCGACACGGAGCCGCGGATTGAGGGAGGCGTAGGGATCCTGGAACACCACCTGCACGCGGCGCCGCAGCGCCCGCAGTTCGGCCGCGCCCGAGACCTCGGTACCGTCGAAGCGGATGGTGCCTGCCGTGGGCTCGATCAGGCGCAGCACGAGCCGCGCGGTGGTGGATTTGCCGCAGCCCGATTCCCCGACCAGCGCCAGCGTTTCCCCGCGCGCGATGGCGAAGGACACGCCATCCACCGCGCGCACCAGCCCCTGCGCGCGCCCCAGCAGGCCGCGCTTGACCGGGTAGTGCTTCGCGAGCCCCTCGACCTCCAGCAGCGTGGTCATCCCGCCAGCTCCGCGATCTGTTCGACCGGCGCGCGGATGCAGGCCGCGAGGTGGCCGGGCGCGACCATCGTGAGGTCGGGCTGCGCCACGGTGCAGGCCTCCACCGCAAAGGGGCAGCGCGGGTGGAAGCGGCAGCCCTTCGGCAGGGCGAAGGGCGGCGGCACTGCGCCCTCGATCGCCAGCAGCCTCTCGCGATCCTCATCGAGGCGCGGGATCGAGCCGAGCAGGCCGAGCGTGTAGGGGTGCTGGGGTCCGGCGAAGATCTCGGCGGCCGGGGCGCGTTCGGCAACGCGGCCAGCATACATCACCGCGACCTCATCGGCCATCTCTGCGACCACGCCGAGGTCATGGGTGATGAGGATGATCGCCATCCCCGTCTCCGCCTGCAACTCGCGCAGCAGGTCCAGGATCTGCGCCTGCACCGTAACATCGAGCGCCGTCGTCGGTTCATCCGCGATCAGCAGAGACGGCTTGCAGGCCAGCGCCATGGCGATCATCACCCGCTGGCGCATGCCACCCGACAATTGATGCGGATAATCGTCGAAGCGGCGTTCAGGGGATGGGATGCGGACGCGCTGCAACGCCGCGATCGCGCGGTCGCGCAATTCGCGGGCGGAGGCGCGCTTGTCATGCGCGCGCATCGCTTCCGTGATCTGCCAGCCGATGCTGTGGACCGGGTTCAGGCTGGTCATCGGTTCCTGGAAGATCATCGCCAAGCGGCTGCCGCGCACGTCGCGCATCTCGGCGGCCGAGAGATCGAGCAGGTTGCGCCCTTCGAGCAGCACGCGGCCGGCGGCGATCCGTCCGGGCGGAGGGACAAGGCGCATGACGGACAGGCTGAGCATCGACTTGCCGCAGCCGCTCTCCCCCACGATGCCGAGGGTGCGGCCGCGCGGCACATCCAGATCGACGCCGTCCACCGCCGCGATGTCGCCCATGGAGCTGCGGAAGACCGTCCGCAGCCCCTCGATGCGAAGCAGAGGTTGCTCGCCCATCCGATTCAGACCTCCGGTGCTCGGCTGCGCCTGCGCCCTGCGGTCATCGGATGGGTCACGACCACCGAAAAGTCGGCGGCGAGGAGACCTCGACCGGCCGATGCGCCCAATCCTGCGCGGGGGCGTTGTGGATCACGCGCTTCTGCGCCTCATGCAGATGGGCTGCGGCCTGGCGGTAGTCCATCGTCACCACCTCCCCATCCGCGACCACCTTGCGGCCATCGACGAAGACATCCTTCACCGCGCGGTCGCCGGCGGCATAGACCAGGCTGCGGACGGGGTCGCGCGCCGGGCGCATCATCGGATGCGTCACATCCACCAGCACGAAATCGGCGCGGCAGCCGGCCGCGAGCCGCCCGATATCCTGCCGCCCCAGCGCCGTCGCGCCGCCGATGGTCGCGGCATCGAACAGCTCCGTCGTCGTCAGGCTGCGCGGATCATTGGCCTGGGTGCGGGCCAGATAGGCGGCGAGGCGTATCTCATCGAGCATGTTGTGCGGATAGGTGTCGGTGCCGAGGCCCATATTCACGCCGCTGCGCTTGTAGCGGCCGAAATGCTTCATGGTGATGCCGCGCCGGGCAAAGACGGTCGGGCAATGCGCGACCGTCGTGCCGGTTTCCGCCAGCCGCTTCAGGTCGGTGTCGGTCCACCATTTCGTGGAGGGGTGGTCGTCCAGGAAGATGCCATGCCCGATGATCGAACGGTCCGACAGCAGGCCCATGCTGTCGAGCCAGCCGATCGGCGTCATGCCGTGGCGGCGCGTGATCTCGTGGAACTCCACCACGGATTGCGCGGCGTGGATCTGCCAGGACAGGCCGCGCTTGCCGGCTTCCTCGAAGCTTTCCTTCAGCAGCGCATCGGTGCAGGTATCGATCTGCGCCGGCACGACCATGCCGAACAGCCGCCCGCTTTCATGCTGCTCGGCGCGTTCGATCAGCGACAGAGCTTCCGCCATCGCCTTCTCGCCGGCGGCTTCGTCCCATTCGTATTGCACGACATGGCCGTTCTTCGTGGACCACTTGGCCGATTTGAACATCGGCGCGATGCAGACGCGCATGCCGCTTTCCGCCAGCAGGTCGAGCCAGCCGGGATGCGCCATCGAAAGATCGGCCACCGTCGTCACGCCCGACAGCAGCAGTTCCGACAGCGCAACGCGCACGCAATGCGGCACCGCTTCGGAATCCGCCCGGAAGATCGGCATGAATTCATAGAGCGATGAGTTGTACAGGCCGGGGCTGCCGATCTCATCGATCAGCCCCTTGTTCAACGGCTCGCTCGATGGGTGGGAGTGGATGTTGACGAGGCCGGGCATGACCATCAGCCCCCGCCCGTCGATCTCTTCCTCCGCCGTGCCGGTGTAGCCCCGGCCGACGAAGGTCAGCGCGCCGCCCTCGAACGCCACATCGGCGTCCGGAAGATAGACATGCTGTCGGGCGCCCTGATCCCAGGCGACGACGAGATCGGCGTTGCGGATGACGGTGGTCATGCCCGTTCTCCCCTGCTTTAGCGCACGATACGCATGTCGAGGCCCTTATAGACCCCGATGCCGTAGAGGCCATGCGCGCGGATACCCTGCACGCGGTTGGACGTCGCGACGAAGAGCTGTTCGCGCGCGATGGTCAGCCAGGGCGATTCCTCGGCCAGCTGGCGCTGCACATTCGCCAGCGCCCGGGCGCGCACCGCCGGGTCGGTGGCGCTCCGCGCTTCCTCAAGCCACGCATCGGTCTGCGGGTTGTTCCAGTTCATCCGGTTCGGCGTGGGCCGCGCGCGGGAATGCCAGTAGAGGTTCAGCGCATCGCCCGCCGAGAAGTACGGGTAGCTCAGGAAGAAGGCGTCGAATTCCTGCGTCGCCAGTCGCCCCCAGGCGACCGTCGCGTCGAACAGCTGGATCCGCATCTCGATCCCGACGCGGCGCAGCGCCTGCTGGATAATCTCGCCCTGCCGCTGGCCTTCGAGGGTCGCGATGCCATAGGTCAGGAAGGTCGCGCGCTGGCCGTCCTTCACCCGGATGCCATCCGGCCCGACGCGCCAGCCGGCCTCATCCAGCGTGCGCGCGGCGGCGGCCGGGTCGAAATCCGGCACCAGGCGCTCACTTTCCGCGTCGTAGTCCAGCGTGTTCGGGTTGACGATGTTGCGGGCCGGCACGGCGGAGCCGAACCAGACCGCGCGCGTCAGCGCGGTGCGGTCCACGGCCATGTGCACGGCGCGGCGGATGGCGCGGTCGCTGACGACGGGCTTGTCCACCTTGAAGCCCATGAAGAAGTCCCAGAAGTAGTTGGGCTGGGTGTGCAGCGTGATGCTGGGCACGCGGCGCAGGCTCTCCAGCGCCACGGGCGGGATGTATTGCGTCACGTCGCCCTGCCCGGTCTGCATCGCGGCGAGGCGCGCGGTGGGTTCCGGAATCACGCGCCAGACCACGCGTTCCACCTGCGCCGGGCCACGATTCTGGAAGATGGGCGGGCCCCAGCGGTAATTGGGGTGGCGCTGCAGCACCAGCTCGTTCCGCGGCGTCCAGCTGACCCAGCAATAAGGGCCGGTGCCGTTGAAGCCCTGGCTGCCGAAATTGTCGCCCAGCCGCTCGACCGTCGCGCGGTCGATGATGCCGGCGAAGAACAGCGTCAGCTGCGACAACAATTCGGAAAACGGCGCGTTCAGCTCGTATTCCACCGTGAACTGGTCGCGCGCGCGGATTTCCTTCACCGGCCCGGCGCGCCACGCCACGGGGCTGCGCGTGGCGGGATCGCGCCAGCGATTGAGGGAATAGACGACATCCTCCGCCGTCATCGGCTTGCCGTCGCAGAAGGTGACGTCGCGGCGCAGGTGGAAGGTGTAGGTCTTGCCGTCCGGCGAAACCTCCCACCGTTCCGCGAGGCCGGGGCGGATGGTGCGGCCATCCCAATCCATGCTGACCAGCGTGTCGGTCAGCATCGTCACGATCTCACCCGCCCCGCGCGCGGTGGAACGGTGCAGGTCGTAGCGGTCCGCGTCGATCTCTCGCAGGAAGATGGCGGTGTTGCGCGGTGTCTGCGCCTCCGCCGGCAGCAGCGATGCGGCGCCGGCCAGGGCCACCGCCCCCAGCAGGCCGCGCTTCAGGATGTTCCAGCCCATCATGTCCTCTCCCTTCTTGTTCACACACGCAGGCGGGGGTCGAGCGCGTCGCGCAGCGCATCCCCCAGCACGTTGAAGGCCAGCACGACGACGAAGATCACCAGGCAAGGCAGCACCGAGATATGCGGCGCGAAGAACAGAAAGGTGCGCCCCTGCGACGCCATCGCGCCCAACTCCGCCACCGGCGGCTGCGCGCCGAGGCCAAGGAAGGACAAGGCCGAGCCCAGCAGGATCACCTGCCCGAAGCGCAGCGTCGCGAAGACCAGGATCGGCGACAGGCAGTTCGGCGCCAGGTGCTTCCAGATCAGCCGCGCATCTCCCATCCCCTGCGCCCGCGCGGCCTCGATGTAATCAAGGCCGAGCACCACCAGCGCGGAAGACCGCGCGATACGCGCCATCAGCGGCACCGTCGCGACCGACAGCGCGATGACGACGGAAGCGAGGCCGGGCCCGACGATCGCGGCAATCGCCAGACCGAACAGGATGGCGGGGAAGGACAGCAGGATGTCCATCAGCCGCATCAGCAGCCCGTCGATCCGGCGGTAATAGGCCGCCGCGAAGCCCACCGCGACGCCCACCACCGTGCCGAAGACCAGCGACAAGGCACCCATGCCGAGCGTCACGCGCAGCCCGAACAGGATGCGGGACAGCATATCCCGCCCCTGCCCGTCCGTGCCGAGCAGATGCCCCTCTCCGCCCGGCGGCTGCATGATCGCCATCAGGTTGGTCTCGAACGGATCATGCGGCGCGAGCACCGGCGCCAGCGCCCCCGCCAGCACCATCAGCACCACCAGGACGAGGGAGACCGCGGCCGCCGGTTCCCTCAGCAGCAGGCGCAGCGCGGAAGGGCGGCTGGGCGCCAGGATCTCGGTGGCGGTCGCGCTCATGATGCGCGCACCCGCGGGTCGAGCACGCCGTAAAGCAGATCGACCGTCAGGTTCACCAGGATGAAGCCGAGCGAGAGGACGATGATGGTCCCCTGCGCCATCGGCAGGTCGCTCGAGGTGATGGCACCAACCGCCAGCCGCCCGACGCCGGGCCAGGAGAAGACCGTCTCCGTCACCACCGCCCCGCCCAGCAGGAAGCCGATCTGCAGCCCGATCAGCGTGACCACCGGGATCAAGGCGTTGCGAAGCGCGTGGCGCAGCACCACGAGCCGTTCCGGCAGCCCCTTCGCGCGCGCGGTACGGACATGCTCCGCGCCCAGCACATCCAGCACCGCCGTGCGCGTCATGCGCGCGACGGGGCCGACGAAAACACCGCCCAGCGTGATGGCGGGCAGCGCGATGGCGCGCAGCCCCTCGATGGTCCAAAGCGGCCCGCCACGTCCGGTGAAGGGCAGCAACTGCCATTGGAAGCCGACCAGCCAGATCAGCACCAGCCCGAGGAAGAAGACCGGCACCGAGACGCCGGCCACGCTGATCGCCATCACCACGCGATCCAGCAGCGATCCGCGCCAATAGGCCGCGATCGTCCCCATCCCGATGCCGAGCGGGATGGACCAGATGAGGCTCGCCGCCATCAGTTCCAGCGTCGGGCCGATGGTCGCGGCCAGTTCCTGCGTGACGGGGACGTTGTTGATGATGGAGACGCCGAGATCCCCCTGCGCCAGCCGCCACAGATAAAGCCCGAACTGCACCCAGAGCGGCTGGTCCAGACCAAGGTCGCGCCGGATGGCGTCGATCACCTCGGCGCTGGCGGTGGGGCCGGCGCGGACGATGGCGGGGTCGGTCGGCACCACCTGCATCAGCAGGAAGCCGACCAGCAGCACGCCGAACATCACCGGCACCGCCATCGCAAGCCGCTGGATGGCGTGGCGCAGCATCTCAGCCGAGCTCCCCGTGACGGTCGAAGATCGGCGTCCCGCCGCGCAGCGTGATGTCGCAGCGCGTGGCGCGCAGGATGTCCTCCGGCTCCGCCGCGAAGATGTCGCGCGACAGCACGGCGATGTCGGCGAACATGCCCGGTTCCAGCGTGCCGCGCCGGTCCTCGGCGAATTGGGTGTAGGCGCCGCACCAGGTCTGGCAATGGACCGCCTGTTCGGCGGTCAGCCTCTCCTCCGGCCCCATCACCGTGCCGCGGTTGGTCTGGCGCGTCAGCATGGTGAACAGGTTGACGAAGGGATCGACGGTCGAGACCGGGCAATCCGAACTCGCCGACGGGTGATGCCCTTCCTCCAGCCAGGTGCGCATCGGATAGGCGTGGTCGGACCGCGCACGGCCCAGATTGCGGATGTAGAGATCGCCGAATTCATACATGAAGACCGGCTGGGGCACGGGCAGGATGCCGCGCGCCAGCATCCGGCGCCGCTGGTCCCGCGTCACGAATCCGCAATGCTCGATCCGGTGGCGGCGGCCCGTGAAGGGATGGGCGGCGCTGTCGGCGGCTTCCATGCCGGACAGCACCTGCTCGATCGCCGCATCGCCGATCGCGTGGATGTCCAGCTGCCAGCCTTGTTCGTGGTAGTGCTTCAGCAGCGCGTGGATCTTGTCGTCGGGGAAGGTGAAGACGCCGGTGCCGCCGCCGGCGCTGGCCAGATAGGGCTCGAAGAAGGCCGCCGTCAGGCCGCCGGCGGAGCCATCGGCGAAGACCTTCACCGCGCCCCAGCGCAGCATGTCGTCGCCCGCATTCGGACGAAGCCCGGCCTCCCAGGCCTGTTGCGCGATGCCTTCGGGATTGCCGGCCAGCACCTGCCACATCCGCAGCGCCATGCGCCCGCTGCGATGCGCTTCGCGATACGCCTCGACCTCCGCAATGCCGCCGGTCATGCCGACATTCATGTCGGTGGCGCTGGCGAAGCCGAAGCTGGCCAGGTGATTGCAGGCGCGATCGATCGCATCGACCATCGTGGCCACCGACGGCTCCGGCACCACATCGCGCACCAGACGCATGGCGCGTTCCTGGAACAGGCCGGTCAGTGCGCCGCCCTTGCGTTCGATCACGCCGCCCTCGGGGTCGGGCGTGTTGTGGCCGACGCCGGCCAGCCGCATGGCCGCGCTGTTCGCAACCCCCATATGCCCGCAGGTGCGGACGATGAAGACCGGATTGTCGGGCGAAGCCGCATCCAGCTCCGCCGATGTCGGGTGGCGGCCGATATCGAGCTCGGCATGGTCGTAGCCGCGCCCCAGCACCCAGGCGCCCTTCGGCGCGGCCTTCGCGGCGTCGCGGATCCGGCGCAGCACCTCATCCAGGCTGCGGACCTCCTCCGCGCGCAGATTCACCTGCGAAAGCGCAAGGCCATAGGGAAGCAGATGCATATGCGCTTCGTTGAAGGCCGGGATCGCCACGCGCCCGTCCAGCGCGACGCGCCGGGCATCGGGGACCAGGGCCTCGATCTCCGCGCGGGTGCCGACGGCCAGGACCTTGCCGTCCCGCACCGCCATCGCCTCGGCGAAGCCCCCCGTGACGCCCTGGGCAAGGCCGCGGAAAATGCGGCCGCCGACGAAGATCAGGTCCTGCTGCATGTACCGTCCCCGTACCTTGGAGACTGTCACAACCGCTGCCGGCGCCGTCAACCCGCCACGAGCGACCGTTGCAGCGTGGGGGCACGCACCGTCAGCCGTCTTCTTCCACCGGCACGCTGGCGGTGCCGCGCCAGCCCAGCCGCACGGCAAGCCCGGCCTCTGGCGCGATCGGCGCGTCCCAGGCGGGAAGCTGCACGCGCAGCATGCCGAGATCCGCCGTCGCGACCGACAGCGCGAAGCCCGCGCCCAGATAGGACCAGGCGATAATGCGGCCTTCCACCACATTCTCCGCCGCCTCCCCGTCCCGCAGCAGCGCGATCTTCTCGGGGCGGAGCGAGAGCAGCACTGTGCTGCCTTGCGTGGGCGGCGCGGCACCCGGCGGCAGCGCCTGGATCACCCTTGTCGCCCCGGCCGAGATCGCGAAGCCGCCCGGCGCGCCAGCCTCCACCACCCCCGCCAGGAAGTTCGACTTGCCGAGGAAATCCGCCACGAAGCGCGTGCGCGGGCGTTCATACAGCGCGGCCGGCGCGCCTTCCTGCACCAGCCTGCCGTGATCGAGGATCGCAATCCGGTCGGAGAGGGAAAGCGCTTCTTCCTGGTCATGCGTGACATTGACGAAGGTGCGGCCGACGCGGCGGTGCAGCGCCTTCAGCTCATCTTGCAACTCGGCGCGCAGCTTCTTGTCGAGCGCGGAAAGCGGTTCGTCCAGCAGCAGAAGCGCGGGGTCGAAGACCAGCGCGCGCGCCAGCGCCACGCGCTGCTGCTGCCCGCCCGAAAGCTGCGACGGCTTGCGATCCGCGAGGCGTTCCAACTGCACGAGGTCGAGCGCCGCGCGGACCTTCGCCTCCCGCTCCGCCGCGCCAAGCCTTCGGACGCGCAGCGGGAAAGCGACATTCTCCGCGATGGTCATATGCGGGAACAGCGCATAGCCCTGGAAGACCATGCCGAAATCGCGCTTCTCAGGCGGCAGCGCCGTCAGGTCACGATCCCCGAGCAGCACCGCGCCCGCGCAGGGCGCGACGAAGCCCGCGATGCACATCAGGATCGTGGTCTTGCCGCTGCCCGACGGCCCGAGCAGCGTCAGGAACTGCCCGCGCTCCACCGAGAGCGAGACGTCATCGACCGCGGTGAAGCCGCCATAGCGCTTGGTCAGCCCGCGCAGCGACAGGGTATGGCCCTGGGTGTCCATCAGTCGCGGTAATCCGGCTGTTCGCGGTCGAGTTTTCGGCGCAGCGCCTGCCAGGGCAGCCAGCCCTTCGTCGGACCGGTGGAGAATTGCGCGCGCGTCCGTAGCACCACCTCATGCGAGGGGATGGCGAGCCTGGCGCCGGAGGATTGCGCGGCCAGCTGGATGCGACAGGCCTGTTCCAGATAGTACATCCAGTAAAAGGCCTCCGCGACCGATGCGCCGACGGTCAGCAGCCCGTGGTGGCGCAGGATCATGCAGGGCCGGTCGCCCAGGTCGCGCACCAGCCGGTCGCGTTCCGAGAGGTTGTCGTCGGCCGCGACGCCTTCATAGTCGTGCAGCGCCACGCGGCCTTCGAATTCCATCATCATCTGGTTCAGCGGTAGCAGCAGTCCGTCCTGGGCCGCCACCGCCATGCCAGCGAGCGTGTGGGTGTGCATGACGCAATGGGCATCCGCGCGGCCCATATGCACTGCGGAATGGATCACGAAGCCCGCCGGGTTCACCGGCCAGGCCGTCTCCTGCCGCGGCGCGCCTTCCGCATCCACGACCACGAGGCTGCTCGCGGTGATCTCCTCGAACAGCAGGCCATAGGGGTTCACCAGGAAACGGTGCCCCTCACCGGGCAGGCGCGCGGATAGATGGGTGAAGACCAGATCCGTCATGCCGAAATGCGCGATCAGCCGATACGCCGCGGCCAGATCCTCACGCAGCTCGCGTTCCGTCGGCACATGGCCAGGATTGGGGCGGATGGGCGGCGGGGGAAGCGGCATCAATAGCCCCGTTCGTGGTCGTAGGTGTTGGGCAACGCCTCGCCGCGCTCCAGCATGGCGATGAGGCGGGCGACATGGTCCACGCGTTCGCGGCGCGGCGGAAGGCTTGCGACATGCGGTGTGACGAGAAGCTTCGGATGCGTCCAGGCCGGATGATCCGCAGGCAGCGGTTCCTGCTCGAACACATCGAGCACGGCGCCCGAGAGCCTGCCGCTATCCAGCGCGGCCAGGATGTCCTCGATCTTCTGCTGGGTACCGCGGCCGACATTGATCAACCCCGTCCCATCACGCAGCCGGTCGAAGAGCGGCCGGGCAAGGATGCCCTGCGTCTCCGGCGTCGCCGGCAGCAGGCAGACGAGGATGTCGCTGGCCCGCAGGAAGGCGCCGAGGTCCTCTTCCCCGACGAAGCTCTGCACGCCGGGAAGGCTCTTGCGGGTGCGGGACCAGCCGATGACCCCGAACCCCATCGGCTGCAGCATGCGCGCCGCCGCGGCGCCCATATGGCCGAGCCCCATGATGCCCACTGTGGTCGTGGGCGCGGTGCGCTCCGGCTCGAACACGTCCCAGCGGCGCTCGGCCTGGGCCAGGCCGATTCGGCGCGCCTCCTTCATCAGGGACAGCACCGCCCAGGCGACGAATTCCCCCATGCGCTGCGCGGCGCCCGGCGTTGCCATCCGCACCAGCGGCACATGGCGCGGCAGGTCCGGGTCGGAGGCGATGAAATCCACCCCCGCCCCGCTGCCGAAAATCGCCGCGAGGTTCGGATAGGCCGCAAGCCGCCCCGGCTCCGGATCCCAGACCAGCGCATAGCGCACGGCCGCCGGATCGACAGTCGCGTCGTCCCACCAGCGCACATCAAGCGCCGGCGCGAGGTCGGCAAAGTGGCGCCGCCAGTCCGGCATCGCGGCCTCGCCACCGGACTTCACCAACAGGATGGGCTTCGACACGAATTCGCCGGCCTTTCTGTCCCCGCCGCGCTTTGTGCCGCCGGGCTGGCCGCCTGTCGATACGGCCGCCCCCCTTGATCCCCGGCGCCGCCGGCATGACGCTGCCCAGAAGGCTGAACCCTGGAACCCATACGCCGGCCATGACCCTGTCCCATCAGACCTTCGCACCCGGCTTCCAGGTGAAGCCCTGGTGGTGGGAAGCCGCCGAGCCGCCGGATCGCGACACCCCCCTGCCCGACCGCGCGCAGGTTGCGATCGTAGGCGGTGGCTATGCGGGGCTTTCGGCGGCGCTGACGCTACGGCGGCTGGGCCACCAGGCGGTGGTGCTGGATGCGGAGCGGATCGGCTGGGGCGCGTCATCGCGCAGCGGCGGGATGGTCTCGGGCGGGCTGAAGGTCGCGAAGGGCGACCTGCTGAACCGCTACGGGCCGGACGAAGCGCGCCGCATCGCGCTGGCCTGCGCCGCGAGCTTCCCCTTCATCGAGGAAACGATCGCGCGGGAGGGGATCGACTGCGACTACCTCCGCTGCGGGCGCTTCGTCGGCGCATGGACGCCGAAGCATTATGATTCGATGGCACGCCGCGCCGATTGGATCGCGGAGGTCACCGGCCTGCCGACCGAGATGGTGCCGCGAAGCCGACAACACGATTTCCTTGGCAGTGATCGGTACCATGGCGGCATGGCGGCCGCCGCGACCGGCAGCCTGCATCCGGCGAAATACGCGCGCGGCCTGGCGGCGGCGGCGGAACGCGCGGGCGCGATACTGGTCGATGGCGTGCGGGTGCGCGGCATCGCGCGCGAGGCGGACGGCTTCCGCATCAGCACCGACAAGGGGCAGATGACGGCGGATGCCGTGCTGGTCGCGACCAATGGCTATTCGCTGGATCCCCGCGGCACGGCGAGCCCCTGGCTCGCGCGGCGCATGGTGCCGCTGAATTCCTACATCATCGCGACGGAAGAACTGCCCGAGGCGCTGATCGACCGGATGTTCCCCGGTCGTCGCATGATCAGCGACAGCAAGCGCGTGCTGAACTATTTCCGGCCTTCTCCGGACGGCAAGCGGGTGCTGTGGGGCGGCCGCGCGAGCTTCCGCGCCGCAACCCCCGACCAATCCGCCCCAACCCTGCGGGAGGGGCTGGTCGAGACCTTCCCCGAACTGCGCGACGTGAAGCTGACCCATGCCTGGACCGGCATGGTCGCCTTCACCTTCGATGGCCTGCCGCATATCGGCGTGCAGGATGGGGTGCATTACGCCGCCGGCTGCCAAGGCAGCGGCGTGGCGATGGCGACCTGGCTCGGCCACAACGCCGCGCTGAAAATCGCGGGCGCGGCGAATGAGCGCTTCGCGCTGGATGGCCTGCCCTTCCCGACCCGGCCGACCTACACCGGGACCCCGTGGTTCCTGCCGTTCGTGGGCACCTACTACAAGCTGCGCGACCGGCTCGACCGGATGGCGGCATGACGGCGCGCGGGACGTGAACGGCGCGCTGCCGGCGTCCGCCGCCGCGCTGCTCGTTCTGCTCTGCGCCAGCTGGGGCATCGCGCAGATCGCGGTGAAGCTGGGGCTGGAGGGAATCTCGCCGCTGGTGCAGGCGGGGCTGCGGTCCATCATCGCGGTGCCGCTGCTGCTGGCCTGGTGCTGGTGGCGTGGGATCGCGGTGTGGGTGCGCGACGGCAGCCTGTGGCCCGGCCTGCTGGCGGGCACGTTCTTCGCCGCCGAGTTCTGGGCGCTGTACCAGGCGCTGGCGCTGACCACGGCAGCGCGCAGCACGGTGCTGCTCTACACCGCGCCCTTCTGGGCGGTGCTCGGCGCGCATTGGCTGGTGCCGGGGGACCGGCTGAACCGGCGCAAGCTGGCCGGGCTGCTGCTGGCCTTCGCCGGCCTCGTCATCGGCTTCGCGGACCGGCTGGGCACGCCGCTGGATTCGAGTTTTCGGGGCGACATCCTGGCGCTGCTAGCGGGCATACTATGGGGCGCGACGATTATCGTCATCAAGGCGACGCGGCTGACCCGGATCGCGGCGGAACGCACGCTTCTGTACCAGATCGGCGCGGCCGCCCTGCTGCTGCCGATCGGCTACGCGATCGGGGAGCCTGGCATCTTCGCGCCCACGCCACTGGTCTGGGGCGCGCTGCTGTTCCAGGCCGTCGGTGTCGCCTTCATCTCCTATGTGGCGTGGTTCTGGCTGGTGGCAAACCACAAGGCCTCGGCGTTCGCGCCTTTCCTGTTCCTGACGCCGGTCTTCGCCACCATCGCGGGCGCGCTGGCGCTGGGCGAAGCGATCACCTGGCCACTGCTCGGCTCGCTCGCGCTGATCGGGGCGGGCATCTGGGTGGTGAACCGCGCCTGAGCAGCCGATACGCCGCCGTCGGTCAGGGAACGCCGGACGGCGCCCGCTTCAGCGCAAGGCGCTTTGGCGCCTCATTGGATTTCGTGGCGGCGAATTGCGCCAGCACATCCTCCGGCCACGCCGCGACACGGCGCGTCGCGAGATCGACGCAGAGGAACAGCACCTCATTCTCCGCCGAAAGCCAGCCCTCGCCGGCATGGTACAGCCGGTGGCCGACCAGCAGGCGCTTGGCGTCGAAGGCCAGCACCGTGCTGTCGGCCGCCAGCGGCGCATCCAGCAGCACTTCCCGCACATAGCCCTGCCAGGATTCGACCGCGAAGGTGCCAAGGCCCCGCGCCCGGAACGCCTCGCCAAGGTTCAGCCGGGGCCACAGCGCGTCGGTCGCCATGTCGAAGGCGACCAGATAGTAGGCGAGGTTCATGTGGCCGTAGTGGTCCACCCACTCCGGCTTCACATGGCAGAGTGGAGTGCGCCGCCCGATCATGGGGCAGACCCTGCGCCCGCCGCAGGCGGACGAGCGGCCGGATGGCCGCCGCCGCCAGTGCGGCGATGCTTCACGCCGAAGGCGAGCATCATCAGTGTATTTCGTCCGCCTTCTGCAGCGCCTCGCGCAGCTTCGCCACGGTGAAATCGGGGGCGCGGCACATGTCGAGGATCACCTTTTCCTTCCGCACCAGAAGGTCGATCGCGGCGGGGATCTTCCGCACCGCGTCGTGCGGGATCACCACCGCGCCGTGGCGGTCGGCATGCACCACATCCTCATGCGCCACATGCATGCCATGCACCGTGACCTCCTGGCCGAAGGCGACGGTGTGGACATAGGCGTGGCTCGGGTTGATCGCGCCGGCCAGAAGCTGGAAGCCGTTCGCCAGCATGTCGATGTCGCGGATCGAGCCATTGGTCACGCCGCCCTGGCAGCCCAGCGCCTTATGGACGTTCGACTGCACCTCGCCCCAGAAGGCGCCGAGCCCAGGCGTGTCGTCCAGGTCCTGGATCACCACGATGGTAGGCAGCGACGCCTTCGCGACATATTCGTACCAGGCGATCCGCATGGCGCGGGAGGCGTCGGCCGTGCGGGCGGCGGGGGTGGCGGCGCGGATCGTTCCGGTGCGCGCCAGGCCGCAGATCGGCGGCAGCTTCGGATCGGCCGCGACCAGGGGCCGCACGGTAAAGCCATGCCCGCGGCGCTGGGGCACCACCACCTCCAGCGCATTACAGATGGTCGGCGTGTCCCACTGCCGCAGCGCCTCGAGGTCGTCGAGGGTGAACGGATGCTCGGCCATGCGCCGCTTTCTCTCCCTTGAAGGGCCAGAGCATCAACCCCGCGCAGGCCAGCGTCAAATCCCGCAACGCCGTGCTGGACGAGGCCCCCGGGTGCGGCTACCACCCTGCCCCGATTGCGGGCCGGGCCGACTCGTCCCGGCCTGAGTGCATTACCGGAAGGACCTGCACGTGACCCTTCTCCGCCCGCTTTCGCGCCGCCTTGTCCTGGGTGCTGCCGGCCTGGGCCTCCTCGCGGCCTGCCAGGGGCAGCCGCCGCGCGTGATCGCAGAGGACGGCACCTTCGACCTGCTGACCATGCTCCGCGACAAGCCCGAGCATCGCCGCTTCCTGAGCGCCATCATGCTGAGCGGCCAGGCCGGGCGGATCGGCGCGCAGAACGGCGCGGTGACGCTGTTCGTGCCGACCAATGAGGCGCTGAATTCCCTGCCGGCCGACATGCTGTCCCTGCTGGACAACCCGCCATCCAACCCGACGCCGGAACAGCGCCAGCGCGCGGCGACGCTGGTGAACGCCAACGCCGCCTTCGGGCTGCTGCGGCTGAGCGACATCCAGCCCCGCCACGGCCGTGTGCAGACCTGGGACCGCGCGCGGCTGCAGGTGACGCAGACCGGGCAGCGCACCGCGACCATCGTCCGCGCCGGCGTCCCGCCGCAGCCCGGCCGCCCCGCCATCGCCATCACGCGCGGCGACGTGCTGGGCAGCGACGGCGTGTTCCACGTTACGTCCTCGCCGATCCTGCCTGCCATCTGAGCCGGCGGGACCGCCGGGGGAGCGCGGGCCGCCCCCGGCAGGTCGCGTTCAGCGCGCCAGGGCGCGCCAGACGCGCTCCGGCGTCAGCGGCATGTCGATATGCGCCACACCCAGCGCATCGCAGGCCGCACTCACGATGGCCGGCGGCGCGCCGCAGGCACCGCCCTCGCCCGCGCCCTTCACGCCCAGCTCGTTCACCGGCGTCGGGACGATATTGAAATCGACCTCCATCGGCGGCAGGTCGGCAGCGCGCGGCATCGCATAATCCATGAAGGTCGCGGTCAGGAACTGGCCGCTTTCGTCGTCGTAGCGCACGGCTTCCAGCACCGCCTGGCCCAGCCCCTGCGCAATGCCGCCATGCGACTGGCCGTGCACCAGCATGGGATTGATCACGTTGCCGACATCATCCACGCAGGCATAGTTCACCACCTGCAGCAGGCCGGTATCGGGGTCGATCTCCACTTCCGCGACATGGCAGCCATTCGGGAAGTTGCATTCGGAATCGCGCTTGTAGAGCACGCGTTCGTCGAGGCCGGGCGCCTCCCCTTCCGGTAGCCGGGTCGGATCATTCGCCGCGGCGGCGACCTGCGGCCAGCCGATACCGAGATCGGTGCCCGCGACGCGGAAGCGCGTGCCGTCGCGTTCGATATCCGCCTCAGCCGCTTCCAACAGATGCGCCGCGATGCGCTTCGCCTTGACCAGCACGGCGTCCGAGGCCCGGGAGGTCGCAACGCCCCCCATCTGCGACGACCGCGACCCGCCCGTGCCGAAGCCCTGCTCCACCACATCGGTGTCGCCCTGGATCAGTTCCACATCGTCGAAGGGGATGCCGAGCCGCGCATGGATGATCTGCGCGAAGGCGGTCTCATGCCCCTGGCCGTGGCTGAAGGTGCCGACGACCAGCCGCGCCTTGCCTTCCGGCGTGATGGTGACGCGCGCCCATTCCTGCGGCTGGCCGCCCGAGGCCTCGATGAAATAGCCGATGCCGATGCCGCGCAGCTTGCCGCGCGCCTGCGCTTCCGCCCTGCGGGCCGGGAAGCCTTCCCAATCCGCCAGCTTCAGCGCCATCGCCTGCGTGCCCGCGAAATCGCCGCTGTCGAGCACATTGCCGACGCAGTTGGTGTAGGGGATCTGGTCGGGGCGGATGTAGTTGCGCCGCCGGATCTCGTCCTTCGCGAGACCAAGCTTCGCCGCGCCGAGGTCGAGCAGACGTTCGATCGTATAGGCGATCTCCGGCCGCCCGGCACCGCGATAGGCGTCGGTGGGCACGGTGTTGGTGAAGGCGCAGCGCACCTCCATGTTCACCGCCTGCAGGTCATAGACCGTGCCCGCGATGCGCGCGCCGGCCACCGTCGGGATGCGCGGGCCGAAATCCATCAGATAGGCGCCGACGGAGGCGATGGTTCGCACCCGCAGGCCGAGCGCCTTGCCATTCGCGTCGAAGGCCATCTCCGCCGTCGTGACATGGTCGCGCCCATGGGGGTCGGAGACGAAGGTCTCACTGCGATCCGCGCGCCACTTCACCGGCCGGCCGAGCTTTCGCGCCGCCCACAACACCATCGCGGACTCAGGAAAAATCTTGCCGCGCAAGCCGAAGCCGCCGCCGACATCGGGCGAATGCACGCGCAGCTGTTCCTTCGGCACCTTGAAGACGAACTGCGCCAGCCCGTCGCGCACGCGCACCGCGCCCTGGGTCGGGCTGGTGAGCTCATACCTGTCGCGTTCCGCGTTCCAGGCGCCGATGGCGACGCGGGGTTCCATCGGGTTGCCGACCACGCGGTTCTGCACCAACTCGATGGAGACCGTGTGCGCCGCCGCCGCGAAGGCCGCATCCGCCTCAACCTTGCGGCCATTCGACCAATGGACGCAGAGGTTCGACCCCCGCTCCTCCCAGATCACCGGGGCATCGGCATCGAGCGCACGCGCGGTATCGGTGATGGCGGGCAGCATGTCGTAGTCGATCTCGACCAGCTCCGCCGCGTCCTGCGCCTGCGCGCGGGTTTCCGCGACGATGGCGACGACGGCATCGCCGACGAAGCGCACGGCACCCAGCGCCAGGATCGGCTTCGGCGGGCAGAAGACCGCCGGGGTGCCGGCCATGGGCGGGATTTCGGCCATCAGCGGGCAATGGCCGAGCCCATCGGCTTCCGCATCCGCGCCGGTCAGCACCAGCAGCACGCCGGGCGCGGCGCGCGCGGCGGTGAGATCCATCGACACGATCCGCGCATTCGCATGCGGGGAGCGCAGGATCGCCATATGCGCCTGGCCCGCCAGGTTCACGTCATCCGTGTAGTGGCCGTGCCCGGTCAGGAAGCGCACATCTTCCTTGCGCCGCACGGGTTGGCCGATGCCGAACTGCTCCGCCACGTGACCCATCAGACCTGCTCCCCTTGCGCGATACGCGCCGCGCCAATTCCAGCGATACGTCCCAGCGCCACAGCGCTCAGCAATCCATTGCCCGACAGATAACCGGATGCCTCCGGACCGCTGACGCCGCAAGCCGCGCCGCCCGCCGCGAACAGGTTCGGCACGATGCCGCCATCCGCAAGCCTGACCCGCGCGGAATCATCCACCGCAAGCCCGCCCTGGCTATGGAACAGCGCGCCCGTGACCCGCACGGCGCAGAAGGGTGCCGCCAGCGGGGCGCCGCGCGCCCAGTCGCGGCCGAAGGCATCCGTGGCACCGTCGCGCTTATCGGCCTCGACGGCCGCAAAGCTCGCGGCGAGTTGCGCCGGCGGCAGCTTCGTCTTCGCGGCCAGCGCCTCGATCGTATCCGCGCGCAGCACGGCGCCCTGCGCCTCGGCCTGGCGGAAATCCTCGAACTGGCGGGCGATGCCGGCGATGCGGGCGTCGAAGATGTCCCACGCCAAGCCATCCGGCTGCGACAGCACGGCGACGCCGGCTTCGGAATAACCGCTGCTTTCGTTCCAGAACCGCGCGCTATCGCGATTCACCTGGAAGCCGCCTTCCATGATGACGGCCCAGGACACCAGGATGCCCTGCGGATGCGCGACCGACCCATGCCCCTGATGGCCTGTCATGTCGCGCAGCACCGCGCCGAGCTGTTCAGCCCAGAGCACCGCTTCACCCTCATTGCCCGGATGACCGAAATAAAGCGCATCCGCGAGCTCGGGGATATACTTCCGCACCAGCGCCTTGTTGCCGGCATAGCCGCTGCAGGCGAGCACGATGGCGCGCGCGCCGATGCGCTCCGCGCTGCCATCGGGGCGTTCCGCGACCAGCCCGCGTAAGCGCCCCTGAGTGTCGCGGATCAGCGCCGTCACGCGCGCTTCCGTCAGCAGCGGTATCCCGGCCCGTTCGGTGGCATCGCGCAACCGGTCCACCAGCTCCGCCCCGCTCCGGCTCGGCAGGCCGTGCATGCGGCGGTTGCTGTGGCCGGGATAGTCGAAATCATGCACCACGCTGAAGTCGAGACCATGCGCCTCCGCCAGCCAGTCGATGGTCGGTGCGGCCGCGCGCGCCACCAGCGCGACCAGCCCGGGCTCGGCCTGGCCATGCGCCTTCTTCTGGATGTCGGCGGCGAAGACTGCCGCATCGTCCACGATGCCGCGTTCGCGTTGGAAGCGCGTGCCCGCGGCTGGGATCAGCCCGGCCGAGAGGCTGGTGGAGCCGCGCGGCACCGGATCGCGCTCGATCACCAGCGGCTCCACCCCTGCGGCGTGGCAGGCCAACGCGGCCACCAGCCCCGCCGCGCCGGCGCCGATGATCGCGACGGGAACCTCCGTCTCGAAGGCGGGATCGGCCTCGGTGATGATGCGCGCGGTCATGCGAGCTTCGCCAATTCCTTCGCGACGGTGCTGATTTCAGCCACCGGCCGCAGCGCGGCGATGGCGGTGTCATGCAAATCCTGCGTGAAGGCGGCGCAGCCATCCTCCAGCACCGTCACCTGGAACTCCCTTACATGCGCGCCGCGCACGGTGGAGGACACGCCGCCATTCGTGACGATGCCGCTGACGATCAGCCGGCGGATGCCGACCTTCCGCAGGATCCATTCCAGCCGCGTGGCGTAGAAGGCGTCGTACCCCACCTTCTCCACCGGCAGGTCGGAAGGCGCGAGTTCATCGACGACCTGGTGGCCCCAGCTGCCCATCACAAAATCGCCCTTCTTCAGAAAGGGGCGCATCTTCTTCAGGTGCGGGTCGATGAAGGGTTCGCCATGACGGCCCGTGAACAGCGTGAAATGGGTGGAGGCGATCCAGCCGCCCTTGGCGCGGATCGCCTGCGCGAGCGGCGCGACGCGCGCGGGGATGGCCGCGATGGCAGGCGCCCCCTGCCCCGCCTTCCCATAGGCACCGTTGGGATGAATGAAGTCGTTCTGCAGGTCACACAGCAGCAGCGCGGTCTGCTGGATGGGGATGGCGTCGGCGGACATGGGCGTCACTCGCGCTCGATGATCAAATTGCCGAAGCGGTCGACGCGCGCCGTGAGGTCCGGATCCACCACCACCGTCGCATCCGGCTGTTCCAGGATCGCCGGCCCGTGGACGATAGCGCCTTCAGGCAGGTCGAGCCGCGACCAGATGGTGGCCGCGTGCCAGGCCCCGTCGAACCACACCTGCCGCGCGCCGCGCGCGGCACCTTCCAGCGTCGCATCCTTGGGCGGCGCGAGCGCCGCCAGGTCGAAATCCGGCCGCACGCCGATGGCCGCCGTCCGCAAGGTGACGATGCGGATGGGCAGGCCGGGCAGAAGGCGGGAGAAGGCCTGCTGGTAGGCACCTTCGAAGGCGCTGCGGATGATCGCCTCCGACACGCCCGTGGTGCCGCCGATCACATGCAGCGGCAGCGGCACGCCGACCGTATGGGTCTGGCCGGCGTAATGCATGTCGAGCTCAAAGCGGATCTCGATGCGAGAGACGGGAAGGCCCGCGGCCTCCACCACCCCGCGCGCGGCGGTCGCTTCTTCCACCATCCGCGCATCCAGCGCGGCGGCGTCGATGCCGTCCAGCGAGAGGTTCAGCGTGCGGACCTGGTCGTGCCGCACATCGGCGATGACGCAGCCAATGGCGCTGGTGACACCGGGGAAGCGCGGCACCAGCGCGGCCTTGAGGCCCACATCCTTGATGAGCGCGCCGACATGCAGCGCGCCGCCGCCGCCGAAGGGAAGGGCGACGAATTTCTGTGGGTCGTGCCCACGCTCGATGGAGACCAGCCGGATCGCGCCGGCCATCTTCGCATTGGCGACGCGCACGATGGCTTCCGCCGCCTCCATCGCGCCGAGGCCGAGCGGATCGCCAACATGGGCCGCGATGGCCGCCTTCGCGCCCTCCACATCCAGCCGCGACAGCGCGCCGCCGATTGGGCGTTCGGCATTGATGCGGCCGAGCACGACATTCGCATCCGTCAGCGTCGGGCGCGTATTGCCCTGCCCGTAGCAGACCGGCCCCGGACGGCTGCCCGCGCTTTCCGGGCCCACCTGCAGCAACCCGCCGCGATCCACATGCGCGATGGACCCGCCGCCGGCGCCGATGGTCGTGATCTCGATCATCGGGGACCGGATGACGACGCCGAAATCGATGGTCGCCTGCGCCGCCAGCGCCATCCGCCCATCGGTGACGAGCGAGACATCGAAGCTGGTGCCGCCGAGATCGCAGGTGATCGCATCCTCGAACCCCGCCGCGCGCGCGATGGCGGCGGCGGCGATCACGCCCGCCGCCGGGCCGGACAGCGCCGTGCGAACCGGGATGGCGCGCGCGGTGGCGGTGGACATGATGCCGCCATTCGACTGCACGATGTGGAAGCGCCCGCCGAAGCCCGCTTCCGCCAGCGCGCCTTCCAGCTTGCCCAGGTAGTTCGCCACCCCCGGCTGGAGATAGGCGTTGAGCGCGGTGGTCGACGCACGTTCGAATTCTCGAATTTCCGGCAGGATTTCCGACGACACGCTGACATGGGCGTTCGGCCAGATCGCGCGCACCGCCGCCGCCGCCGCGCGTTCATTGGCGGGGTTGGCATAAGCGTTGATGAAGACGATGGCGCAGGCTTCCGCGCCGCGCGCCAGCAGGTCGCGCGCCGCGGCTTCGACAGCAGCCACATCGACCGGCGCGTGGATGGTGCCGTTCGCCAAGGTGCGTTCCGGCACCTCCGCGCGCATGTCGCGTTCCGCGACCGGCAGGAATTCGCCCCAGAGGCCCCAGGTGTTGCGCCTGTCGCGCCGGCGCATCTCCAGCACGTCCCGGAAACCCTGCGTGGTGATCACGCCGAGCTTCGCACCCTTGCGTTCCAGCAGCGCATTGGTGCCGACGGTGGTGCCATGCACGATCGCCTCGAACCCCGCCGGGCCACCGAGCGCGCGCAGCCCCGCCATGAACCCCACCGCTTCGTCGCCGCGATTCGATGGCACCTTCGCGGTGCGGAACGTGGCCTGCGCCGGGTCGAACAGGAACAGATCGGTGAAGGTGCCGCCGACATCGACGCCGATGATCGGTCCCGTGGCTGGCTTGCTGGTCATGCCTTGTATCCGTAGTCGCGCGCCGCGCCCTCGGCGCTTACGAAGCCGAGGCGGATGTCGCGCGCCACCGCGTCGCGCGGCCGCTGCATCGGGTCGCCCCAGCCGCCGCCGCCCGGCGATTCCAGCCTCAGGCGCTGGCCGGCCACGATCTTCACGCCCACCACCTTGCTCGCCATCGGTGGGCTTTCCCACCCATCCTTCGTCTGCCAGGCGAAGCGGTTCAACGCACCCTCATGCCCGCCGGACACACCGAAGGGCGCATAGCGACCACGCTCACCCAGCAGCGCGACTTCCGTGATGCCGGGGGACAGCGCCTCGATCTCATAGACCGCGCCGACGCCGCCGCGATGCAGGCCGGCGCCGCCCGAATCAGGCCGCAGCGCCCATTGCGTGAACATCACCGGATGGGCCGCTTCCAGGATTTCGGCCGGCGGGATGGTGGCGGTGGAGATCGGATTGTTCGCGTGGTGCAGCCCATCGCTTTCCGGATTGCCACCGAGCCCGCCACCGAAGAAGGAGAACATGACCCAGCGCGTGCCATCCTTGCGCTGGCCACTCAGCGACAGCGCGTTGATCGTGCCGAAGGGCGCGGCCGTCGCGCGGTCCGGCACCACCTTGCCCAGCGCGCCGAAGACGACGCCGATCAGCCGCAGGATCGTCTCGGTATAGCCCGCCACCGGCCGCGGCGGCCCGACGCCGAGCAGCGAGGTGTCGGGGATCACGAACTCGATCGGTCGCAGCACGCCGGCATTGGCCGGCACATCCGGGAAGGCGTGCTTCAGCGCGACATAACAGGCCGCAACCGTGGTGGCGTAGCTGATGTTGATCGGCCCGAGGCAGGCCGGCGAGCTGCGCGAGAAATCCAGCAGCATCCGCCCATCGCGGATTTCCATGTCCAGCGCGATGGTCAGGCGTTCGTCGGTGACGCCGTCATTATCCAGATAATCCTCGAAGGCGATGCGGCCTTCCGGCAAGCCGCGGATCTCCGCCTCCATCAGCGCGGCGGCGCGATCCGCAAGTGCGGCGAAGGCCGCGTCCAGCTTCGCTTCCCCATGCTCGTCCAGCAGCTGGCCAAGCCGCCGCTCGCCCAGGTCGAGCGCGTTGAGCTGCCCATTCAGGTCGCCCCAGTTCGATTGCGGCACGCGCGAATTGGCGGCGAGGATATCGAGGATATCCTGCTGCATGACGCCGGCGCGGATCAGCTTCACCGGCGGGATACGGACGCCTTCCTGGTGGCTTTCCGTCGCGCGCGGATTGTAGTTGCCCGGCACATTGCCGCCGATGTCGAGCCAATGCCCCACGCTCGCCAACCAGCAGAACAGCTTGCCCTGCCGGAAGACCGGCCGGACCAGGCGGAAATCGTTGAGATGCGTGCCCCCTTCATAGGGGTCGTTGAACAGGAAGGTGTCGCCGGGCTCCAGCCCCGCGCCATTCGCGACGCGCCGGATCACCGCCTGCACGGCGAAGGACATGGCGCCGACGAAGATCGGAAGGCCCTTCGTGCCCTGCACCAGCGTCGCGCCCGTCTCGGCGTGATAGAGCCCGTGGCAGGCGTCGCGCGCTTCCGCGATGATGGGGTTGAACGCGCTGCGGTAGAGCGTCGCGTCCATCTCATCCGCGATCTGCTCCAGCCGCCCCTTCAGGACGGCGAGCGTGACGGGGTCGAGCGCACTGCGCTCGACGCCACTTGGCTCAAGGCCACTCATCGCGCGAGCAGCCCCGTCAGCGCCGACGCTTCCTGATGCGGGCCAAGCGCCAGCACCGCGTCCTCGATCGCCTGGGCCCTCGCGGGGCCATAGACGGGATCGGTCAATTCCCGGAATTTCGCACGCACTTCGGCCTCGGTGAAGGGATCCTCGGTGTCGCCACGGTTCGTCGTGACCTCCGCGCCATGCACCGTGCCATCGGCCAGCGTCAGGCGAAGCCGCGCCGGGCGCAGGCCGGGAAGCTGCGCGGTCAGCGCCGGATCTTCGTTGACCGTCACGCGCGCCGCCAGCGCCTGCACCGCCGCATTCTCCCGCGCCGGGGCGCGGAAGGCGGGCACGGTCGCGGCGCCATGGGCGATGGTGGTGGCGAGCGCGAAGGGAATACTGAACTTCGCCGCCAGCATGTTCGGCGCCAGCGGGCTGTCCAGCTGCGCGGCCCAGACATAGGTCTCGACCTCGATGGCGCGCACCTGGTCGGGCTGCAGGGGACCGGTCTTCGCCAGGATGATCTGCAGCGCATCCAGCGCGCCATGGGTGTAGCGGCAGGCGGCGTGGCGCTTGAAGTAATTGCGCGCGATCTCCCAGCGCGTGCCGAGATCCGCGACCATCTCGGCCGGGCGGAAATCCGTGGCGGCAACGCTACCGAAGACCGTGCCGACGCCATCGCGCTCGCCCTCGAAGCCCGCACGGACCAGATCCCACACCGTGAGGCCAAGCATGTTGGACACGCCGGCATAGGTGTTCCGCACCGTGCCGCCTTCCAGCATCGTCTTGCGCGATGTCGCAAGGCCGAGGGACGCTGCCATGTTGATCGTGCCGCGAAACTCCTCGGCGGTCGCGCCATGCAGCTTCGCGATGCCCATCGCGGCCCCCAGCGTGCCCCAGGTGCCGTGCGGGTGCATCGCGACATTCAGCTTGCTCGCGATACCCACGCGGCTGCCGAATTCATACCCGATGGCGAGCGCCGTCAGCAGCGCCGCGCCATCGCCGCGCGGTGCCGCCAGCAGCGCAGGCACGACATGGATCGCGGGATGGCCGCGCGCATACTGGTTGCCCTCATCGAGTTCCAGCATCGTGCCCGATGTGCCGTTGAGGAACGCCGCCGTGCCCGGCCTGGCGGCCAGCGGCAGGCCGATGACCGGCGCGTCGCCCGTGCCTTCCCGCGCCAGCATCCGCGCGGCCAGCGCCTGCACCTCCGCTTCCTGGGCGCCGGCCGCGATCGCGCCGATGCAATCCAGCAGCGCGAGGCGCGCGCGTTGCGCGACCTCCGCCGGCAGGGACGCGAAGCGCGCCTGCGCGGCGAAGCGGCACCATTCCTCGAGCCACGCCGGGGGCGCAGCCGCCATCAGCACGGAGGCAGGCTCGACGCCCTTGGTCACGATCGCCATCCGCGATCTCCTTCCTCAGAGTCCCAGATAGGCCCGCTTGAGTTCCGGGTCCTCGCGCACGCTGGCCGCCGCGCCGGAGATGGCGAAGCGCCCATTCTCCAGCACATAAGCGCGGTCCGCGACATCCAGCGACTGCGCCACATTCTGCTCGACCAGCATGATGGCAAGACCCTGGCCGTGCAGGCGGCGGATCAGGGCGAACATCTCCTCCACCAGCAGCGGCGACAGGCCGAGCGAGGGCTCGTCCAGGATCAGCAGGCGCGGTTCCGCCATCATGCCGCGGCCGATGGCCAGCATCTGCTGTTCCCCGCCCGACAGCGTCCCCGCCGCCTGTACAGTGCGTTCCTTC
>JBIIRI010000134.1:0-10258 GCA_044341625.1 Roseomonas sp.
CGAATGAGGATCAGCAGCGCGCCTTCCTGCCGGAAGGTGGAAGCCGAGAGCAGGACCTCGGGCCCATCTTCCGCCAGCCGGGCCCGCACTTCGTTCGTGCGGCCGGTGCTGCGGAGGGTGGCGAGCAAAGCGGGCCGGTCGTCGGCCAGCACGACCTCGGGCAGGGGGCGGCCCTGCAGGCGCCGCGCGCTGCCAGCGAACAGGCGTTGCGCCGCCGGATTCGCCTCGAGCACGCGGAGCGATTCGGCATCCAGGACCAGCAGCGGATCCCCCGACATCTGGAACAGCAGCCGGTAGCGCGTTTCTGCCTGACGAAGGCGCGAATAATCGCGCTCCATCGATTGCTGGACCTCGACCAGGCGCTGCTGGAGCTGCGACAGCGGCCGCAGATCCCGCCCGAACACCACGCGCCGGCCCGACTGGCCGAGCGACGACACCGAGCAGAGAAGGGGAAAGACGCTGCCTTCGCGCGACAGGTGGTTCACATGCCGCCAGCGCGGCTCGCCATCCTGTTCGGTGCCGGCGAGCAGTGCCTGCACCTTGGTGCGGCTTTCGTTGGCGACGGTGTCGATCCAGGCGCGGCCAACCCAGCTCTGCGCGACGTCGAGGTCGCGCGCGAGCTCGTCATTGCCGAAGCCGACGTCACGGATCGCGCCGTCCTCATCCAGCACGAGGGTGATGTCCGCGGACGCGATGACCAACCCGGCTGCGGTTTCCGCATCGAGGTGTCCGAGCGATATCCGTGGGGCTCTGAACGCTTTCACGCCGCATCCCGTCCTTCATCCCCGGGGACCGCATTGTAGAACCTTCCTCCAGGTCTCCAGTCGCAACTCGATACGCACAGCCCATCAGCCGAATGGCTGGACTCAGGTCTCCTGCACCAGCAGGCTCAGAAGCGTTTCGGCCTTGAGGACCGCCTGCAGGCCGTCGCCCGCCGTCGCGTCCGCGCCCACCAGCGCGGCCAGCTCCGGCTGTTCCGTGAAGGCCCGGCCGCCCACCATGATCCCGATCTGCGGGTTGCGGGACGCGCGCCGGATTTCGCGGATCAGGCTCGCCAGCGCTTCCAGGCGGCATTCGCCGGCCAGCGACAGGCCGACCATGCTGAACCATTGCTTGCGGACCATCGCGGCCAGTTCGCCCGCGCTCGCGCCGGTCGCGCTGCACACATCCCAGCCCTGGCGGCGGAAGAATTCCCCCACCATCACCAGGCCGAAGCTGTGCTGTTCGCCTGGCACCGGCGCCAGCAGCACGCGCCGTTCCTCGTGGCGCCGGCCCGGCTTCGGGGCGAAGGAGCGGCTGTTGTCCAGCAACAGCTGTTGCAGGCAGCAGAGCCCGATGGTCACGCTGGCGAAGTCGCAGAGGTCCGCTTCCCACAAGGCGCCGAGGTGGCGCGCCGCGGGCGCGAACAATTCCAGATAGATGCGATCGAGCGGCACGTCGCGCGCCCGCAAGGCGCCGACCAGCGCGGTTGCCGCCGCCTGGTCGCCACGGGCGGAGTGGGCGGCGATCGCCTCCACATCTTCCTGCGTGGGACCGGGCAGCGTCGGGTCGTTGCGGCCCGGCTGCGCCGCCCCCGCGTGGCGCGACAGGACAAGCCGGGGAATCACTTCCGACTCGAGCGCCCTGGCCAGGACTGCCACGCGCCGCTCATCGGACGCGGGATGCCGCGCCGTCCGGTCGGACGGCGTGTCCAGCAGGAATGCCGACAGGCCGCGCCCGGCCTGGAGGCCTTCGCCGATCGCAGCTGCTGGGAACGGTCCGCTGTCGGACATGTCGGGCCGGGTGTCTCCAGGTGATGGGGTCTTCGAGGTCATAGGCCTCTCCCGTACGGCGACTGTCAGGTGGAGCGCTTCGAATGTCAATCCTGATTTACGTCAATCGAGCTTGACACTCGGGTGTTGCCCTTATTAGCCTCCCAATCGAAGCGCGGCATGGGGGACGAGATGACAACGGACCCCGGCCTCGCCGCAGAGCCAGACCGCGGACACCAGCTGGTGCGTCGCAATCGTTCCCTTCGCTCGGAGGGATCTTCCGGGCAGGCGTCAGCGGACTGCCATTGACCAGGGGTTGTCAAGCAATGCTTACGACACGCCGCTTTGCTGGTCTGCTCGACGCCCTGGATGGGGCCCCCTGGGGGGCTGCCTCCGGGCGCCGGCACCCACGCGGGGAGCATGGGGGGCCTGTGCTCTACACGCCGGAGGAACGGCAGCGCCGGGATGCCTCTCCTTGGACGTTGGTGCAGGGCGTGCTCGCCCCCGTCCAATTCGCCGTGTTCCTGGTCAGCCTGGCGCTGGTGGTCCGCTATCTCGCCACTGGCGAGGGCTTCGCGGCCGCCACGATCTCCGTCGTCGTCAAGACGCTGATCCTCTACGCGATCATGGTGACGGGCTGTATCTGGGAGAAACGGGTCTTCGGCCGCTACCTCTTCGCACCGGCCTTCTACTGGGAAGACGTGTTCAGCATGCTCGTCCTGGCGCTGCACACGCTCTACCTCGCGGCGGTGCTGTTCGGGATCGGTGAGGCGCAGGGGCAGATGCTGCTGGCGCTGGCCGCCTATGCCGCCTACCTGATCAACGCGACGCAATTCGTCCTGAAGCTGCGCGCCGCGCGGCTGCAGGAAGCGCGGTCTTCGGCCATTGGCGGAATGCGCGCCACATGAGCCTCGCCGCCGATCCCTCCGCCGCCACCGGCTGCACCACGGCGCCGGTCCTGCGCGAGAGGGGGCAGCACGAGGTCTTCTGCGGCCTCACCGGAATCGTCTGGCTGCACCGCAAGATCCAGGATGCCTTCTTCCTGGTGGTCGGCAGCCGCACCTGCGCGCATCTGCTGCAATCCGCGGCCGGTGTGATGATCTTCGCGGAACCGCGCTTCGCCACCGCCATCATCGACGAACGCGACCTGGCGGGCTTGGCCGACTGCAATGACGAGCTGGACCGCGTTGTCACCCGCCTGCTGGAACGCCGGCCCGACATCCGGATGCTGTTCCTCGTCGGCTCCTGCCCGTCGGAGGTGATCAAGCTGGATCTCTCCCGCGCGGCGCAGCGGCTGTCGGGGCGCTTCTCCCCGAAGGTGCGCGTGCTGAACTATTCGGGCAGCGGCATCGAGACCACCTTCACCCAGGGTGAGGATGCCTGCCTCGCGGCGCTGGTGCCGGAGATGCCGGCCGAGCCCGGCACCGCGCGGTCGCTGCTGGTCGTCGGCGCGCTGGCCGAGGTGGTCGAGGACCAGATGCTGCGCCACTTCGCGGCACTCGGTGTCGGCCCCGTGCGCTTCCTGCCGGGCCGTCGCGCGGCGGAGCTGCCGGCGGTCGGGCCGGGCACGCGCTTCCTGCTCGCGCAGCCCTTCCTGGGCGATACGGCGCGCTGCCTGGAAGCGCGCGGCGCGACTCGCATCGCCGCTCCCTTCCCGCTGGGCGCGGAGGGCACCACGGCCTGGCTGCGCGCGGCGGCCGAGGTGTGGAACACGCCGGAAGCTCGGATCCGCGAGGTGACCGAGCCCGGCGAGGCGCGTGCGCGCGCGGCGCTGAAGCGCCATCGCGCGCGGCTGGAAGGGCAGAGCGTCTTCTTCTTCCCCGACAGCCAGTTGGAAATTCCCCTCGCGCGCTTCCTGGCGCGCGAATTGGGCATGCGGCCGATCGAGGTCGGCACGCCCTATCTGCACCGGCAGCACATGGCGGAAGAACTCGCGCTGTTGCCGGCGGGGGTTCAGCTGTCCGAAGGCCAGCATGTGGACCGGCAGCTCGACCGCTGCCGCGCCGCGCGGCCGGACCTGACGGTTTGTGGTCTGGGCCTTGCGAATCCGCTCGAGGCGGAGGGCTTCACGACCAAATGGTCGATCGAGCTCGTCTTCACCCCGATCCATGGCTACGACCAGGCCGGCGACCTTGCCGGCCTGTTCGCGCGCCCGCTGGAACGGCGTACCAGGTTGGAACTGTAGCATGCAGCTGGCGGTGTGGACCTATGAAGGCCCGCCCCATGTGGGCGCCATGCGCATCGCCACCGCGATGCGCGGCGTCCACTATGTGCTGCATGCGCCGCAGGGCGATACCTATGCGGACCTGCTGTTCACGATGATCGAGCGCCGCGCGGAACGCCCGCCGGTGACCTACACCACCTTCCAGGCGCGCGACCTGGGCGGCGATACGGCGGAGCTGTTCAAAGCCGCGGTGCTCGACGCCCATGCGCGCTTCGCGCCGCAGGCGATGCTTGTTGGCGCATCCTGCACGGCGGAGCTGATCCAGGACGATCCGGGCGGCCTCGCCCGCACGCTCGGCCTGCCGATTCCCGTCGTGCCGCTTGAGCTGCCTTCCTACCAGCGCAAGGAGAATTGGGGCGCGTCGGAGACCTTCTACCAGCTGGTCCGCGCCTGCGCCGGCCCGCATGCGCCGCCGCCGGGCACGAAGCGCGCGCCGCGCGATCCGGGCCGCGCGCCGCGCTGCAACCTGCTCGGCGCCACCGCGCTCGGCTTCCGTCACCGCGACGACGTGGCGGAGATCACCAGGCTGCTTGCAGATATGGGGATCGAGGTGTCGGTCGCGGCGCCGATGGGCGCGACGCCGGCAGATCTGGCGCGGCTGGGCGATGCCGATTTCAACGTCGTGCTGTATCCGGAAATCGCGGGCCAGGCGGCGTCCTGGCTGAAGCGGAGCTTCGGGCAGCCTTCCACCACCGTCATCCCGATCGGGGTCGGCGCCACGCGCCGCTTCATCGCGGAAGTCGCGGCGCTCGCCGACCTGCCGGAGGCTGCGGCCGGCGCGGCGTCCCGGATGCCGTGGTACTCCAAATCCGTCGACAGCACCTACCTGACCGGCAAGCGGGTCTTCGTGTTCGGCGACGCGACGCATGCGATCGCGGCCGCGCATGTCGCGCATCACGAACTGGCCTTCGAGGTGGTGGGCCTCGGCAGCTACAGCCGTGAATTCGGGCGCGAACTGCGGGAAGCCGCGAAGACCTATGGCGTCGAGCCGCTGATCACCGACGACTACCTGGATGTCGAACAGGCCATCGCCGCCTTGCAGCCGGAACTGGTGCTCGGCACGCAGATGGAACGGCACATCGCCAAGAAGCTCGGCATCCCCTGCGCGGTGATCTCCGCGCCCGTGCATGTGCAGGATTTTCCCGCCCGCCATTCCCCGCAGATGGGGCCCGAGGGTGCGAATGTCCTGTTCGACACCTGGGTCCACCCGCTGATGATGGGCCTGGAGGAACATCTGCTCGCGATGTTCCGCGAGGATTTCGAGTTCAACGACGATGCGACGCCTTCGCACCTGGGCGCTTCCGCGCCGCAGCGCCCCGAGTCGGGCGGCAAGGCGGATCACGAGATGGGCAGCGGGGAGGCGCCCGCCGCGCCACCCTTGCCCGCGCCCGCAGTGGTGACTCCCCACGCCGCTGCGGGCGACCCTTCCCTGTGCTGGGGCGCAGAGGCTGAGCGCGAGCTGAAGAAGATTCCCTTCTTCGTGCGCGGCAAGGCGCGTCGCAACACCGAACGCTTCGCGACCGAACGCGGCATCGCGACCATCACCCTTGAAACCCTCTATGACGCGAAAGCGCATTATGCCCGCTGACGGCAGCATCCCCGTCGCGCGGAGCAGCCCCGTCCAGGGTTCAGGCGGCGGCATGCGGGTTGTTGTCGTCACGATGGACAGCCACCTGGCCAGCGCGATGGTGCATGCGCGCGGCGATCTGCGGCGCGAGATTCCGGGCCTCGATCTGAATGTCCATGCCGCCGACGAATGGGCGAGCGATGACGGGGCGCTGGCCGAATGCCTGGCCGATATCGCGCGGGCCGATATCGTCGTGGCGTCCATGCTGTTCCTCGAGGATCACATCAAGGCGGTGCTGCCCGCGCTGGCCGCGCGGCGCGACCATTGCGACGCCATGGTCTGCATGCTCTCGGCCGGGGAGGTGATGAAGCTCACCCGGATCGGCCGCTTCGACATGGGCGCCGAGGCTACCGGCATCATGGGGCTGCTGAAAAAGTTGCGCGGCGCCAAGAAGGAAGGCGGTTCGTCGGGCCAGAAGCAGATGAAGATGCTGCGCGAGCTGCCGAAGCTGCTGCGCTTCATCCCCGGCACGGCGCAGGATGTGCGGGCCTATTTCCTGGCGCTGCAATACTGGCTGGCCGGCAGCCGCGCGAACCTCGCCAACATGGTGCGGCTGCTGGTCAATCGCTATGCGGCCGGGCCGCACAAGGCGCTGGCCGGCACGCTGAAGGTGGCGCCGCCCGAGCATTACCCGGATGTCGGCCTCTATCACCCGAGGCTTCCCGGTCGCGTGACCGAAAAGCTGGACCAACTGCCGCAGGCGGGCCGGGGCGGCACGGTCGGCCTGCTGATCATGCGGAGCTATGTGCTGGCCGGCAACGCCGCGCATTACGACGGCGTGATTGCCGCGCTGGAAGCGCGCGGCCTGCGGGTCGTGCCGGCCTTTGCCTCCGGCCTCGACAACCGGCCGGCGGTCGAGCGCTTCTTCATGAAGGATGGCGTGCCGGCGGTGGATGCGGTGGTCTCGCTGACTGGCTTCTCGCTGGTCGGCGGCCCTGCCTACAACGACGCCCATGCGGCGGAGGAGCTGCTGGCGAAGCTCGACGTGCCCTATGTCAGCGCGCATCCGCTGGAATTCCAGACGATGCGGCAATGGCAGGCCGATCCGCGCGGGCTGCTGCCGGTCGAAGCGACGATGATGGTCGCGATCCCGGAACTCGATGGCGGCATCTGGCCGATGACCTATGGCGGCCGCTGCGGCTGCGAGGTTCCTTGCGGGAATTGCGGAGATGCCGACGGCGCCGGCAGCGCGCGCGACATGCGCGCGCATCCCGAACGCGCGGGCCGCCTGGCGGAACGCGTGGCGCGGCTGGTCGCGCTGCGGCGGTCGGAACGGCGCGACCGCAAGGTCGCGATGGTGCTGTTCAGCTTCCCGCCCAATGCCGGCAATATCGGCACGGCCGCCTATCTCGGCGTATTCCAGTCCCTGCATAATACGCTGCGCGCGATGGAAGCCGCCGGCTATGGGGTGGAAGTGCCCGAGAGTGTGGACGCGTTGCGGGACCGCGTGCTGCAGGGCAATGCGGCGCAGTTCGGCTCCATCGCGAACATCGCCGCGCGCATCGGCGCCGACGACCATGTCCGGCGCGAGCCCCACCTGGCCGATATCGAACGGCAATGGGGCCCGGCGCCTGGCCGCGCGCAATCGGATGGCGCGACGATCCATGTCCTTGGGGCGCATTTCGGCAATGTGTTCATCGGCATCCAGCCCGGCTTCGGCTGGGAAGGCGACCCGATGCGCCTGCTGTTCGAACGCGGCTTCGCGCCCACCCACGCCTTCAGCGCCTTCTATCGCTGGATCCGCGAGGATTTCGGCGCCCATGCCGTGCTGCATTTCGGCACCCATGGCGCGCTGGAATTCATGCCGGGCAAGCAGGCCGGGCTGTCGGCCGAATGCTGGCCCGACCGGCTGATCGGCGATCTGCCGAATTTCTATCTCTATGCCTCCAACAACCCGTCGGAAGGCATGCTGGCCAAGCGTCGCGCCGGCGCCGCGCTGATTTCCTACCTGACGCCGCCGGTCGCCAATGCCGGGCTCTATCGCGGCCTGCTCGACCTGAAGGCGTCGCTCGATCGCTGGCGCGGGCTCGATCCCGAATGCGATCCCGCCGTGCGGCAGTCGCTGGCGGAGCTGGTGCAGGCGCAGGCCTCGGCGGTGGATCTCGCGGCGGCGGAGCCGGCCTGGCCGGCGGAAGAATGGCAGGGCCGCGTGGTCCGGATGACGGAAGCGCTGCTCGAGCTGGAATACACGCTGATCCCCCACGGCCTGCACGTGATCGGGGAGGTGCTGAACCGCCAGCAACGCGCCGAGACGCTGGACGCCGCCGGCGTGACGGACGCGGCCGAGCGCGCGCGGCTTGAGGCGCTGCTGGCCACCGATCCCGAATTGCCCGCGATCCTGCACGCCCTCGATGGCGGCTATATCCGCCCCGCCCCGGGCGGCGACCTGCTGCGGACCACGGCGGTGCTGCCGACGGGGCGCAACCTGCACGGCTTCGACCCCTTCAAGATCCCGTCGGCCTTCGCCGTCAGGGATGGCGCGCGGCAGGCGGAACGGCTGCTGGCCCGGCATGCCGAGGACGGCAACGGACTGCCGGAGACGGTCGCGATCGTGCTGTGGGGCACCGACAATCTGAAGACCGAGGGCGGGCCGATCGCCCAGGCGCTGTGGCTGATGGGCGCGGAGCCGCGCCATGACAGCTATGGCCGCGTTAGCGGCGCGAAGCTCGTCCCGCTCGCGACGCTGGGGCGGCCGCGGGTGGATGTGATGGTCACCCTGTCCGGCATCTTCCGCGACCTGCTGCCGCTGCAGACCAAGCTGCTGGCGGAAGCCGCGCTGCTCTGCGCCGAGGCCGACGAACCGTCGGAGATGAACTTCGTCCGAAAGCACGCGCTGGCCTATCAGGCGCAGCATGGCGGCGACATCGCGCAGGCCGCGCTGCGCGTCTTCGGCAATGCCGAGGGCACCTACGGCGCCAATGTGAACGCGATGCTCGATGCCGGCGTCTGGACGGATGAGGACGAACTGGCCGAGACCTATGTCCGCCGCAAGGGCTATGCCTATGGCGTGGACGGCAAGCCGGCGCGGCAGGACAAGGTGCTGACGCATCTGCTCGGCAGCGTCGATGTCACCTACCAGAATTTGGATAGCGTGGAGGTCGGGCTGACCTCCATCGACCAGTATTTCGACACGCTCGGCGGAATCAGCCGCGCCGTGCGCCGCGCGCGGGGCGGTGCGGAAGCGGCGGTCTATGTCGGCGACCAGACGCGCGGTGAGGGCACGGTTCGCACGGTGGCCGAACAGGTCGCGCTGGAGACCCGCACCCGCGCGCTGAACCCGAAATGGTTCGAGGCGCTGCTCAGCCACGGCTATGAGGGCGTGCGGCAGATCGAGGCGCAGGTGACGAACACCGTCGGCTGGTCCGCCACCACCGGCCAGGTCGCGCCCTGGATCTACCAGCAGCTGGCGCAGACCTACATGCTCGACCCCGAGATGCGGGCGCGGCTGGCGAAGCTGAATCCGACCGCCTCCGTGCGGATCGCGAACCGCCTGATCGAGGCGCATGAGCGCAACTACTGGCAGCCGACCGAGGACACCATCGAGGCGCTGCGTCGCGCCGGCGAGGAACTCGAAGACCGGCTCGAAGGATTGAATGTGGAGATGGCCGCATGACCGTGATCATGAGACCCCCGCCGAATTCCAGCCTGTCCCGGCTGGGCGATGGCGATGGCAGCGTGCAGGTGCACGCCGATGCCGCCGCGAAGATCGAAGGCGCGACTGTCTTCGCCATCTACGGCAAGGGGGGCATCGGCAAGAGCACGACCAGCTCAAACCTCTCGGTGGCCTTCAGCAAGCTCGGCAAGCGCGTGCTGCAGATCGGCTGCGATCCGAAGCACGACAGCACCTTCACACTGACCGGCCGCATGATCCCGACCGTGATCGACGTGTTGGACGGCGTCGGCTTCCACGCCGAGGAGCTGCGGCCCGAGGATTTCGTGGTGGAAGGCTACAACGGCGTGCTCTGCATCGAGGCCGGCGGCCCGCCCGCCGGGACCGGCTGCGGCGGCTATGTCGTCGGCCAGACTGTGAAGCTGCTGAAGGAGCACCACCTGCTCGAGGAGACGGACATCGTCATCTTCGACGTACTCGGCGACGTTGTCTGCGGTGGCTTCGCGGCGCCGCTGCTGCATGCCGATCGCGGGCTGATCGTGGCCGCGAATGATTTCGACAGCATCTTCGCGATGAACCGGATCGTCGCGGCCATCAAGGCGAAGTCGGCCAATTACGGCGTCCGCCTGGGCGGCGTGATCGCCAACCGGTCGCGCGAAGTGGACCAGATCGAGAAGTTCAACGCCGTCTCCGGCATGAAGACGCTGGCGCATTTCCCGGATCTGGATGTGATCCGCCGGTCGCGGCTGGCGAAGAAAAGCCTGTTCCAGATGGACGACAGCAACCCGGATGTGAAGGCCGCGCAGGACGAGTATCTGCGCCTTGCGGCGTCCCTGCTCGGTGGGATCCAGCCGCTGGAGGCGCGGCCGCTGAAGGATCGGGAGATCTTCGACCTGCTGGGGTTCGACTGATGCCTACTGCCACCTACCAGACCCGCCGCGGCGAATTGCTGGACTATTTCGACCGCACGGCGCTGCGCGCCTGGGAAAGGCTGACCTCCGACGCGCCGGTCTCCGGCATCCGTGCGACGGTGCGGGCGGGGCGGG
>JBIIRI010000023.1:0-28861 GCA_044341625.1 Roseomonas sp.
CAATCTGGCTCCGGATCGTAGCGGGCGAAGCGGAACACCAGCCCATCGGGCGGGGCGGTCTGGCCGGATTTGCCGCGGTCGCGCCCGTCCAGCAACTGGCGCGGCCAGGTCACGGGGCGGCGGCCAAAGCCCACCTCCACCAGCGTGCCGACCAGGTTCCGCACCTGGTGGTGGAGGAAGCTGCGGGCCTCGGCGGTGATCACCACCTCCTCCCCGAAGCGCGCGACATCCAGCCGGTCCAGCGTGCGGAGCGCCGATTTCGCCTGGCAGGATGCGGCCCGGAAGGCTGAGAAATCATGCCGGCCCAGCAGGGTCTGCGCCGCCGCATGCATCGCCTCCGCGTCCAGGCGCCGCTTGATGTGCCACAGCCGCCCGGCCTCGATGGCGGGGCGGGCGGGGCGGTTGGCGATGCGGTAGATGTAGCCGCGGCCGATGCAGTCGAAGCGGGCCGACCAGTCATCCGCCACGCGCGCGCAGGCCACCGCGACGACCGGGCGCGGGGCGGTGCGGGCATTGATCGCTTCCCGCACCCGTTCGGGCGGCAGGTCGGCCGCGAGCAGCAGGTCCGCCACCTGGCCTTCCGCATGCACCCCCGCATCGGTGCGGCCGGCGGCGGTGGCCAGCGGAACCTCCCCCCGGTTCAGGGGGGCCGCCGCTTCCTCCAGCACCTGCTGGACGGACAGCAATCCGTCCGGCTGGCGCTGCCAGCCGACGAAGTCGGTGCCGTCATATTCGAGCTTCAGCGCATAGCGCGGCATCAGCCCACCACGCTGCCGGGCGGCAGCGCATAGCCGCGCAGGAAATCGGGCGCCGGCAGCGCCGCGCGACCCGCGCGCTGCAGCCGCAAAAGGCGCAGCGCGCCAGCGCCGCAGGCAATGACAGGTCCGCCTTCGCTGCCCGGTCGGGCCGGCGCATCCAGCACCGTGCCGGGCGCGCCATGGCCTTCGGTCGGCTCGGCGGCGAGCACGCGGATCACCTCCGTGCCGTGGTGGAAGAAGCAGCCCGGCCAGGGCGTCAGCGCGCGGATCCGGCGGTCGAGCGCCTCGGCGGCCTCGGTCCAGTCCAGCCGGCCATCCTCCTTCGCGATCTTCGGTGCATAGGTCACGCCGGATTCGGGCTGCCGCACGGGGGCTGGGTCTTCATCGAGCGCGCGCAGGATCAGCCGCGCCCCGATCGCGGCCAGCGCGTCATGCACCTCCGGCGTCGTCATGCGCGGGCCGATCGGGGTCGCTTCCCGCAGCAGCATCGGCCCGGTGTCGAGGCCTTCTTCCATCCGCATGATGGTGATGCCGGTCTCGGCGTCGCCGGCCAGGATCGCGGCCTGGATCGGCCCCGCGCCGCGCCAGCGCGGCAGGAGGGAGGCGTGGATATTGAGGCAGCCGCGCCGCGGCGCATCCAGCATCGCCTTGGGCAGGATCAGCCCATAGGCCGCGACCACCGCGACATCGAGGTCGAGCGCCGCGAAGGCCGCATGTTCGGCCGTATCGCGCTTCACCCGCGCTGGCGTCCGCACCGGCAGGCCAAGCTCCAGCGCGGCGCGGTGGACGGGGCAGGGCGTTTCCTTCTGTCCGCGCCCGGCGGGGCGCGGCGGCTGGGCATAGACGCAGGCGATCTCATGCCCCGCCGCATGCAGCCCCCGCAGCGCCGGCACGGCGAAATCCGGACTGCCCATGAAGGCGATACGCATCCGGCTGGCCTATTCGTCCCGCGCCCTGGACTTCAGCTCCTTGGCCAGCTTGCGGAGCAGCATGTTGCGCTTCAGCGCCGAGAGGTGGTCGACGAACAGCACGCCATCCAGGTGGTCCAGCTCATGCTGGAAGCAGGCGGACAGCAGCCCATCGGCTTCCCGTTCCTGCCGCGCGCCGCCCAGATCCGTCCAGCGCACCTTCACCACCGCCGGGCGCGTCACCTCGGCGAATTGGTCGGGCAGAGACAGGCAGCCTTCTTCCCGCGTCGCCAGATCGCGGCTGGCGGCGACGATCTCGGGGTTCACCATCACGATCGGCTCCGGCTTGTCGCCGGGGCGGATATCCACCACCACCAGTCGCAGCAATTCGCCCACCTGCGGCGCGGCGAGGCCGATGCCTGGCGCCTTGTACATCGTGGCCAGCATCTGTTCGGCGAGCGCCGGGATGCGCGGGTCGTTCGGCGCCACTGTCTTCGCCTTGGCGCGCAGCCGCGGGTCGGGGACGTACAGGATCGGCAGGAGGCTGGCTTCGGTCATCGGGACGGATCTCAGGCGGGCGGCAGAGGTAGCCTCGCCCCACCCCCCTTGCAACGGCCAAGGCCTCGGCCAAAATCCTTGGGCGGCGGGGTGCCTCGGGCTCCGCCGGTTCATGCCTCGCCCAGCCATCCTCGGATCCGGCGCCGCCGGGACGGGGGAGGGGAGGCCAAGGGAGCATTCGATGTCGCGCCCGTCGCTGTTCGGCTCGCCGCTGTTTCTCGGCTTCGACCACCTCGAGCAGATGCTCGACCGGGTCCAGAAGAACGCCGAAGGCTACCCGCCCTATAATATCGAGCAGACCGGCGACACGCGGCTCAGGATCACGCTGGCCGTCGCCGGCTTCTCGATGGACGATTTGCAGATCACGCAGGAGGACAACCAGCTTGTCATCCGTGGCCGCCAGAAGGAGGATACGGATGGCCGCATCTTCCTCCATCGCGGCATCGCGGCCCGGCAATTCCAGCGCGCCTTCGTGCTGGCGGAGGGGATCGAGGTGGAAGGCGCCTGGCTCGACAACGGGCTGCTGCATGTCGATCTGCGCCGCCCGTTGCCTGAGGTCCGGGTGAAGACCATCCAGATTGCCGCGCGCGGCAATGGCGGGCCGCAGCGCCCTGTCGTCGGCGGCATGGCCGAGCCGGCTTCGGACGGCCGTACCAGAGAGGGGTGACGATCCCGTACCCCTCGCGCAGCGCGCGGGCCCATCCGGGACGCGCCGGAAGGAGAATGTCATGAACGAATATGACGTCGCTGAAGCGGAGCCGGTCTTCCTGAGCGCCACGGCGCTCCGCAGCCTCTCGGCCCAGGATTTCGCGGCCCTCGGGGCGCAGGACATCGCCTATCTGCGCCCGGTGATCCTGAACGGCGCGCGCGCCTTCGCCATCCATGCGGCGGATGGCACGCCGATCGGCGCCGCGCCGAGCGCGCAACTCGCGGCCGCCGCGATCCGCCAGCACGAGATGGAACCCGCCCTGGTGCATTGAGGGCCGCGGCGCCGCTCTAGCGGCGCCTGGGCCGTTATTCCCCCGCGCCGGGGGCGGCGACGGGCAGGGCGACCTCGGTCATCAGCCACGCCAGGCGGTGGCGCTGCGCGGAGCGGACATGGGCTCGTGCCGCTTCCTCCGCCGCCGCGCCGTCGCGCCGATGCAGGGCCGCCAGCAGCAGGCTGTGTTCCCGATGCGCGGCTTCCGCCCGGTCCCCGCGCGCCAGCAGCGACGGCAGCAGCGCCATGGTCGCGGCCAGCTGTTCCAGGCTTCGCAGCAGGTAGCGGTTCCGGGCGGCCAGGTAGATCAGCCCATGCAGGCGCAGATTGATCTCCGACAGGCGCCGCGCATCGCCGAACGCCACCGGTTCCGCCGCCACCAGCTCCTCCAGCGCCGCCAGTTCCGTCTCCGTCGCGTGCTGCGCCGCGAGCCGCGCGGCGGCGCCTTCCAGGATCTCGCGCATCACATAAAGCTCGATCACCTGCGCATGGTCGGGGCGCGTCACGGCCAGGCCGCGGCGCGGTTCATGCGTCAGAAGCCCTTCCGCTTCCAGCCGTGCGATGGCCTGCCGGACGGGGGTGCGGGAGACACCGAAGCGGGAGGCGAGATCCGTCTCGGTCAGGCGCAGCCCGGGCGGTAGCGTGCCCTCCCGGATCGCGGCGCGGATGCGCGCATAGGCGTCCTGGCCACGGTCGCGGGGGGTGTCGGTGCCGTCCATGAGAATGGTCTAACCGAACCGGTGGGGCGACGGGAAGGGCATCTGGACATGCCTGTATCCAGTTGGATACAAGAACCCATGCCTGATTTCGACCGCGTCTGGGACGTCATGGTGGTGGGCGGCGGCAATGCCGCGCTCTGCGCCGCCATCTCCGCGCGCCGCGCCGGCGCGAGCGTCATCATCTGCGAACACGCGCCGAAGGACATGCGCGGCGGCAACAGCCGCCACACCCGCAACATTCGCGCGCTGCACCCCGCCCCCACCGATGTGCTGACCGACAGCTATCTGGAGGAGGAATACTGGGACGATCTGTACCGCGTGACCGGGGGCAAGACGGATGAGCAGCTGGCCCGGCTCTGCATCCGGGCCAGCCAGCATGCGCCGGGCTTCCTGAAGGAGTGCGGCGTGGTGTTCCAGCCCTCGCTGTCCGGCACGCTTTCCCTCTCGCGCACCAACGCCTTCTTCCTGGGTGGTGGCAAGGCGCTGGTGAATGCCCTGTACCGCACGGCGGAACAGCTCGGCATCGCCATCCTGTATGATACCGAGGTCCAGCACATCGCGCTGGAGGACGGCTTCGCGAAGGAAGCGATCATCTCCTGGCGCGGCTTTCCCCAGCGCATCCGCTTCAAGGCTGTCGTCGCTTCCTCCGGCGGGTTCCAGGCGAACCGGGACTGGCTGCGGCGCTACTGGGGCGACGCGGCGGATAACTTCCAGATCCGCGGCACGCCCTATGCGCAAGGGCGCGTGCTGCGCGACCTGCTGGACCAGGGCGCGCATGAAGTGGGCGATCCCACGCAGTTCCACGCGGTCGCGAACGATGCCCGCGCCCCGATGGAGGATGGCGGGCTGGCCATGCGGCTGGACTGCGTGCCCTTCGCCATCGTCGTCAACCGCGATGTCGAACGCTTCTACGACGAAGGCGAGGATGTCTGGCCGAAGCGCTACGCCATCTGGGGCCGGCTGATCGCGCAGCAGCCCGGCCAATGCGCCTTCGCCGTCACCGACAGCCAGGCGGAGATGAACTATCTCCCCAGTGTCTTCCCGCCCTATCGCGCCGGCAGCATCGCGGAACTGGCGGCGATGGCGGGCCTCGACCCCGGCAAGCTCGAGCGCGTCGTGGCCGAATACAACGCATCCGTCGTCCCCGGCACCTTCAAGCCGATGGTGCCGGATGATTGCCGCACGGAAGGCCTCACGCCGCCGAAAAGCCATTGGGCCCGGCGGATCGAAAAGCCGCCCTTCATCCTGCACCCGCTGCGGACCGGCATCACCTTCACCTTCCTCGGCCTGAAGGTGAATGAACGCGCGCGCGTGCTGATGGCCGATGGCAAGCCGAGCGCCAATATCTTCGCATCCGGAGAGATCATGTCCGGCAACATCCTGGGCCAGGGCTATCTCGCCGGCTTCGGCATGGCGATCGGCACCGTCTTCGGCCGCATCGCCGGCGAGGAGGCCGCGCGCCATGTCCGCAACTGAGGCGACCCGCATGACACCGGCGGTGCTGGAGAATTCCGAGACGGTCGCCGAGGCGCGGCGGCAGATGGCGATCTGCAATGCCTGCCGCTATTGCGAAAGCTACTGCGCGGTCTTCCCCGCCATGGCGATGCGGCGCGATTTCACCGCCGGCGACCTGACGCACCTGGCCAATCTCTGCCATGGCTGCAAGGGCTGCTACCACGCCTGCCAATACGCACCGCCGCATGCCTTCGGCGTGAATGTGCCCGCCACCTTCGCGACGCTGCGGCAGGAAAGCTACGCGGCCTTCGCCTGGCCCGCGCCGATGGGGCGCCTGTTCGAGCGCAACGGCACCATCGTCTCGCTGCTGGCGGCGCTGTTCGCGACGCTGGCGATGGTGCTGGCCGTCGCGATCAAGGACCCGGCGGTGCTCTGGGCGTCGCATACGGGCCCGGGCGCCTTCTTCCGCGTCATCCCGCTCTGGCTCATGAACCTGCTGGCGGGCAGCACCTTCCTGTTCGCGATCCTCGCTTTCATCATGGGCGGCATCCGCTATTGGCGCGGCACGGCGTCAGGCGGCGCGCCGATCGGCGTCGAGCCCGCGCGCGACGCGGCGGTGGACATCCTGACGCTGCGCAACCTCGGCGGCGGCGGGCATGGCTGCAACGACCTCGACGACAGCTTCGCCCAGCACCGCCGCTGGCTGCACCACGCCATGTTCTACGGCTTCATGCTGTGCTTCGCGGCGACCAGCACGGGCGCGATCTACCACCACGTCTTCGGCTGGCATTCGCCGCACGCCTTCTGGAGCCTGCCGGTGCAGTTCGGCACCTGGGGCGGCGTGCTGCTGTGCGTCGGCACGGCGGGGCTCGCCTGGGTGAAGACCGTCACCGATCCGGGGCCGGTTGCGAAGAAGCTGCAGGGCGGGGAATACGCGATGCTCGCGCTGCTGTTCCTCGTCTCCGCCACCGGGCTGCTGCTGCTGGCGGTACGGCATACGGGCGCGATGGGGCTGATGCTCGCGCTGCATCTCGGCCTGGTGCTCGCGCTGTTCGTCGCGGCGCCCTACAGCAAGATGGTGCACGGGCTGTACCGCAGCCTCGCGCTGCTGCGGAACGCGCGCGAACGCCGCCGCTGATCGCGGCCGCCACGGCCGGCCGGATGTCGATCTGCGCATCGTTATGGGTGTACAGCGCTTCATGAAGCCATGAGTGGCAGTCGGCCCGATGGCCTGGGGACGCTGGCCATGGCTGCCGCTTCGCTGCATGTTGCGCCGCCCGGTCGCGGGCACAGACTGCCATTCCTGGCTGGAGACCCCATGACGGCTGGCCCGTTCCCGCGCCGCGCCGCTTCCACGTTGATCGCGCTGCTGCTGGCCGCAACCGCGACTGCCGAGCCCGCCGTGGCGCAGACTGTCCCCGCCTTGGGGGGACGAGGCGTGCTCGGGATCATGGGCTACAACATGGTGCCCGATGGCTCCGCCAACGCGCTGCAGATCAACACCTCCAGCGCTCGCGGCGACGAGGATGGGAACTCGATCTTCAGCCTCGCCCAGACCGGCTTCGGCTTCACCGTCAGCGAAACGCTGCCGATCTTCCTCGAATGGTATGCGGGCTATGCGCGCTACGATCCGCGCGCCGTCTTCACGGGCGAACCGCCGGGGCAATTACCGCTGCGCTGGAACAACGTCACCACCACCATCGGCATCGGCTACGACATCCAGCTGACCGAACATCTCTGGCTGCGGCCGGTGTTCAATCTCGCGGCTGGCTACGCGGCGTCCGATGTCTCGCTGTTAGGGTCCTTCCTGAATTGGCGAAGGGGTATCGAGGTCCCGGCTCTCGACGACAAGCACGTGTCGGTCTGGGGCCGGGGCGGGTCGCTGATGCTCGCCTATTACGACTTCCGCGAGGAAGGCGACCTCGACATCGAGCTTCGCTACACGCATCTGCTGCTGGAGACCTTCGGCAACACCATGGAAGCCGCGCGGGGGCGGGCCGACGCCCAGACCCTTGGGCTTTGGGCGCGCTATCGCTGGCCGACGGGGCTCGAAGCCTTCGGTCGGCCGGTGCGCTGGGTGCTGGACGGCAGCGCCACCACCTATTTCGGCGACCAGCGCGATGTGATGGGCTTCACCTGGGCGGTGAAGGCCGGTGGCGGCATCGAGTTCGACACCGGGCGGTGGGAGTTGGGCGCCTTCGGCCTCAACCTCAATCGCGTGCGCTTCGTCGGCCGCTACTTCCACGGCGACAACAACACCACCGGCTATTCCTTCGGCATCGGCATGACGTTCTGATGGGCCGGCCATCATTCAGTCTCGGGGGTGCGATGCAGGGCGAGGAGCTTGCCATTGCGGACCGCGACGCGTGTCGGACCTGCCGGCCTGCGGGCACGCGCTTGCTCGGCGCGCTGGTCGTGCTGTGCGGGGTGCTGGCCCTCGGGGCCTGCGGTTCGAACCAGAGCGGCGTCCGCGACTGGTCGCTCCAGGCGCGGGAGGCCGTGCTGCCGCCCGCCCTGACGCGCCCCGCACCTGACGGCGTCGATAGCGGCCGCGCCGCCGAGGAGGCGATGCTGGTGCTGCGGGAGGCCGCGGGCGCCTGGCTGGCCACCCTGGCCGCCCTGGCCGATGACACGACGCCCCCCGACGAAACCGCGTCGATCGAGCAGCGCGCCCTCAGCCTCGCGGACCCCGAGGCTTCGGCGGCGGCGGTCAACCTGGTCCGCGCGACCGCCTTCGTGTCGCAGCGGGGCTGGGGGGCTGGGCACCTGGCCCATGCGGTCGATTATGGCGATCCGTTCTTCCAGGCCGCGCTGACCGCCATCGCCCGGCAAGCCCCGGCTTCGCGCCCGGCGCAGGAGGCGACGATGGCGCGGATCGGGGCGGGCCATGCGCTGCTGTTCGAGCGCAGATTCATCCTCGGGCAGAGCGACACGGGGCGCAGGATGCGCATGGAGGCGAGCGAGTTGCGACGGCTGTCGGCCGCCGCCGCGACGGCGCCATGACCATCGGTCGGCGGCCCGCCCCGCCCCGCCTGCGCTTCGCGGTCGCCTGCCTTGGCCTCGGGCTGCTCCCGGCCTGTGCGCCCGACTACTCTGCAGTGCGCGACTGGTCGGTGCAGGCGCGCGAGACGCTGCTGCCCCCGGCCTCGTTGCGTCCGGCCACCGGCGTTGCGGTGGCTCCTCCTCCGCCGGCGGAGGTGACGGCGGAAGGCCGGGAAGGTGCCGTGCGCGCCTTGCAGGAAGCCGCCGCCGCCTGGCTCGGGACCCTGGCCTATATCGCCGATGACGGGCTGCCCCGTGGCCGCACCAATCCCTTCGGCCAGCTCGCCGCCCGCGTGATGCCCTTCGACGCGGAGGGAGCAGCGGCGGTCGATGCGCTGGGCGAGACGCTGGCCTATGGCGTGCGGCGCAACTGGCGCGCGCCGCAGCTGCGGGTCGCGGTGGAGCGCGGCGACGCGCCCTTCCAGGGGGTGATCGCCGCCCTCCGGCGCCAGACCGAGGCGTTGGACGGCGAAGCCGCCGGGCGGGACGAGAGCGACGCCGCCGCGCGCCGTGCGGCGCTGGCGCTGATCGGGGAGGGGCACGCTCTGCTCGATGCGCGCCGGGGCCGACTGGCCGATGGGGAGACGGCGCGGGCGCTCCGATTGCAGGCAAGCGAGCTGCGGCGGCTGGCTTGCGTCTTCTCCTGCGCGGACGGCGGCTGACCCCGCCAAGACGCGGTCCGCCGGTCGTGCGGCCGGCGGCAAGCGTGGCCCTGAACCCGGCACGGGGTCGATGCCTGGCAGCCTCCCAACAGCGTCAAAACCCGGTCAGGCCCCAGGCGGATGATGGGCTTTGGACCTTAACAGGCTTCCTGGCAGGCTTCCCGGCGCGCCTCCCGCGCATTAACTCGGCATCATGGACGCGCAGACGCTCTCGCAACGATTGGAGGAGGCCCGGCGCGGCCTGCTCGACCTCTCGACCCGGAACCGCCTGCTGGCCCTGCCGAAGCCCGGGCGCTCCCGCGGCGTCGTGATGCTGGCCGATGAGGATGCGGGCTTCGTCCTGGCCGCCCTGCTCGCCGGCAAGCCCCTCGGCTTCGAAGCCGCGCCCGATGACGCGCTCATCAACGCGCCCAGTGGCCCGAACGAAGTCGCCGCCCCGCCTGCGGACCCCGAAGCCCCCGCCGAGCCCGGCGCCAAGCCCAGGCGCCGTCGTGCCGCCAGGCCCGCCAAGGCCGAGGGCGTGGAGGCTGCTATCGCTGGCCGCACGCGCGACGAATGGCAGGCCGACGACCTGCTCCGCGCCCGGCTTGCGCCGGAAGACCTCGCGCGCCGCCTGCGCGACCTGATGGCCGATGCCCGCACGGCGCGGGAGGAGACGGGCATCGCCACCCTCTCGCTCGGCATCGGCGCGCTGTCCTGGCGCGATCCCGGCACGCCCGGCACCGAACGCCTGGCCCCCCTCGCGCTGCTGCCGGTGACGCTGGAGCGGGAGGGGGTCAGCCAGCGCTTTCGCATCCGTGCCAGCGGGCTTGAGGTGCAGGATAACCTCTCGCTGCGCCAGAAGCTGGCCACGGAGTTCAAGCTGGCCCTGCCTGATTTCGACGCCGAGGCCTACGACCCGGCAGGCTGGGCGGAGGCGGTGCGCGCCGCGATCGGCGCGCGGGACGGCTGGGGCGTGGATGCGGATGGGCTGGTGCTCGGCCTGTTCAGCTTCGCGAAATTCCTGATGTGGCGGGACCTGGACCCCGCCGCCAATCCGGGCCTGCTCGACCATCCCGTCATCGCCGCGCTGGTCGGCGGCGGGATGCTCGGCAGCGCGCCGCCCTTCCCGGACGATGCCGATGTGGATGCCGAGATCCGGGTCGAGACGCTGGACCATGTGATCGACACCGATGGCAGCCAGGCCCTGGCGGCGGAAGCCGTGCGGCGCGCCGCCCAGGCACCCGGCGGGCAGGGCGGGCATATCGTGATCCAGGGACCGCCCGGCACCGGTAAGTCGCAGACCATCATGAACATCATCGCCCAGGCGGTGCTGGATGGCCGCAGCGTGCTGTTCGTGGCGGAAAAGCTCGCGGCGCTTGAGGTGGTGAAGCGCCGGCTCGGCACGGTGGGGCTCGGCGCCGCCTGCCTCGAACTGCACAGCGAGAAGCAGTCGAAGCGCGCCGTGCTGGATGAGCTGCGCGCCACCCTCGCGCTTCCGAATGTCGCGAAGCCGGATGGCGATGCGGTGGTGAAGCGGCTCGGCGCGCTCCGCTCGCGGCTCAACGCCCATGCGGTGGCGATGGCCGCGCCGGTCGGCAACAGCGGCCGCCCGCTGCATGAGGTGGTCGGCACCCTCGTCGCGCTGCGTGCCGCCGATGTGAAGGCCCCCGATTTCGCCCTGCCCGCCGCCGCCTGGGATGCGGCGCGGATCGCGGAAGCGCGCGATGCCGTGGCGGAGTTGGCCGCCCGTGCCGCCGAAGGCGGGCCGCAAAGCCCCTGGCGCGGCGTGATCGCCGCGCTGTCGGCGCCGGACCAGGACAGGCTGCTGGCGCGGCTGCCAGGGCTGATCCGCGCGCTGGCCGGCGGCGCGGCCGCCCTCGCGCCCTTCGCCAAGGCGCTCAACCGCCCCGCGCCCGGCCCCGCCGGGGCGCGGGAGATGCTGGGGCTGGCCCGCGCGCTGGCGGCGGCGCCCGCGCATGACAAGGCGACGATGGCGCATCCGGCCTGGGCCGGCGATCCCGCGCCGCTGCGCGCCCTGGCCGAGGCTGCCGCCGCCGCGCAGGACGCCCAGCGCGACCCGCGCCTTCTGCCCGGCGCGCTGGATGTGCCGGGACTGGCGGAGGCGCGCGCGGCGCTGGCGGAAGGCGGGGGGATCTTCGGTTTCCTCTCCGCCACCCTGCGCGCGGCGAAGGCGACGGCGGCGCGGGTGGCGCGGGATGCGGAGGCGCCGCTGCCGGCGCTCGAGGCCGCGCTGGCCGGGCAGGCGGCGTTGCAACGGATGCGAGAGGGTGAGGCGCTAGCACGTGCTGCCTTCGGCATGCTCTGGCCCGGCGACCCCGTCGCGCTCGCGGCGCTGCTGGCCTGGCGCGACGCGCAGGGACCGGCGGCCGCGGCCGCGCTGGCCGCCGCCCCGCCGCCGCTGGACCAGCAAGCCGGGGAGGCCGCGCTGGCGGCGTGGGAGGAATTGGACAGCCTGACCGCCCTCGACCAGGCGGAGGCCTTCGGCACGGCGGATGCGCCGCTGGCCGAGATCGCCGCGCGGCTCGGCGATTGGGCGGCGGCGCCGGAAGGCCTGCCGCTCTGGCTCGGCTGGCGCCGCGCGACGGAGGCGGCGGGGGAGGCGCTGGCGCCGTTGGCGGCGCGGCTGGCCGATGGGCGCCTGCCGCCGGACCAGGCGGCTCAGGCCTTCAGCTATGCGCTGGACGAGGCGCTGCTGAAGGCCGCGATGCGCGCGCGGCCGGAACTCGCGACCTTCGACGGCGCCGGTTTCGACCGGCTGGTCGCCGATTTCACCGAGGCCGACCGCGACCGCATCGAACTGACGCGGCGGCGCTGCGCCTGGACCCATGCGGATGCGCTGGCGCGGGTGCGCGCCGGCATGCTGGGCCATGAGATCCTGAAGGGCGAATTCGAGAAGAAGCGCGGCCACCTGCCGGTGCGCGTGCTGCTGGAGCGCGCGGGCCGGGCGATCCAGACGGCGAAGCCGGTCTTCATGATGTCGCCGCTGTCGGTCGCGCAATTCCTGTCGCCGCCGCCGGCTGGCGGCGGGCGCACCACGCCGACGGACCGGCCGGCCTCTCATCTCAAGCCGGGGCTGACCTTCGACCTGTTGGTGATCGACGAGGCATCGCAGATCGAGCCGGTGGATGCGCTGGGCGCTATCGCGCGCTGCCGCCAGATGGTCGTCGTCGGCGACGACCGGCAGATGCCGCCCACCCGCTTCTTCCAGCGCATGACCAGCGAGGATGACGGCGCGGAGGAGGAGTTCGCCGAAGGCCCCGTCGCGGCGCGGGAGGTCGAGAGCATCCTGGGCCTCGCCAATGCGCGCGGCGTGCCGAATGTGATGCTGCGCTGGCACTACCGCAGCCGGCATGAAAGCCTGATCGCGACCTCCAACACCGAATTCTACGAAGGGCGGCTGATGGTGCTGCCCTCGCCCAAGGCGCGCAGCGACAAGCTTGGCCTGAGCCTGATGCGCGTGGACGGCCAGTGGCAGCAGGGCGCCGGTGTCAACCGGATCGAGGCCGAGGCGGTCGCCGCTGCCGTGCTGCGCCATGCGCAGGAAACGCCGGGCGACAGCCTCGGCGTCGCCGCCTTCTCGATGAAGCAGCGCGACGCGATCCTCGACGCGGTGGAGGCGCTGCGCCGCGCCAACCCCGACACCGAGGCCTTCTTCGCCGCGCATGAACACGAGCCCTTCTTCGTGAAGAACCTCGAGAATGTGCAGGGCGACGAACGCGACGCGATGCTGATCAGCGTCGGCTATGCGCGCGGCGCCGATGGCAAGGTGGCCATGCGCTTTGGCCCGCTTTCCGCCGATGGCGGAGAGCGGCGGCTGAACGTGCTGATCACCCGCGCGAAAAAGCGCTGCGTGGTGTTCAGCGGCCTCACGGCCGATGACATCGATCTCGACCGCGCGGCGGGGCGCGGGGTTGCGGCGCTGAAGACCTTCCTTCGCCTCGCGGCGCAGACCGGATCGCAGCGCGTATCCGGTGAGGATGCTGCCGCGCCGCTGGCGCGCGTCATCGCCAGCGAGATCCGCGCCACGGGGAAGGAGGCCGCGGCGCGGATCGGCATCGCCGGCCTCTATCTGGATGTCGCGGCGCGGGAGGGGGAGGATTTCGTGCTCGGCGTCGAAGCCGATGCGGGGGATTGGGCGTCCGTGCGCGCGGCGCGCGACCGCGAACGCGGGCGGCCGGCTGCGCTTGGCATGATGGGCTGGAAGCTGCACCGCGCCTGGTCGCTTGCCTGGCTGCAACGGCCGGAGGCCGAGCGCGCGCGCTTGCGCGCGGCGCTTGGCCAGCAGCCCGACACGACCGCTGCACCCACCGCTGCGCCGGTGCCGGAAACCGGCCTCGCGGAGCCCTATGCCGAAGCCGCGCCGGAGGTGCCGGCGACGACGCCGATCCCTGACATGCCCTTCGCGAAGCTCGCGGAGATCGTGGCCGCCATCATCCGCACCGAGCAGCCCGTGCATGCGGACGCGATCGCCGAACGCGCCCGCATCCTGTGGGGCAAGGCGCGGCTGGAAGCCGCGGATCGCGCGGCGTTGCAGCAGGCGCTGCGCCTGGCCGCGCAGCTGCAGGGCGTGGCGGAGGAAGCCAGCTTCTGGCGGGCGGAGGACGCGCCGCCCGTGGCCCCGCGCGACCGCCGCGCGGCGGCGCCGCATCTGCGCCGCGCCGCGATGGTCGCGCCGGCCGAGATCGAGGCCGCCTGCCGCGCGCTGCTCGGCGCGATGGCCATCGCGACGGAGGAGGAACTGGCGGCGGGCGTTGTCCGCCTGCTCGGCCTCGACCCCACCCAGGGCGCCGCGATTGCCGCGCGCGTGGCGATGCTGGTGGGCGCGGGGCAGGTGGCGCTGCGGGGGTAATGCGACGTTGACCGCGGCCTGATCGTTATGCTCCATAATGGTTGGAACAGTGCCATCGACAGAATTGGCGCGCCCGCCGGGAGCAACGAGACCATGCCCATCGCCACCAGCCTCATCGGGCGCCGCGCCGTGCTTGGCGCCGCGCTGGCGCTGCCCTTCCTGGGTAGCGCGCGCGCCTTCACCGACCGTCCGGTGCGCCTCGTGCTCGGCTTCCCGCCCGGCACCGCGCCCGACACCGTCGCGCGCATCCTGGCCGACGCGCTGCGCGAGATCTGGCCGGCCGGCGTTGCCGTGGACAATCGCGCCGGCGCCGGCGGCCACATCGCCGCCCCCGAGGTCGCGCGCGCCGCACCGGATGGGACGACGCTGTTGCTGGGCGAACTCGGCACGCTGGCCATGGCTCCCTCGACCCATGCGAGGCTGCCCTACGATCCCGCACGCGACTTCACCCCGATCGGGGAGGTTGCCTCCATCGGCTTCGGCTTCGTCGTGCCGGCCGCGCTGCCGGTCACCGACATGGCGGGCTACATCGCCTGGGGTCGCGCGCAGCGCCAGGTCTTCATGGGCACCTTCGGCGCCGGCACGCCGGGCCATTTCGGCGCGGCCATGCTGGCCAGCGGCGCCGGCATCACGGCGGAGGCGGTGCATTTCCGCTCCACCGGGGAAGCGATGACGGCCATCCTGAACGGCAGCGTGCAGGGCATGTTCGGCTCCGTCGCGCTGGTCGCGCCGCATGTGCAGGCGGGGCGGCTCAAGGCGCTGGCGGTGACCACCGCGGAGCCTGCCGCCCTGCTGCCCGGCGTGCCGACCGTCGGCCAGGTCGGCCGGCCTGATCTCGCCTTCCAGTCGTGGTTCGGCGTGGTCGCCCCGGCCGCGACGCCCGAACCCGTGCTGGTGGCGCTGGATGCCGGGCTGCGCCGCGCCCTCGCCTCGCCCGCCTTGCGCACGCGGCTGGGGGAAGCGGGCTTCCGCGTCGCGCCCGGCGGGCGCGCGGAATTCGCCACGCTGATCCGGAGCGAGACGACGCGCTGGGCGGAGGTGGTGCGCGCGACAGGGTTCCGCGCCATCGAATAGGCGCAGGGCCGGCACCCCTGGGGCCGCCCGGCCTGCCGCCGTATTCGACCAGATAACTCCAGCTGGTCGGATACTGCTTCAGACCGCGAAGATGCGGACGCGGACGCGGTCCGGCATACGTTCCCCGAAGCCGAGGAACAGGCTGCGATGCAGCCAGGTATGGGCGGGGGCGGCGGTCTCGAAGGCCGGCGTCGTACGGAAATAGACGCGCTCCGGCGGCACCGTCTCGCCCCGCAGCAGGCGGGCCATGTCTTCGGGCGCGGCATGGCGGATGCCGCGGTTCACCACCTGCACCAGCGCCCCGTCATCGAGCCGTAGGGTGTACCGCGCTTCGATCTCCGCCACGCCGTCATCGCGGATCAGTTGGAAATCCGCACCGCCCGGCAGGATGTCGCCGTTCAGGCGGGGGCCGGTGATGCGGCCGCCCAGCACCGGCACCACCCGCCGCTCCCCGGTCGGGCCGCGTCCGACGACGATGGGGGCGCCGACGGTCGCATCGACCTGTCCGACAAGATCGAAGCCCGGCTCCATCCGCCCCTCCCTACGCCCCTGCAACTTCCACCGTCGCCGGCAGGCCGAGCGCGTTGGCCAGCGCGTCCAGCCGGCGCTGCACGCTTTCGCCCGCGAAGACGCCGCTGCCTTCCACAAGCCGCAGCCGCAACTCGCCGCCGAAGCGGCGCAGCGCCGTGCCGGCCAGCAGCACCGGCGTGCCGCCCGACAGCGTGAAGGCCAGCCGCAAGGCCGCGCCCAGCGCTTCCGCCTGCCGCAGCGCCACGGGATCGAGCAGCGGCCGCGCGGCGGCCAGGAAGGGCGCATCCGCATCCGCCTCGTAGCGCAGCGCCGCGACCAGGGCGAGGAAGGCGCGCTGGTGGTGGTCCACGCCGACACCGGGCTGGCGCAGCACGCGGTAGAAGGATTGCTCCGCGCGGTAATCAGGATGGTCGTGGCTGCCGATATCCGCGATGGAGCAGGCGGCTTCGCGCAGCAGCGCGGCGTCCGGCGTCTCGCCCTCGAACAGCGATGCGGTCCAGGCGAACAGCGCGGGGGCGAGTTCCGGATCGCGGCCGTAGCGCAGCGCGAGGTCCTGGCCGGCGGCGCGCAGCGGGTCCTCGCCGCGCACCTCGGGCGGCAGCAGGCGGGCGTACCAGCCTTCCCGTAATCCATTGGCGCTGAACACCACGCGGCGCGCGCCGGTCACCCGCAGCAGCCGGCGCAGCACCACGGCGGCGAAGGGCATGTCGCCCAGGCGCTTGGCGGGCGCGCCGGGCAGCTTCTCCAGCGTCTTGCGCGTGGCCTGCGCGACAACGCCAGCCAGATCCCGCGCTTCTTCCCGCTTCAGCACGTAGTGATGCACGATCGACAGCGGGTAGGAGGTCTGCGCGATATGCATTCGCGCCAGCGCCCGCCACGCGCCGCCGACCAGGTACAGGTCGCGCCCTTCGCCGCGCTTCAGCCAGGACAGGCGCGCGAGGTCCGCTTCCACGATGGCGCGCGCGCGGGACGGGTCGCCATTGGCGCGGTCCGCCAGCCGCAGCGCGCCCAGCGGCAGCGATGCCGCCTGTCCCATCCGGCCGTGATCGAGTTCCACCAGTTCGAGCGACCCGCCGCCCATGTCGCCCAGCACGCCATCGGCGCCGGGGAAGCCGAGCAGAACGCCTTCCGCCGACAGCGCACCTTCCTCGCTGCCCGACAGCACATGGATCGGGATGTCGGGCAGGCGGCGGTTGATCGCGGCGATGAACTCCGGGCCGTTTTCCGCATCCCGCGTCGCGGCGGTGGCCAGGATCTCGACTGGATCGGCGCCCATCGCGTTGGCGACCGCGGCATAGCGGCCGAGCACGGTCAGCGCGGGCTCGATGGCCTCCGCGTTCAGCCGCCCGGTCTGTTGCAGTCCGCGCCCCAGGCCGAGCACCGCCTTCTCGTTGAAGATCGGCAGCGGGTTGCGCGACAGGCCTTCGAAGATCACGAGGCGGACGGAATTGGAGCCGAGGTCCACCACGCCGAAGCGGCGCGGCCGGTCGGCCCGCCGCCGGCTGATCCGCGGCGGGGTCAGGGAGAAATCATCCACCACGTTCAGTCCTGCGAAACCCGATCCGCCCGCCGCTGCCTCGGAGGCGCGCCCGAGGACATCCGGGCCGCGCGCGGCGCCCGTGGCTGCAAGGCGCTGCCGCGCCCCGAGAGCGACGGGTTGGTCATGAAATACTCATGGGCGGAGACCGGCTTCTCGCCGGGCGCCGTGCGCCGGTAGACCCCGTCGGGGCCGAGTTCCCAGCTCTGCATCGTGTCCTGCAGGTTCACCACCATCACCTGGTCGAGGATCTGCGCGTGCACGGTGGGGTTCTCGATCGGCACCATCGTCTCCACGCGCCAGTCCATGTTGCGGGCCATCAGGTCGGCGGAGGAGATGAACACCCTGGCACGGCGGGATGGCAAGCGGTGCCCGTTGCCGAACACATAGACGCGGCTGTGTTCCAGGAAGCGGCCGACGATGGACTTCACGCGGATATTCTCGGACAGGCCCGGCACGCCGGGGCGCAGGCAGCAGATGCCGCGCACCACGCAATCCACCTTCACCCCCGCTTCGCTCGCCCGATACAGGGCGTCAATGAGCTGCTCGTCCACCAGGGAGTTCATCTTGAGCCAGATGCCGGCAGGCTTGCCATCTCGGGAAAAGGCGATCTCGCGCTCGATCAGGCCGAGCAGGGCAGGGCGGATGGTGAGCGGCGCGAAGGCCAGCGCCTCCATCGTCTCGGGCCGGGCGTAGCCGGTCATGTAGTTGAACAGCTTCTGCGCATCGCGCGTCAGCGCCGGGTCTGCGGTGAAGAAGCTGAGGTCGGTGTAGATGCGCGCCGTGACGGGGTGGTAGTTGCCGGTGCCGAAATGCGCGTAGCTTCGCAGCCCGTCGCGTTCGCGGCGCACCACCAGGCTGACCTTGGCATGCGTTTTCAGCTCGACGAAGCCGAAGACCACCTGCACGCCCGCCGCTTCCAACTCGCGGGCCAGCGCGATGTTCCGCTCCTCATCGAAGCGGGCTTTGATCTCGACGATGCCGGTGACGGATTTGCCGGATTCGGCAGCTTCGATCAGCGCCTTGACGATCGGGCTGTCGCGGCTGGTGCGATAGAGCGTCTGCTTGATCGCGACCACGTTGGGGTCGCGCGCGGCCTGGCGCAGGAACTGCACCACCACGTCGAAGCTTTCATAGGGGTGGTGGACGACGATGTCCTTCGCCGCGATCGCCGCGAAGCAGTCGCCGCCGAAATCCAGGATGCGTTCGGGGAAGCGCGGCGTGTAGGGCGTGAACAGCAGGTCCGGCCGGTCGTCCACGATCATCTGCGTGAGGTCGGAGACGCCGAGCAGCCCATCCACCTTGAAGACCGCGCCGAGATCCGCGTCCAGCTCCTCCGCTACCAGCTCCAGCATGTCGGCGGGCATGCGCGCATCCACCGAAAGCCGGATCGCGCGGCCGCGGCGGCGGCGCTTCAGCGCGGTCTCATAGGACCGCACGAGGTCTTCCGCCTCCTCCTCGAATTCCACATCCGTGTCGCGGATCAGGCGGAACAGGCTGGTCTCGATGGGGACGAAGCCGGGGAACAGCCGGTCGAGGAACAGCCGGATCAGGTCTTCCAGCATCACGAAGCGGATCGTTGCGTCCTTCCCCGCCGCGCCGTCGCGCGCGGGCAGGCGGATGAAGCGCTCGATCTGCGGCGGCAGCGGCAGCAGGGCGCGCATCGTGCCCCCATCCTCCTCCCGCATCAGCTTCAGCACCATGCAGAGCGCGAGGTTGGAGATGAAGGGAAAGGGATGCGCCGGATCGACCGCGAGCGGCGTCAGCACGGGGAAGACGCGCTCCATGAACCAGGTCTCGAGCCAGGCGCGGTCGGCGTCCGTCAGCGCGTCTGTCTCGCACAGCACGAGGCCTGCCTGTTCCAGAAGCCCGCGCACCTCCCGCCAGGCCTGCTGCTGGCCCACGATCAGTTCCCGCGCCTCGGCATGGATCGCGACCAGCGCGCGCGCGGGCGTCAGCCCGTCAGAGGACAGCTTGGCGACGCCGGCCCTTTCCTGGCCGATCAGCCCGGCGACGCGCACCGAATAGAATTCGTCGAGGTTGGAGGCCGAGATCGCGACGAAGCGCAGCCGTTCCAGCAGCGGGTGGCGCGGATTGGCCGCTTCTTCCAGCACCCTTGTGTTGAAGGCCAGCCAGGACAGCTCGCGATTGATGAACCGCGCGGGGTCGTCGGCCGCCACCACGGGCGCGATCGCGGGGGCCGTGGGGGGGGCGGCGTCGGCGGGTTGCGTGTCCATGGGGTGAAACCTAGCCCAAGGCGTCCCCGGGCGGGGAGGCCTCAGATGGCTCCGCAACCGAATGGTCATGAAGGCCGAACAGCGGCCCCAGCACCTCCCGCGCCAGGGGGCGGGTGATCGGCGCGCCGGCGGCCAGCGCCGCGGCGTCCAGCGCCGCGACGGCGGCGGCGATGGCGGCGGCTTCGCGGGGCAGGCGGGCGAGGAGGTAGGATTGCACCTCTGGCTCCACCCGCAATTGCCGGTCGGCCAGTTGCTTGGCCAGCAGCGCCGCCAGCAGCGCATCGCTCGGCGCGCCGATTCCGACGGCGAAGGTGGCCCGGAGGCGGGAGGCCAGGTCGGGCAGCCGCGTTGCCCAGCGCGCGGGCGCGATCCGGGCCCCGAGCAGCAGGGGCGCGCCGGTTTCCGCATGGTGGTTGATCAGGTGGAACAGCGGCGTCTCCGCCGCCGCATCGGCGTCGTCGAGCACTGTGCCGGGGCAGGGGGCCAGGGCCAGCGCCTCGGTCAGGTCAGCTCCGGCCAGCAGGCGCCAGCCCAGCGCGGCGGCGGTGGCGCGCAGCATGTGGGACTTGCCCACCCCCGCCGCGCCATGCAGCGCCAGCCGGCCCAGCGGCCAGGCACCGGGGCGGTCGATCCAGGCCAGCGCCTCGGCGTTGGAGGCGTCCTCGACCAGGTCGGCGCGCGAGGATGAAGGTGCCGTCGCCAGCGGCAGGGCCAGCTGGCGGGGCGCGGCGGTGTCGCCTGGCATTCAGGATCCTGTCCTGGGCGGGTCCAGATAGAGCGGGCTTTCCAGGTAGCGCCGAAGCCAGTAGCGCGCGACCACCCCGATGGCGGCGGCCATCGGCACCGCCAGCAGCACGCCAAGAAAGCCGAAGGCGACGCCGCCGGCGAACAGCGCGAAGATCACCCACACCGCATGCAGCTCCACCCGGTCGCCCAGCAGGCGCGGGTAGATCACATAGCCTTCGACGAACTGGCCCAGCACGAAGACCGCGACAACCAGCCAGACCCCTTCCCAGGTGCCGAACTGCGCCGCCGCCAGCAGGACCGCCACGACGAAACCGGTGATGGAGCCGACATAGGGGATGAAGCTCAGCAGCCCCGCCATCAGCCCGACCATCAGCCCCAGCTCGAGGCCCACGATCTGCAGCCCGATGGCATAGAACAGCCCGAGCACCAGGCAGCACAGCAACTGCCCGCGCAGCCAGGCCGATAGCACGCGGTCCGTATCGCGCGACAGCTGGCGCAGCGTGTGCGCCGAACGCAACGGGAGCCAATTGTCGAGGCGGCCCATGATCCGCGGCCAGTCGCGCAGCAGGTAGAAGCCGACGATCGGCGTCACGATCACCAGCGTGAATACGTTGAACAGCGCCATACCGCCGCCGATCAGCCGCCCGACTGCGGTGCCGAGGAAGGTCACCATCGCCCCCGCCTGCCGCACCGCAAGGTCGCGCAGCTGCGCGTCCACCACCTCCGGCCCGAAGGCTTCTTGCGCCTGTTCCAGCGCCTGCTGCACCAGCAGGCTGATGCCGGTCACATAGGATGGCAGGCGCTGGATCAGCACGCCCACCTGCGCGACCAGCAGCGGATACAGCAGCAGCAGCGCCAGCAGGCAGACCGCCGCCAGCGCCAGGATCAGCAGCAGGGCGCCCAGCGCGCGGGGGATCCCCCATTCCGCCAGCTTCGTCGTCGGCGGGTCGAGGAAATAGGCGATGCAGCCCGCCAGCACGAAGGGCGTCAGGATCGGCGAGAACAGCCAGATCGAGACCAGCAGCGCCGCCAGCCCGCCGAAGGCCAGCGCCAGCCGCTGCCCGCGCGTGGCGCTGCGCGCGCCTTGCGGCGGGATCGGCACCGGCTCGGCGGCCGGGCGCAGGGCGGGGGGGCGGGGCTCGTCCTTCACGCGGCGTGGCCCTTGGGCATGCGGCTCATCGGGGCAGCCTCGCCGCGCGCCAGACATAGACGGCGCCGGAGGCGAAGGTCGTCGCGGCGGTCGCCAGGACCAGCAGCTCGACCAGCCCGGCGGCCGACAGGCCATAACCCGCCACTAGCAGCGCGCCCGCCGCCAGCGTGATCTGCAAGGCGGTGTTTGCCTTGGACAGCAGGATCGGCTGGATCGCCGGCGGCTGCCCCAGCACATACAGCACCAGCACCCCCCCCACGATCAGCAGGTCCCGGAACACGACAAGGATCGCCAGCCAGTCCGGCAGCACCCCGACGGCCGCGAGCGTGACATAGATCGAGACCAGCAACGCCTTGTCCGCCACCGGGTCCAGGATCGCCCCGAGCCGGGAGCGGGAATTGGACACGCGCGCGAGCCAGCCATCCACAGCGTCCGAGATGCCGGCCGCGACGAAGACCCAGAAGGCCGCATCCATCCGGTCCTGCAGCACCAGCCACACCGCCGCCGGCACCGCGCAGAGCCGGGCGAAGGTGATGACATTGGGCAGTGTCAGCAGCGCCGCTTCCGACGCGCCGGCCTTGCCGGGCCCCTGGTCGGGCGTGAGGTCAGCGGCCCCCGGCAAGGCCGAGCCGCCATCCCTCGCCGGCCGCGCCGGGGCCGAGCAGCAGGCCGCCCCGCGCCATCTCCGCCGCCGCGTCCTGCGGCTGGCTGCGGAGCCCAAGGCGCAGCCGCGCCTGTTCGCCCGAAATCGACACGATCTCCACCCGCGCCACGGCGGGCTGGGCCGCCAGCCGCCGGGTCAGGTCGGCATATTCCGGCAGGGACCGGTATCGCGCCACCGCCTCCAAGCTCGCGACCGTGGGGCCCTGCGCCGCCGCGCCCGGCAGGGGCGGCGGGACCTGGGCGGCCAGCGGGTTAGCTGCCCCGCCCGGCGCGTTGAAATTCACCGTGATGCGCGCCGCATAGCCGCGCGGCGTGACGCGCTCGCTCTCGATCACCAGGGAGGAGACCAGCGCCTGGATGTCGCGGTCGGAGGCATTGGCGGGCAGGCCGAGGCTGGCGGCCATCCGCTCATAGGCGATGCGCTGCCCGGACAGCAGCGCGCGGTCGCGGGCGACCACGGCGTTCTCGGCCGTCGCCTCGGCGGGGATGTCGCGCTGGACCAGCGGGGTTTCGGCGGCGGCGGAGGATCCCTCTACCTCGTCGTCCCCGACTTCCGCGCGCGCCGGGCCGGGCAGGCCAAGCGCGCAGCCCAGGGCCGCGGCCAGGGCGATTGCGCGCAGCCGCCTTGCGTGGTTGTGTCCGCCCGCCGCCGGGGCCCCGCCCTTGCGAACCTTGTGCGCGCCGTCCTGGCCGACCGGCATGTGATGGCTCATCCTTCCGACCCTTCCCGCATAGCCGATCGGGTGCCGCCATGACCAGCCTGACATACCGTGACGCCGGCGTGGATATCGAGGCGGGCGACGCCCTGGTGGATGCCATCAAGCCGCTGGCCCGCGCCACCGACCGCAGCGGCACCATGGGCGGCCTGGGCGGCTTCGGCGCGCTGTTCGACCTGAAGGCGGCGGGTTTCACGGACCCCGTGCTGGTCTCCTCCACCGATGGCGTCGGCACCAAGCTGAAGCTCGCCATCGACAGTGGCATCCACGGCACGGTCGGGCAGGACCTGGTCGCGATGTGCGTGAACGACCTGGTGGTGCAGGGCGCGGAGCCGCTGTTCTTCCTGGATTATTTCGCCACCGGTCGCCTCGATGTCGCGCAGGCCCGGCAGGTGGTCGCCGGCATCGCGGAGGGCTGCCGCATCGCCGGCTGCGCCCTGGTGGGCGGCGAGACGGCGGAGATGCCGGGCCTCTACAAGGGCGGGGACTACGACCTCGCCGGCTTCTCGGTCGGCGCGGCGGAACGCGGCAGCCTGCTGCCCAAGGGCGACCTCGCGCCGGGCGATGTGCTGCTCGGGCTGATGAGCTCCGGCGTCCATTCCAACGGCTTCTCCCTGGTCCGCCGGGTGCTGGAGGCGAGCGGCCTCGGCCTTTCCGCGCCGGCGCCCTTCGGCGAGGGCACGGTGGCGGAAGCGCTGCTGGCGCCGACGCGCATCTATGTGAAGCCGCTGCTGGCCGCGCATCGCGCCGGGCTCATCAAGGCGGCCGCGCATATCACCGGCGGCGGCCTGCCGGGCAACCTGCCGCGCGTGCTGCCGGACAGCCTCGTCGCCGCGCTCGATGCCCGCGCCTGGCCCGTGCCACCGGTCTTCGCCTGGCTGGCGCGTGCCGGCGGCATCGTGCCGGATGAGATGCTCCGCGTCTTCAATTGCGGCGTCGGCATGGTTGTGGCCGTCGCTGCCGCGCAGGCGGACGCCGCCATCGCCCTTTTTGCCGACCAGGGCGAGACCGCGCGCCGCATCGGCGTGCTGGAGGCGGGCTCGGGCCCGGCGGCGGTGCGCGTCGATCATCTCGGCCCGTCCTGGCCCGGCTGATGCGCCGCGTCCCGACCGCGATCCTGATCTCGGGGCGCGGGAGCAACATGGCGGCGCTGCTCGCCGCCGCCGCCGACCCGGCCTATCCGGCCGAGATCGTGCTGGTGCTGTCGAGCCGCCCGGATGCGGCGGGGCTGGCCCATGCCGCATCGCGCGGCGTACCGGTGGCGGTGGTGGACCAGCGCGATTTTCGGGGCGACCGCGCCGGCTTCGAGGCGGCGATGGAGGCCGCCCTCGCGCGCCATGGCGCGGAGCTGATCGCGCTGGCCGGCTTCATGCGGGTGCTGACGGAAGGCTTCTGCGACCGCTGGCGCGACCGGTTGGTGAATATCCATCCTTCCCTGCTGCCGGCCTTCAAGGGGCTCGACACCCATCAGCGGGCGCTGGCGGCCGGGGTGCGGTTGCATGGCTGCACCGTCCATCTGGTGCGCCCCGGCGTCGATGAGGGGCCGATCCTCGCCCAGGCCGCCGTGCCGGTGCTGCCCGACGATACGGAGGCCAGCCTCGCCGCCCGCGTGCTGCGACAGGAACACAGCCTCTACCCGGCGGCCCTGGGCTGGCTGGCGGGGGGGCATGTGCGGGTCGAGGGGGACATCGCCCATGTCGCGGCACCCGGCGCCGCCCCTGCGGCCGGGAGCGCGCTGGCGAACCCCTTGCCCGGCCCTGCCGCGCTTTCTACAACGGCGCAGGAAAGCTGAGCCGAACAGGACAAGACATGGCCGAGCATGCGTCGCAGCCCTTCGAACTCGTGGAAGTGAAGGCCGAGGACCTGATGGAGGAGCGCTCGACGCTCTACAACCGTTTCATGGTCGCCTCGACCTGGGCGATCGGCCTGACGGTGGTGACCCTCGCCCTGATGTGGATCTTCCTGGTCTGATGGGCGGCCCCTGACCGGGGTTTGCGACCGGGGCTTGGCGCAATGGGCGCCGTGACCTTCCGCCGCGCGACCGAAGCCGACCTGCCCGCCATCGTGGCCATGCTGGCCGATGACGGGCTGGGCCGGGGGCGGGAGGACGCGTCCCTGCCGCTGGCGCGGGGCTACCAGGATGCCTTCGCGGCCATCGATGCCGATTGCAACCAGATGCTGGCCGTCGCCGAGGCGGATGGCGCGGTGGTCGGCACGCTGCAACTCACATTCCTCCCCGGCCTGTCCCACAAGGGCGCCTGGCGGGGGCAGGTCGAATCGGTGCGGGTGGCCAGCAGCCGGCGCGGCACCGGGCTTGGGCAGGCGATGCTGGAATGGGCGGTGGCCGAATGCCGCGCCCGGGGCTGCCGGATGGTGCAACTGACCACCGACAAGACGCGCGCAGACGCGCATCGCTTCTATGAACGCCTGGGCTTCAAGGCGTCCCACGAAGGCTTCAAGCTGCAGCTGGGGTAACCAATCCCTCCGCCCGCGCCGACCGATGACGGTCGGCGCGGGCGGGCGGGGGGCGCCTCACGCGGCGCGGAGGCGGTCGAGGGTCCCGGCCAGCGCGGCTTGCAGCCCGCCCCCCTGCGTTGCGATGCCATCCGCCGCCCGCCGCAACTCGACCAGCGCGGCCTGGCTGTTCTCCGCCTCGGCGCGCAGATCGCCGATCGCGGCCGACACCGCCCCGGTTCCGCGGGCGGCATTGGCAACGTTGCGGGCGATCTCCTGGGTGGCCGCGCCCTGCTGCTCCACCGCGGCGGCAATGGCGCCGGCGATGCGGTCCACCGCCTCGACCTGCGCGGATACGCCACGGATCGCCGAGACGGCTTCACCGGTCGCGGATTGGATGGCGGCGATCTGGCGGCCGATCTCCTCCGTCGCGCGCGCGGTCTGGGCGGCCAGGGCCTTCACTTCTCCCGCCACCACGGCGAAGCCCTTACCCGCGTCCCCGGCGCGGGCGGCCTCGATCGTCGCGTTGAGCGCCAGCAGGTTGGTCTGCCCGGCGATATTGCTGATCAGCCGCACCACATCGTTGATCTGGGTCGCTGCCTCCGACAGGCCCTGGATGGTCGCATCCGACCGGAGGCTGTCCTCCACGGCGCGGCGGCTGCCGGCAGCGGCGTCGGACACTTGGCGGCTGATCTCGGCAATGGCGGCGGTGAGTTCCTCGGCCGCGGCGGCGACGGCCTGGACATTCCCGCTCGCCTCCTCCGCGCCGACGGCGGCCGAAACAGCGCCCCCTGCCGTGCGCCCGACCGCGCCATCGAGACGCCCGGCCGTGCCGCGCAGAGCCCCGGCTGAGGTGGTGAGGTTCTGCACCACCTCACCGAGCGCGGCTTCGAGCCTGTCGGCCGCCTCGCCCGCGGCCTGGCGCCGCCCGGCCTCGGCCTCGGCGCGCGCGGCCGCGGCATCGGCGGCCAGGCGCCCATTCTCCGCCAGGCGCAGGCGGAAGGTGGCGGCGGCGGCGGCAATGGCGCCGACCTCGTCGGGACCGGCCGGCTGCTGGCGCGTGCCGTCCAGCCGTCCATCGGCCATCTCACGCAGCGCCTGGGCCAGGGTGCGCAACGGCCGCGCGATATCGCGCCGGGCGAAATGGAGCATGCCGCCGGTCACCACGACGACCGCGAACAGGGCCAGCACGGCCAGCAGATGCGCGATGCGCCGGCTCTGCGCCGCGATCTCCATCTGCTGGCGCCCCACCGTGGCGTCGAGGGAGACTGCGAGCGCGTCGAGCGCATCGGAGAAGGCGGTGCGGTTGGCGCGATTGGCATCGTTGTTGCCCAGGCGGTCGGCCGCCTCCCGCCCCTGTTCGACGCCGATGCGGGCCAGTTCGGTCCGCAGGCGAACGAAATCGGCTAGCGCGGCCTCCAGCCGGCGCGCTGTCTCGGCCTCGGCGGGTGGCAGGCGGGACCGGAGGTCGGCCCAGGCGGACTGCATCGCGTCCAGATGGCGCGTCAGGCCGTTGGCGAAGCCCTCCGCCTGGCGCCGGTCCCGCGCGAGGTAGAGGCCGCGGCTTTCCATCACCACCGCGAAAACGCCGACGCGCACTCGCTCGATCAGCGCCTTGCCTTCGGCAAGGCGCGTCAGTTCGGCATGGCGAGTGGATTTGTACTGCAGGGCAAGACGGTGGCGCCCGCGCCGCCGAGCGCGACCGCACCCATCAGCAGCAGCCCTGCGGCAAGCCTGAAACCGATCGAGGCGCGCCAACGACGCATTGTTGTTCTCCCGCAGCCCAAGACGGACTGCGGGAGGGTGCTATGGTCGGCGTTGAGGAAAGGATACGCCCTTTCCTGCCGGCCTATCAGCCGACGATCTCGTTGCCGGCGAAGAAATAGGCGATCTCGATCGCGGCATTCTCGAGGCTGTCGGAGCCGTGGACCGAATTCGCCTCGATGCTCTCGGCGAACAGCTTGCGGACGGTGCCCTCGGCGGCGTTGGCCGGGTTGGTCGCGCCCATCAGCTCGCGGTGCTTGGCAACCGCATTCTCGCCTTCCAGCACCTGCACCACGACGGGGCCGGAGACCATGAAGTCCACCAGGTCGTTGTAGAAGGGGCGGGCGGCATGGACTTCGTAGAACTTCTTGGCATGCGCGCGGCTCATCCAGATGCGCTTCTGGGCGACGATGCGAAGGCCGTTCTTCTCATAGATCGCGTTGATGGCGCCGGTCAGGTTCCGCCGCGTGGCGTCGGGCTTGATGATGGAGAAGGTCTGCTCGATGGCCATGGGGGGATCCTTGTTGCGTGTGCGAAGGCGCGCGCCGGATAGGCGTTGGCGCGCGCGGGCGCAAGTCCTGCACCGGCGACGCATCCATGCGGGGCGGGGGCCAGGGCCTGTGTCGCGCCGGCTGGGCGCGCTATAGCGGCCCCGCATGACCGTCCTTTCCATTCGCAACCTCACGCTCCGCATCGGTGGCCGGGCCCTGATGGAAGGGGCGGACATGACCCTCGACACCGGGCGCAGGCTTGGGCTGGTCGGGCGGAACGGGGCGGGGAAGTCCACGCTGCTCAAGGCCATAATCGGCGACCTCCAGCCCGATGGCGGGGATATCCGCCTCGCCGCCCGCGCGCGCCTCGGCCATGTCGCGCAGGAAGCGCCGGGGGGGGATGGCAGCCTGCTCGATGCGGTGCTCGCCGCCGACACCGAACGCGCTGGCCTGCTGGCGGCGCTGGAGGCTGAACCCGCGGCGGATCGCGCGGCGGAGATCCATGAACGGCTGATCGCCATCCGCGCGGATGCCGCCCCCGCCCGCGCCGCCGCGATCCTCGCCGGCCTCGGCTTCGACGAAGCCGCGCAGGCCCGGCCGCTGGCGTCCTATTCCGGCGGCTGGCGGATGCGCGTGGCGCTGGCCCGTGCGCTGTTCCTGGAACCCGATCTGCTGCTGCTGGACGAGCCGACCAACCACCTCGACCTCGAAGCGACGATGTGGCTGGAAGGGTGGCTGGCGCGGTTTCCGGGCGCGGCCATCGTCGTCAGCCATGATCGCGGGCTGCTCGACCGGGCGGTGGACATCATCGCCCATCTCGATAAGGGCAAGATCACCACCTACCAGGGCAATTTCGCGCAATTCGTGCGGATGAAGACCGAACGCGCGGCCCAGCAGGCTGCCGAGGCCGCGAAGATCGCGACCCAGCGCGCCCATATGCAGGCCTTCGTGGACCGCTTCCGCTACAAGGCGTCCAAGGCCCGCCAGGCACAGTCGCGGTTGAAGGCGCTGTCGAAGCTCCCGCCGCTGGATGCGGTGATCGAGGATACGCCGACCCGCTTCGCCTTCCCCGCCCCCGAACCGCTCGCCCCGCCCATCGTGCAGATCGAACGCGCCGATGTCGGCTATGGCGGCCCGCCAGTGCTGCGCGGGCTCGATCTGCGGGTGGACCAGGACGACCGGATCGCGCTGCTCGGCGCCAATGGCAATGGCAAATCCACCCTGGCGAAGCTGCTGGCCGGGCGGCTCGACCCCGCGCGCGGGGAAGTGCGGCGCGCCAGCCGCCTCAAGGTCGGCTTCTTCGCCCAGCACCAGGCGGAGGAACTGGATCTCGCCGGCACGCCGCTGTCGCATATGCGCGACGCCCTGCCCAAGGCGACCGACACCCAGGTCCGCGCGCAACTCGCCCGCTTCGGCCTGCAGGGGGAGAAGGCGGAGACCCGGATCGGTGCCTGTTCGGGCGGTGAGAAGGCGCGGCTGCTGCTCGCGCTGTGTACGCGCGACGCGCCGCATCTGTTGATCCTGGACGAGCCGACCAACCACCTCGACATCGATGCGCGGGAAG
>JBIIRI010000024.1:0-28811 GCA_044341625.1 Roseomonas sp.
CCAAACCCGTTGCCATCCCATCAACCATCAGCCATCAACATGGAGGACTCTCCGTCTGAGTGGATACATCCAGGGGAGCACGTCAGCGGCGAGGTGAGGCCGGAGATCAGGCTCAGCGCCGAGCAGACCAAGGGCCGGCACGCCCGGGTGGTGTTCGTCAGCGAGCGGCTGAGGCGGGAGATCGCAACCTACCTCGCCGGGATCGACACCACGGACCCCTCCCGGCCGCTGCTCGGCACGCAGAAGCGCGACGGTTTCTCGGCCAACACGCTGTGCGGCACGCTGAACGCGATCTACCGGCAGGCCGGCATGGACGGGGCATCATCGCACAGCGGTCGGAGGAGCTTCATCACCGCGCTGAGCGGCAAGGGCATCAGCGTGAGGGTGCTGGCGGCCCTGGCCGGGCATCGAAGCCTGTTCTCGATCCTGCCCTACATCGACGCGTCGGATGACCATAAGCGCGCGGTGGTGGAGCTGATCGGCTGAGACCTGGCCCATACGGGGCGGCAGGCGGCCAGCTTGGTTGGCACCTGCGCAGTGTGCAGCAATGGGGATGCTCATGCAGCCGTTTCGGGATACGCGGGATTGGACTGCTGGCCCGCGCGGCCGCGCGCTGCCCGCGCAATCCGCGTGCTGGAGCGACAAACTATTGCTTTTAAGGAAGAAAAAACTTGAGCAACTACGGAGTGGGAGTGAAATAGACCGGTTCGCCGGAGCCTTTGGCTGCCCGAACGGACATGGCAACGGATGGTGCCGCCTGCCAGGCGCCGAGGTGGGGCATGCGGACGCTTGCGAGCTTGGCGGCGCTCAGGATAGGCTCGTGACGAAAATTTCATCGCATGAGGAAGCCCCATGAGCGGACTCGACCGACGTTCGCTACTGGCCGCCTCCGTGGCGCTTCCCCTGCTGCGCCCCGCAACCGGCCTTGCCCAAGCCTTCCCGAGCAGGCCGGTGCGCATCATCGTCCCCGCCGCGCCGGGGGGCATCCTGGACACCACGGCGCGGAGCCTCGCCCCCGGATTGTCGGAGCGGCTGGGCCAGTCGGTGGTGGTGGAGAACCGGTCCGGTGCCGGCGGGACGATCGGCGTCACCGCCGCACGGAACGCTGAGCCGGATGGCCACTCGCTGCTGCTGGCGCATACCGGGGAGATGGCGATCAACCCGGCGCTGATGGCCAATCTGCCCTACGACCCCGAGCGGGATTTCCAACCCGTGGCCGGCGGGCTGGTGGCGGCGAATGTGCTGATCGGCCATGCCGGGGCGGGGTTCTCGACGCTGGCCGAGATGGTCGCCGCCGCCCGCGCCCGGCCTGGGCAGATGGCGTATGCCTCGCCGGGCAACGGCACGCTGAACCACATCTCGACCGAGATGTTCGCCACCGCCGCCGGCATCAGCCTGACCCATGTGCCCTATCGTGGCGGCGGCCCTGCGGGGCTCGCGGTCGCGACCGGAGAGGTTTCGCTCGCTCTGCTCGCACTACCGACCGCGCTGCCGCATGTGCAGTCGGGCCGCGCACGGGTTCTCGCGGTCATGCTGCGCGATCGCTCGCCTCTCTCCCCCGACTGGCCGACGGCACGCGAGGGCGGGGTGGATGTGGAATCGCGGATCTGGACCGGTTTCTTCGCGCAACGCGCCGTACCGGCCCCGGTGGTCGCAACCCTTACCCGCGCGATCCTGGCCGAACTGGCCTCTCCCGCGCTGCGCGAACGCGTCGCCGCCGCGGGGGCCGTTCCCATGCCGCTCGATGCGCCGGCCTTCGGCGCGATGGTGACAGAGGAAGCGCGCCGCTTCGCCACTTTCGTGCGGGATCGCAACTTCCGCCTGGAGTGACCGATTGGCGAGCCCGATTGGCACTCCCGCTGGCCGTCGCGATGATCCACGACGGCAGGGCCGTGTGCAACGACTGGATGGAGGGCAGGGCAGGTCCGGGACTGCGGGATCGGCTTACCGGCGCCCCCCCGCTCGACCCTTCGCGGCCCGCGCAATGCGCGGGTTGAAACGTCGATGTGCTTTTTTCGGGTAGAGGCTGGGCAAAGGCGGAACGGGAATGAAGGATGCCGGGGTTGTACGCGCCGTGACGATCGTCATCCATGGCATCAAGTCCTGCGATACGATGCGAAAGGCCTTCGCCTGGCTCGACGCGAAGGGCGTGGCGTATCGCTTCCATGACTACAAGACCGCGGGCCTCGATCGGGCGATGCTGGAATCCTGGGTGAAGCAGGTGGGGTGGGAAGCGCTGCTCAACCGCGCCGGCACGACCTTCCGCAAGCTGCCGGAGGAACAGAAGCAGGGCCTCGATGCGGCGAAGGCCGTCGCGCTGATGCTCGCGCAGCCTTCCATGGTGAAGCGGCCGGTGCTGGAGGCGGGCGGGCGGCTGCTGGTGGGCTTCGCCCCGGACGCTTGGGCGAAGGACCTATAGCGCCGCCGCCTTCTCAGGCCGACTTGGGTGCCAGGCCCGGTGCGCGGCGCGCCGCGGCCATGATCACGGCAACCCCGGCAAAGGCCGCGAGCGTCGAGCCCGCCAGCACGCCCAGCCGCACCTGGTCCATCAGCCCCTCGCTCTCGAACGCCAGCACGCCGATGAACAGGCTCATGGTGAAGCCGATGCCGGCGAGCCAGCCGACGCCCAGCAGGCCAAGCCAGGTCGCGCCCGCCGGCAACTGGGCCAGGCCGCTCCGCGTCGCCAGCCAGACGCAGGCCAGGATGCCGACAGGCTTGCCGACGAAAAGGCCGAGCGCGATTCCCGCCGTCACCGGATGCGCCAGCGCCTCAAGCCCGAGGCCCCCAAGCGGCACGCCGGCATTGGCCAGCGCGAAGACCGGCATGATGAGGAACAGCACGCCCGGCTTCAGCTTCGCGATCAGCAGGTGCAGCGGGCTGTGGCCGGGGCCTTCAGCGCCTGGCGCCACCCGCAGCGGGATGAACAGCGCGAGCAGCACGCCGGCCAGGGTGGCGCTGACGCCGCTCTCCATGAAGAACACCCACAGCACCAGCCCAACCAGCATATAGGGCCCGAGCCGGCGGACGCCGCCGAGATTCATGCCCAGCAGCACGGCCGCCGTGATCCCCGCGCCCACCAGCGCCCAGGGGTGGACCTCGGCCGTGTAGAACAGCGCGATGATCAGGATGGCGCCGATGTCGTCGATCACCGCGACGGCCAGCAGGAAGGCCTTGAGCGTCACCGGCACGCGCGCCCCCAGCAGCCCGACCACGCCCACGGCGAAGGCGATGTCGGTCGCCGACGGGATCGCCCAGCCGGCCGCCAGCGCCGGATCGCCGCCGACCATGAGAAGATAGACCGCCGCCGGCAGCGCCATGCCGCCCGCCGCGGCGGCGAAGGGCAGCGTCGCCCGGCGCGGATCGGACAGCGCGCCGTCGCGGAATTCGTATTTGATCTCGAGCCCGACGAAGAGGAAGAACACCGCCATCAGCGCGTTCTTGATCCAACCCTTCAACTGGTCGGCCAGCTCCCAGCCCCCGATGCCGAAGCGGATCTCCGTCGCCAGCACCTCCTTGTAGGCGCCGGCCAGGCCGCTATTGGCCAGCACGAGGGCCAGCACGGTGGCACCCAGCAGGGCGAAGCTGGCGGCGATCTCGGTCGATTTGCCGTTGGCGTCGGCGGCCATGGGGTCCTGTCCTGTCGGATGCCTGGGGAGGGCGCGGGGCCGGCGTCCCGCAGCTAGGGCCTGGGGGACGGCGGGTCAATATGACATGGGTGTCATTTTTCTATGCGGCCCAAGGGCTTGCGCCCCATTCCGACTGAGGGGTTCCGGTGATACGCCATGAAGCGCGCGTCACTTGCCGGCGCGCCCAGGCTCATCGAAGAGTCGCGTTCAACGACGGGCAATTCGCCCGCACGTGGTCAGAGGGAGATTCCAAAGCATGACACTCGCACGCACCGCGCTCGCGCTGGGCGCCGCGCTGTTTATGAGCGCGCCGGCCTTCGCCCAGCCTGCCGCCGACACGGTCGGCGCAATCCGCGCCCGCGGGCAGCTGGTCTGCTCCACCTCTCCCTCGACCGTCGGCTTCTCGCTGCCGGACAGCCAGGGCGTGTGGCGCGGCCTCGATGTCGATTACTGCCGCGCGGTGGCGGTGGCGATCCTCGGCGACGCGAACCGGGTCCGCATCGTCCCCTCCTCCACCCAGCAGCGCTTCACCATGCTGCAGTCGGGCGAGATCGACCTGCTCTCCCGCACCACGACCTGGACGCTGAGCCGCGAGGCCTCGCTCGGCCTGCAATTCGCGGGGATCAATGTCTATGACGGCCAGGGCTTCATGGTGCACACCGACAGCGGCGTGACCTCGGCCCGCCAGCTGGACGGCGCGACGGTCTGCGTGCAGCCCGGCACGACGACCGAGCTGAACATGACGGATTACTTCCGCGCCAACCGCATCCGCTTCACCCCGGTGGTCATCGAGAACATCGAGGAAATCCGGACGGCCTTCATCAACCGCCGCTGTGACGCCTACACGACGGACGCCTCCTCCCTCGCCTCCTTCCGCGCGGCGCAGGGCGCGAATGCCGCCCGCTTCCTGCTGCTGCCCGAGATCATCTCGAAGGAGCCGCTCGGCCCGGTCGTCCGCAAGGGCGACTGGCGCTTCTTCGACATCGTCCGCTGGACGCATTTCGCGCTGATCACCGCCGAGGAGCTCGGCATCACGGCGGCGAACATCGACAGCTTCGCCAACAGCACCAACCCGGACGTCCAGCGCTTCCTCGGCCGCTCGGGCGACCTCGGCCAGATGCTCGGCCTGCCCAACAACTGGACGGTCAACGTCATCAAGGCGGTGGGCAATTACGGCGAGATCTGGGAGCGCAACATGACGCCGATCGGGTTCCCGCGCGGCCCGAACAACCTCTGGAACAATGGCGGCCTGCAATACGCCCCGCCGATGCGCTGAACCACAGCCACGACGCCTGGGGCCGGCACCGGCCACAGGATCTTGGGGGGCCGGCGGGGAAACCCGCCGGCCCTTCGCGTTTCCGCAGGCCTGGCGTTGCATCGGCCGCCCCCCCCGCCCGGATGCCGGCGCGGGGCCTGTGGAAAACGGGGAGATCGGGGACGCTTCGAAACACCCCCTTCCGCCCGACACCCCCGGCATGATCCAAGGGATCGCCGCATCAGGATGGCGGCGCGACAGGGCGGGCAGGGGCTTGCCAGCGCGAACGAAACGGCAACATAAGTCGCGCTTCCAAGCTCCGCCGGAAAATGCAACAGCGGAACCGCATGGCAGCAGTGGTGTTTGTCGGAGTGTGGCAACACTACATCTTGTTGTGACGGGTCTTCCGGGGCAATCTGCGCGTCATGGGGGAGTCGCCCTGGGTCGCCAGGGCTGGATAGGGGGTCGTTGTGTTCGACGCGGTACAGCTAGAAGGGCACAGCCAAGTTCGGATCGACCGGTCGCGCGACGCGCTACTGACGGATTTCGGCAAGGCGACGCTCGATGACCGGTACCTGCTGCCGGGCGAATCCTACCAGGACCTGTTCGCACGAGTGGCATCCGCCTATGGCGACGATGCCGCGCATGCGCAGCGCATCTACGACTACATCTCGCGGCTCTGGTTCATGCCGGCCACGCCGGTGCTGTCCAATGGCGGCACGACGCGCGGCCTGCCGATCTCCTGCTTCCTGAACGAGGCCAATGACAGCCTCGACGGCATCGTCGGGCTGTGGAACGAGAATGTGTGGCTCGCGGCCAAGGGCGGCGGCATCGGCAGCTACTGGGGCAATCTGCGCGGCATCGGCGAGAAGGTCGGGCGCAACGGCAAGACCTCCGGCGTCATTCCCTTCATCCGCGTGATGGACAGCCTGACGCTGGCGATCAGCCAGGGCTCGCTGCGCCGCGGCTCCGCCGCCTGCTACCTGCCGGTCAACCACCCGGAGATCGAGGAATTCCTCGAGATGCGCCGCCCCACCGGCGGCGACCCGAATCGCAAGGCGCTAAACCTGCATCACGGCGTGCTGATCCCCGACGCCTTCATGCGCGCGGTGGAAGCCGATGAGGACTGGGCGCTGGTCTCGCCGAAGGACGGCACGCTGATGCGCAAGGTGACCGCGCGCAGCCTGTGGATTCGCATCCTCACGGCCCGGATCGAGACCGGCGAGCCCTACATCATCTATTCCGACCATGTGAACCGGAACCGGCCCGAGCATCACAAGCTGGCCGGGCTCGAGGTGAAGACCTCGAACCTCTGCTCCGAGATCACGCTGCCGACGGGCATCGACCAGCACGGGCAGGAACGCACGGCGGTGTGCTGCCTGTCCTCGCTGAACCTCGAGACCTGGTTCGAGTGGAAGGACGACGCGCAGTTCATCCCCGATGTGATGCGCTTCCTGGACAACGTGCTGCAGGGCTTCATCGACACCGCGCCCGATTCGATGGCGCGCGCGAAGTACAGCGCGATGCGCGAACGCAGCGTGGGCCTTGGCGTGATGGGCTTCCACAGCTTCCTCCAGGCGCTGAACGTGCCCTTCGAAAGCGTCGTGGCGAAGTCCTGGAACAAGCGGATGTTCAAGCACATCCGCGAAGGCGCCGACCGCGCGTCCCGCTTGCTGGCGGAAGAACGCGGCCCCTGCCCGGATGCCGCCGAATACGGCTTCATGGAGCGCTTCTCGAACAAGATCGCGATCGCGCCGACGGCGTCCATCTCGATCATCTGCGGCGGCGCATCCCCGGGGATCGAGCCGATCGCGGCCAATGTCTACAACCACAAGACGCTCAGCGGGTCCTACATCGTCCGCAACCCGTATCTGAAGAAGGTGCTGGCGAAGCACGGGCAGGACACGGACGAGGTCTGGACCGCGATCACCGTCCGCAAGGGCAGCGTGCAGCACCTGGACTTCCTGACCGAGCAGGAACGGGCGACCTTCAAGACAGCCTTCGAACTCGACCAGCGCTGGGTGATCGAGCATGCGGCCGACCGCACGCCCTTCATCTGCCAGTCGCAGTCGGTGAACGTCTTCCTGCCGGCCAATGTCCACAAGCGCGACCTGCACCAGATCCACGTCATGGCGTGGAAGAAGGGCGTGAAGTCGCTTTATTACTGCCGCAGCCTCTCGATCCAGCGCGCCGACGCGGTGAGCGAGAAGGTGGTCGGGCAGTCCGATGTCATGACCGTCCACAAGGACGATCCGCAGCCCTCGCTCAACCTCGTCTCCCCCCAGGCGAACGCGGCGAATTACGAGGAGTGCCTCGCATGCCAATGATGGACAACGCGGTGCCCGAGGACGCCGCGCGCATCGCCGCGCGGCGCGCCAATGTCGCGCGCCAGCTCGACCTCATGATCGATACGCGCGGGCCGGTGAACGAAGTGCGCCGCCTGATCGCCGATCTCGACTCCATTTCCGCCGATCTCGCGCAGGCGCTGCGCGGGATGGATGCCACTGCCCGGCGCTGACAGCGCCGGTTTCCTCCCCCGACACCACCGCCCAGCCAACGAGAGCACCCATGCCGGACGACGTCATCGCCCGCGACGAACTGCCCATCAAGTTCGACCTGCTGACCGCAAACCCTGTCTACAAGCCCTTCCGCTACCCCTGGGCGTATGAGGCGTGGCTGCAGCAGCAGCGCATCCATTGGCTGCCGGAAGAAGTGCCGCTGGCGGATGACGTGAAGGACTGGCAGAAGAACCTGACGGCGACCGAGCGTAACCTGCTCACCCAGATCTTCCGCTTCTTCACCCAGGCGGATGTCGAAGTGAACAACTGCTACATGAAGCAGTACAGCCAGGTCTTCAAGCCGACCGAAGTACTGATGATGATGTCGTCCTTCTCGAACACCGAGACGATCCACATCGCAGCCTATTCGCATCTTCTTGATACTATCGGCATGCCGGAAATCGAGTACACGGCGTTCCTGAAGTACAAGGAGATGAAGGACAAGTACGACTACATGCATTCATTCTCGGTCGAGAACAAGACCGAGATCGCCAAGACGCTGGCCGCCTTCGGCGCCTTCACCGAAGGCCTGCAGCTGTTCGCGTCCTTCGCCATCCTCATGAACTTCCCCCGCTTCAACAAGATGAAGGGGATGGGGCAGATCGTGTCCTGGTCGGTGCGCGACGAGACGCTGCACTGCCTGTCCGTGATCCGCCTGTTCCGCACCTTCATCCAGGAAAACCCCGAGATCTGGACCGAGGAACTGAAGCGCGACCTCTACCTCATCTGCTCCACCATCGTGGACCATGAGGACGCCTTCATCGACCTCGCCTTCGAACTCGGCGATGTCCAGGGCCTCGATGCGGCGCAGACCAAGCAGTACATCCGCTTCATCGCGGATCGCCGCCTGCAGCAGCTGGGCCTCGAGCCCCTCTACAAGATCGAGAAGAACCCGCTGCCCTGGCTCGATGAGATGCTGAACGCGGTGGAGCACACCAACTTCTTCGAGAACCGCGCGACGGAATACTCCAAGGCCTCGACCTCAGGCTCCTGGGAAGACGCCTTCGCCGACAGCACCTTCACCACCGCCCAACCCGAAGGCGAGCTCGCCGTCGGGCGCCACTGACCTAAAGCCCCCCTCCCCCGCCATGGCGGGGGAGGGAACGACTGATCACCCCCGCCGCCCGGTGGTGGACGCCGGGGCGGCAGGGCCCTATCTCCGGGGCCCATGCTCCAGGCTGTTCGTATCCTCGCCCTTCTCGTCCTTCTGGCCCTCGGCGCGCTCTGGGGCTGGGCTTGGCTTGGCCGGGGAGAGGGTGAGGGGCTGGCGGACAGCTTCGCGCGCCGCGCCGCCACACTGCTCGGCCATGATATGCCGGCGCCATCCGCGGGCGGCGTGCAGATGCCGCAGGGGCTCGCGCTCGGCGGTCCCTTCAGCCTGGTGGACCATACCGGCCGCACGGTGACGGAAGCCGATTTCGCCGGGCGCTTCATGCTGGTCTATTTCGGCTTCACCTATTGCCCCGATGTCTGCCCGACCGAACTCGGGACCATCGCCGCCGCCATCGACCTGCTGGAAGGCCAGGGCGAGAGGGTGGTCCCGGCCCTGATCACCATCGACCCCGAGCGTGATACCCCCGCCGCGCTGGCCGACTACGTCACACGCTTCCACCCGCGCATGATCGGCCTGACCGGCACCGCCGAGCAGGTCGCAGCGGCCGCGCGGGCCTATCGGGTGTTCTACGCGAGGGTCCAGCGGCCGGAGATGACGCAATACCTGATGGACCATTCGTCCTTCATCTACCTGGTGGGCCCGGATGCGCGTGTCCGGGCCCTGTTCCGGCCGGAAACAGCGCCGGAAGCGATCGCGCAGGCGATACGGGGCCAGTTGCGCGGGGGCTGACCCGCGCCCGGATTTTCGCCCCCAAGGCCGTTGTCTCCACCTCGGTGGGTTCCGGGATGAACAACAGGGCGATATGTTCTGATAGCGTTTGGTATGCTACGTTGGATTTTGGTCGTCCTCGCTCAGGCGACCGAAGGGGAGCCTAGTCGTCTATGGCCGAAGAGGAACGGGACCAGCCCAGCCGGGACACCGGCCGATCGGCCGCCGGACAGCCGCGTCATACGCGCCGCCTGTCCGACAAGATCCTGCTGGCCTTCCACCATGCTTGCGACCAGAGCGATTTCGAGGTGGCGGAAGACCTTCTCCGCATCCTGGAAATGATGCTGACGCGCCGGCCCGTCTCGCCCGACGCGAATCGGCGGAAAATCATGGAAAGCCTGGTCGCCGCGCATGAACGGCTCTGGCTGCTCCGCCACCCCGAGGCGAATGAATCCTGATCCAAGGCGCGGCGGCGGCCTGAGCACCCGGCAGCCATAGACCGGGCTGGCCGCCGGCTTCCCCTACCTGTTCGGCGGGCTGCTTTCGAAGGGGATCCGAAGACGGGCCCCAGGCACGATCATGTCGAAGGGGCCTGTCGTGCCGGCATCGCGCAGATGCTCGCGGCCGAAGGTCATGCCCTGGTTGCGCTCCGGCGGCAGCAGCATCGGTTCGACCGTCGCCGCGGGCGGCGGGGTTGGGCGGCCCGTGGGGGCCTCGATCTCGCGGTTCGGAACCGGGGCGGGCTCGGATCGCAGCACGCTGGCATTGGGCGGGATCAGCCGCATCGGCTCGGTCAGGGTCGTAGGAAGTCGGGCCTGGCCGGCGCTACCGCCGAAGGGCCGAGCGGCGGGCGAGGCCGCTGGGGGCGCCGCAGCGAGTTCCGTCGCACTGGACTGGGCCACGGCCGGCCCCGCCAGCAGCACAAGCCAAGCCAGGAGCGGTGGCGACACGCGGCGCATCAAGCCCCCGCGAGCGGCCTGGTGCCGCGCTGATCCTCGGCCGGATTGGTGCGCGGCGCGCCGAGCGGGCCGGATCCGGCCTCGCGCCAGGCGTTCAGCACCCAATGGACCGAGGGGAAGGCGAGTTCGTCCCACGGGATCTCGTCCCAGGCGAATAGCCGCACCTCCAGGCTTTCCTCCCCCGGCGCAAAGCCGGGGCTGGCGAGGTGGGCGCGGAACAGCACCTGCACCTGGCCGATCCGCGCGATGGAATAGATCGCCAGCACGCCCTCGATCGCGATCTCGGCGCAGGCTTCTTCCCGGGCTTCGCGGATCGCGGCTTCCTCGACCGTCTCGCCGAGTTCCATGTAGCCGGCGGGGATGGTCCAGAAGCCGCGACGCGGTTCGATGGCCCGGCGGCACAGCATCACCCGGCCGTCGACGGCGACGACGGAGCCGGTGACGATCTTCGGATTCTCATAGGCGACGAAGCCGCAATCGGCGCAGGTCAGCCGCTCACGGTCTTCCCCTTCGGGAATGCGGCGGACGAAATTGGAGGCGCCGTTTGGCATCCCCTCAGGGTGGCGCGCCGATGTGGCGATCGCAAGGCGGGGGATGGCGCTAGAACATTTCCGTGCCGGTCATGTTGCACGCAGGCCAGCCCGGCCGAGCCTTCGCCGCCCAGAACGGCCCGGGGCCGAGCTACGCCCGGATCAGACCCGGAGGTCGAGCAGCGATCCGCGCGGCATCGGCGTGGCAGGCGGCGGCGGCAGCGCATCCAGCCGGCGCGGCGCCTCGGGCGCGGCGCCGGGGGATGTGGGCGAGGAGGTCGCGGCCCGCGCCGGGGCCGCCCCCTGCATCCGGGAGACCTCCGCCGTGAAGGCGGCGAGGGAATTCATGCTGATCATGCGGACGATGATGGGCCACAAGTCTGAACGCCGCGTGAAGCGGGAACCGGAAGACGCACGGGCGGAGCGCAGAATCTGGCCGATGGGGCGCATTGCCCCCAAATGCCCGATTTCGGCATCCATCTTCCAGTCATGATTGACCGCGAAAGTGCAATTCCTGACGAAAAGGAAACGACGCCCGCCCGGTCAGCCCTCCAGCGCCGCCACACCGGGCAGCGTCTTGCCTTCCAGCCATTCGAGGAACGCCCCGCCGGCCGCCGAGACATAGGTCATCCGCTCCGCGACACCCGCATGCTTGAGCGCGGAGACGGTGTCGCCCCCGCCGGCGATCGACTTCAACCCCGCGGAAGCGGTCAGCGCGGCCGCGGACTGGGCCAGCGCCACGGTCGCGGCGTCGAAGGGCGGCGTCTCGAAGGCGCCCAGCGGCCCGTTCCAGACCAGGGTGGAGGCGCGGCGCAGCCGGTCCTCCACCGCCGCCACCGTCTTCGGCCCCACATCCAGCGCCATCATCCCCGCTGGCACGCTGTCCACCGCGACGGTCTTGGTCGGCGGGTTGGCCGCGAATTCGGCGGCAACCACGAGGTCGGAGGGCAGCAGGATCTCGCAGCCGCCGGCGGCGGCGCCGGCCAGGATCGCGCGGGCCGTGTCATGCAGTTCTGCCTCCTGCAGCGACTTGCCCATGTCGTGGCCCTGGGCGGCGAGGAAGGTGTTGGCCATCGCGCCGCCGATCACCAGCACATCGACTTTTTTCGTCAGGTTGCCGAGCAGGTCGAGCTTGGTCGAGACCTTCGCGCCGCCGACGATGGCGACCACCGGCCGCGCCGGCGTGCCGAGCGCGGCATCGAGTGCTTCCAGCTCGGCCTGCATCAGCCGCCCGGCATAGGCGGGCAGCAGGCGCGCGACGCCCTCGGTCGAGGCATGGGCGCGATGCGCGGCGGAGAAGGCGTCGTTCACGAAGGCATCGGCCAGCCGGGCCAGGCCCTGCGCCAGCGCCGGGTCGTTCTTCTCCTCGCCCGCGTGGTAGCGGGTGTTCTCCAGCAGCAGGACCCCGCCATCGGCCAGCGCGGCGGCGGCGGCCTCGGCCTCCGGCCCGATGCAGTCATCGGCCCAGGCGACCGGGCGGCCGAGGACGGCGGCAAGCGCTTCCACCATCGGCTTCAGCGACATCTCCGGCACGCGCTTGCCCTTGGGGCGGTCGAAATGGCTGCAGACGATGACGCGCGCGCCCTTGTCGGCCAATTCGCGGATGGTGGGCGACAGGCGCTCTATCCGCGTGCGGTCGGTGATGCGCCCATCGCGCACGGGCACGTTCAGGTCGGCACGCAACAGCACCCGCTTGCCGCGGGCGTCGAGGCTATCGAGGGTGCGGAAGCGGGCCATCAACTCTCTCCCCAGAGAAGAAGGAGCGCTCGCGGCCGGCGATGCCGGCCGAGGCCGCGAATGCGGCCCGCGCCCAGACCCTCAGCGACGCCGGGCGCGCCAGTGCGTGGCGCGAAGCCAAGCGCGCGGATGCGCGCGCCCGGCGTCTGAGGGCATCAAAAAGCTAGCAATCGCAGTCGGTCACAGCCGCCCGAAAAGGGCGGCTGTGTCCGACATGCGATTGCTGAAGCCCCATTCATTGTCATACCAGGACAGCACGCGCACCAGGCCGCCATCGACCACCTGGGTCTGGGTGGCGTCGAAGGTGCTGCTGTGCGGGTCGTGGTTGAAGTCGATCGAGACCAGCGGCGCCGTGCAGTAGCCGAGGATCCCCTTCAGCTCGCCTTCCGCCGCCGCCTTCATCGCGGCGTTCACCGCTTCCTTGGTCACGCCTTCGGCGCGCGGCACGAAGTCCAGCGACACCAGCGAGACATTCGGCGTCGGGATGCGGATCGCGGTGCCGTCCAGCTTGCCCTTCAGTTCCGGCATCACCAGCCCAACCGCCTTCGCCGCACCCGTCGAGGTCGGGATGGCGGAGACCGCCGCGGCGCGGGCGCGATGGAGGTCCTTGTGCAGCGTGTCCACCGTGTTCTGGTCGCCGGTATAGGCGTGGATGGTCACCATGTAGCCGCGCAGGATGCCGAAATTCTCGTGCAGAACCTTGGCGATCGGCGCGAGGCAGTTGGTGGTGCAGGACGCGTTGGAGATGACCGTCATCTCCTTCGTCAGCGTCTTGTGGTTCACGCCATAGACGATGGTCGCATCCGCATTGTCGCCGGGGGCGGAGATGATGACCTTGCGCGCGCCGGCCGCGAGAAGGGCGGACGCCTTCTCCTTGCTCGTGAAGATGCCGGTGCATTCCATCGCGACATCGACGCCCTGGAAGGGCACCTTGGTCGGATCGCGTTCCGCGCTGACGACGATCGGCGCATAGGTGCGGCCATTCGCCTTGATCAGGATCTTGTTGCCATCCACCGCGACCTCGCCGGGGAAGCGGCCATGGACACTGTCGTAGCGGAAGAGATGCGCGTTCGCCTCGACGCTGCCGAGGTCGTTGATGGCGACGCATTCCACATCGTCGCGCCCGCTTTCGATCATCGCGCGCAGCACCAGGCGACCGATGCGCCCGAACCCGTTGATGGCGACCTTCACGGCCATTTTCTTCAGTTCCTTCCCCGGATGGATCAGACCAAACGCGGCGTCAGCCCAGCCGCTTCTTCACGGTGGCGACCAGCGCCTCCGCCGTGATGCCGAAATGGCGGAACAGCACCTCGGCCGGCGCGCTGGCGCCGAAGCCCTGCATGCCGATGAAGGCGCCATCGCTGCCCAGCCAACGTTCCCAGCCCATCGGGATCGCGGCCTCGATCCCGACGCGCAGCGCATCGCCCAGCACCTGCGCGCGATACCCTTCGTCCTGCAGCGCGAAAAGTTCCCAGCAGGGCAGAGAGACGACGGCGGTCGGGATGCCGTCCGCCTCCAGCGTCTCGCGCGCCGCAACCGCCAGATGAAGTTCAGACCCGGTGGCAATGATCGTCGCGCGACGCGGGCCGGAGGCCTCGGCCAGCACATAGCCGCCGCGGGCGGAGCGGTTCTCTCCCGCCTCGGTCCGCAGCAGCGGCAGGTTCTGTCGCGTCAGCGCCAGCACGGACGGGCCATCGTTGCGCCGGACCGCGAGTTCCCAGCACTCCGCCGTCTCCAGCGCATCGCCGGGGCGGAAGACAAAAAGATTCGGGATGGCGCGCAGCGAGGCCAGGGTTTCCACCGGCTGGTGCGTCGGGCCGTCCTCGCCCAGGCCGATGCTGTCATGCGTCAGCACATGGATCACCCGCTGGCGCATCAGCGCGGCCAGGCGGATGGCGGGGCGCATGTAGTCGGCGAAGACCAGGAAGGTGCCGGAATAGGGGATGATGCCGCCATGCAGCGCCATCCCGTTCATCGCCGCCGCCATGCCGTGCTCGCGCACGCCGTAATGGATGTAGCGCCCGGCGTAGTTGCCGGGGCTGATCGCCGGGATGCCCTTCACATTCGTGTTGTTGGAGCCCGTGAGGTCGGCCGAACCGCCGATCATCTCCGGCACCGCGGGCACCAGCGCTTCCAGCGCGCGCTGGGATGCGATCCGCGTTGCGATCTTCGGCTTGTCCTCGACCTGGCTGGCCCGCAGCGCCGCGAGCTTTTCCTGCCAGCCTTCGGGCAGCTTGCCGGCGATGGCGCGGTCGAAGTCTTCGCGCAGCGGGTGGCGGGTCAGGCGCTTCAGCCAGGACCGGCGCGTGCCCGCGCTGCGGCGCCCGGCTTCCTCCCACCGCGCCTTCAGCGCGTCCGGCACCTCGAAGGGTCCATGGGTCCAGCCGAGGGCGGCCTTGGTCGCGGCGGCCTCCGCCGCGCCAAGCGGCGCGCCGTGGCTCGCTGCCGTGCCGGCCTTGGCCGGGGATCCGAAGCCGATGATGGTGCGGCAGGCGATCAGCGTCGGCTTGCGGTTCCGCGTCGCCCAGGCCAGGGCGGCCGCGACCTGGTCGTGGTCGTGCCCATCCACGCGCCGCACCGCCCAGCCATAGGCGCGGAACCGCGCCAGCGTGTCGTCGGTGAAGGACAGCGCGGTGTCGCCGTCGATGCTGATGGAATTGTCGTCCCACAGCACGCAGAGCCGATCCAGCTTCAGATGGCCGGCGAGCGACGCCGCCTCATGGCTGATGCCTTCCTGCAGGTCGCCGTCGGAGGCGATGACCCAGGTGCGGTGATCGACCAGGCTCTTGCCGAAGCGGGCCGCCAGGTGCCGTTCGGCCAGCGCCATGCCGACCGCGGTGGAGATGCCCTGGCCGAGCGGGCCGGTGGTGGTCTCGATCCCCGGATGCTCGCCGAATTCCGGATGGCCGGCGGCGGGGGAATGCAGCTGGCGGAAGCGTCGCAGCTCCTCGATCCCCATCCCCGCATGCCCGGTCAGGTGCAGCAGGGAATACAGAAGCATCGAGCCATGGCCGGCGGACAGCACGAAGCGGTCGCGGTCGGGCCAGCGCGGGTCGGCGGCGTCGTATTTCAGGAAGCGGGTGAACAGCACCGTCGCGACATCGGCCATGCCCATCGGCATGCCGGGGTGGCCGGACTTCGCCGCCTCCACCGCGTCGATGGCAAGGGCGCGGATGGCATCCGCCATGTGCCGCGCCTCGGTCGCCGGGCGGGCGAGGAGCGTGGCCTGGAGCGCCTGGGCGGGGGTGGGTCCCGCGTTCGGCTTGGTATCGGGTTCGATGCTGGCCAACGAAGGTATCCTGGACGGGTGCGTCGGGCGAGGCCGCTATAGAGGCCGCACGCCCCCCGGACAACCCGCCGCGCCCAGCCCGCCCCCCCCCCCAACGCCGGCTCGGCCGGGCTCCATCACGGCTTCGCGCGGGGCTAAGAACGACTCGCATCCCCTCACTTCCTTGGTCGAGGGCATTGGCTTGGCCGCGCCACCCCCGCTACTCTGCGCCCATGCATGACGGACACGCCCCGGAGCCGACGCGCGACGGCCTGCCCCCGATGCCGCCCGGCCCGCCGCATGAGGAACGCCACTTCACCCAGAATGCGGTGGTGCGCGACCTCGTCATCGGCACGGCCGATGGCCTGACGGTGCCCTTCGCCCTGGCCGCCGCCCTGTCGGGCGCGGTCGCGGCCAACCCGCTGATCGTGACGGCGGGCCTTGCCGAGATTGCGGCAGGCTGTGTCGCGATGGGCCTCGGCGGCTACCTCGCCGCCCGCACCGACGCCGAGCACTACGCCAGCGAACGCCGGCGGGAGGAGGAGGAAAGCCACCTCTACCCCGAACGCGAGAAGTGGGAGGTCGCCGCGATCCTCCACCGCTACGGGGTACGCGGGGACGTTCTGCGCCAGGCAGTCGATGCCATCGCGTCGGACCGGAAGAAGTGGGTCGACTTCATGATGCGCTTCGAGCTGGACCTGTCGGAGCCGGACCCGAATCGTGCCGCGCGTTCGGCCGCGACCATCGGTGGGGCCTATGCGATCGGCGGGCTGATCCCGCTGGCACCCTACATGGTCTTCAGCACGACGAAGCCGGCGCTGCTGGTCTCGGCGGGGCTGACCAGCATCGCGCTGTTCGGCTTCGGCTGGCTCAAGGCGCGCGCCACCGGCCTGCCGCCGCTGCGCGTCGCGACCCAGACCCTGGCCATCGGCGGCGCCGCGGCCGTGGTCGCTTATCTCGTCGCATCCCTCTTCGGCCACTAGGCGATGGGCGGCGCTGGCCCGCCCCCTTCCTGGCACGCCCTGTCCGCGGAAGCGGCGCTGGAGCGGCTGGACAGCACGCCAGAAGGTCTGACCAGCGCCGAGGCCGCCCAGCGCTTGGCACGCCATGGCCCGAACCGACTGCCGGAGCCGCCACGGCGCGGCGCGCTGTTCCGCTTCCTCGACCAGTTCCGCAACCTGCTGATCTATGTCCTGCTCGGCTCCGCCGCGATCAGCGGCGCGCTGGGGCATGGGCTGGATGCCGGGGTGATCCTGGCGGTCGTGCTGCTCAACGGGATCGTCGGCTTCATCCAGGAAGGCCGTGCGGAAGCGGCGTTGGCGGCCATCCGTGACCTGCTCGCGCCGCATGCGGCGGTGCTGCGCGAAGGCGCGCGGCGCGATGTGGATGCGGTGGGGCTGGTGCCCGGCGACATCGTGCTGCTGGAAGCGGGGGATCGCGTGCCCGCCGATCTCCGCCTGCTCGCTGGCCGAGGCCTGCGGGCGGAAGAAGCGATGCTGACGGGCGAATCCGTCCCCACCGACAAGGATGCCGCGCCCGTGGCGGCGGATGCGCCACTCGGCGATCGGGCGCCGCTGCTGTTCTCCGGCACGCTGGTCGTCGCCGGCCAGGGACGCGGCGTGGTGGTCGCGACCGGTGCGGCGACCGAGATCGGCCAGGTCAGCGCGCTGCTGGCCCGCGTGGAGGTGCTGGAGACACCGCTGCTGCGGCAGATGAACCGCTTCGCGCGGCTTGCCACCGCCGTGATCCTCGGCGTGTCCGCGCTTGCCTTCCTGGTCGCCATCGCCGGCGGCCGCGCGGCGACCGAGGCCTTCATGGCGGTGGTCGGCCTTGCGGTTGCCGCGATTCCCGAAGGCCTGCCGGCGGTGATGACCGTGACGCTCGCGATCGGCGTGCGGCGGATGGCCGCGCGCAACGCCATCATCCGCCACCTGCCGGCGGTGGAGACGCTCGGCGCGGTGGGGGTGATCTGCTCCGATAAGACCGGCACCTTCACCCGCAACGAGATGGTGGTGGGCGCGGTGGTGACGCCCGCTGGCACGCTGCGGATCGAGGGCGAGGGCTACGGCCCCGAGGCCACCATCGCCTGCGCCGACGGCACCCCGCCCCCGCCCGCCGCGCTGGCGGCGCTTTCGGCGCTCGGGCGGGCCGCCGCGCTCTGCAACGACGCCGCGCTGCAGCGGCGCGAGGATAGGCGGTGGGAGGTGCTGGGCGACCCGATGGAAGGCGCGCTGCTCGCGCTGGCCGCGCGGGCAGGCGTCTCGGCCGACCTGCCGCGCCGCGACGCGATCCCCTTCGATGCGCGGCACCGCTGGATGGCGACGCTGCATGATGCGCCCGGGGGACCGCTTCTGGCGCTGAAGGGCGCGCCGGAAGCCGTGCTGCCGCTCTGCGCCACCGACCCGGGGGCGTGGGAAGCGGCGGCGCATGGGCTGGCCGCGCAGGGCTTCCGCGTGCTCGCCCTGGCCGAGGCGCGACTGCCCGAAGGCGCCACGCTGGATTTCGGGCGCATCCCGCCGCTGACGCTGCTCGGCCTGGTGGGCCTTGTGGACCCGCCACGGCCGGAGGCGGTCGAGGCTGTCGGGGTCTGCCGCGCCGCCGGGATCCGGGTTGCGATGATCACCGGCGACCACCCCGGCACGGCCCGCGCGATCGGCACCGCGCTCGGCCTCGTGAACACCACTGTGCCGCTGACCGGCCACGACCTCGACCGGCTCGACGATGTCGCACTCCGCCAGGCGGTGGCGGCGACGGACATCTTCGCGCGCGTCAGCCCCGAACAGAAGCTCCGCCTCGTTGCGGCCTTGCAGGAAGGCGGCGCGGTGGTGGCGATGACGGGGGATGGCGTGAACGACGCGCCCGCCCTGAAGCGCGCCGATGTCGGCGTCGCCATGGGCCGCAAGGGGACGGAGGCGGCGAAGGAAGCCGCGGACATGGTGCTCGCCGACGACAATTTCGCCTCCATCGCCGCGGCGGTGCGGGAAGGCCGGACGGTCTATGACAACATCCAGAAGGTCATCGCCTGGACCCTGCCGACGAATGGGGGAGAAGCGCTGGTGGTGCTGGCCGCGCTGCTGCTCGGCCTCGCTTTGCCGATCACGCCGGTGCAGATCCTGTGGATCAACATGGTCAGCGCGGTCGCGCTCGGCCTGACGCTCGCCTTCGAGCCGCCGGAGCGCGACGCGATGGCGCGCCCGCCGCGTCCGCCCGGCGCGCCGCTGCTGGACCGGCTGCTGCTGTGGCGGCTCGCCTTCGTCTCCGTGGTGATGGCGGCTGTGGCCTTCGCCCTGGACCTCTGGGCGGCGCGGCAGGGCCTGACGGCCGAGGCGTCGCGGACCCTGGTGGTGAATGCGATCGTGGCGATGGAGATCGGCTATCTGTTCGCCGCGCGCCAGGGACGGCTTTCGGGGCTTTCGGCGGAAGGGTTGCGCGGTACGCCCGCGATCTGGACCGGCATCTCCATCGTGGCCGTGGCGCAGCTTCTGCTGACCTATGCGACCCCGCTTCAGGCCGCCTTCGGCACCGCGCCGCTCGGCCTGGCGGAATGGGCGATCTGCGCCGCCGCCGGAGCGCTGCTGCTGGCGGCGGTGGAGATCGAGAAGGCAGTGCGGCGGCGCTAGATACTCCGATTCGCGCGGGCCACCACCGCCTCGAACAGCACCTGGCAGCCGGCCTCGGCTTCCGTCGGTTCGATGCTCTCGGCCTCGTTGTGCGAAAGCCCGTCCTTGCAGGGGGTGAAGATCATCGCGGCCGGCACGCAGCGCGCGACATAGACCGCATCATGTCCGGCGCCGGAGACGATCCGGCGCGACGGATAGCCAAGCCGGTCGGCCGCCTGCTGCACCAGCGCGACGCAATCGGGGTCGAAGGGCTGGGCGGCGAAGCGGAACAGCTCCGTCAGTTCAAGCGTGCAGCCCGTCTCGGCCACCAGCGCAAGCGCCTCGGCGGGGAAGGTCGTGGCGAGGTGCTCGATCTGCGCGGTGTCCGGGTGGCGGAATTCGACGCTGAAGGCGACCTCGCCGGGGATGACGTTGCGGCTGTTGGGCAGGACTTTCAGGAAGCCCACCGTGCCGCGCCCGTCATCGCCGCGTTCGCGCATGCGGCGATCCACCAGATCGATCACGCGCGCGGCGGCGACCAGCGCGTCGCGCCTGGCATAGGGCGGCGTGGTGCCGGCGTGGCTGTCCTGGCCGATGATGCGGGCATCCCACCAGACCTGCGCCTGCGCGCCGGTGACGACGCCGATCGTCCGTCCTTCCTTCTCCAGGATCGGGCCCTGTTCGATGTGCAGTTCGAAATACGCATCGGCCGGGAAGGGCCTGGCGGGGTGCGGGCCCTTGTAGCCGATGGCGGAGAGCGCCGTCTCCACGCTCACGCCATCCACATCCGTCAGCCCATAGGCCTTGGCCTGCGGATAGACCCCGGCCCAGACGCCGCTGCCCATCAGCGAATGGCCGAAGCGGCTGCCTTCCTCATCGGTCCAGTTCACCAGCTCCAGCGGTGCTTCGGTGGTGATGTTGAGGTCGTTCAGCGTCCGCATCACCTCGAGCCCCGCGATCACGCCGAGCGCGCCGTCGAACTTGCCCCCCGAGGGCTGGCTATCGAGGTGGGAGCCGAACAGCACCGGCAGGCGGTTCGGGTCGCGCCCCGCGCGGCGGGCGAACATGTTGCCGATGGCGTCCACACGGACGGTCAGGCCGAGCGCCTGACACCAAGTGGCGAAGCGTTCGCGGCCGGCCTTGTCCACCTCCGTCAGCGTCAGGCGCTTCACGCCGCCCTTCGGCGTGGCGCCGATCTCGGCCATCGCCATCAGGCTGTCCCACAGCCGCTGGCCGTCGATCTTCTGGTTGGTGGCGTTCATCGCCCGATCCCCTGAAATTCCGGATTCGGCCGCAGCTCGATCGCATTCGCAAGCCGGTTGGACATGGAGAAGAAGGCCGCGATCGCGCCCGTGTCCCACACCTCGTCGTCCGAGAGCCCGGCATCGCGCAGGCCCTGCCGATCCGCTTCCGCCACGAGGTAGGACGTGGTGGCGACCTTCGTCGCATAGGCGAGGATCGCCGCCTGCCGCGCGGGCAGCCGGGCCTTCCGCCAATTCGCCGCGACCAATTCGCTGATCGCGGGGTCCTTCGCCCGCACGCGCAGGATCGCGCCATGCGCCACCACGCAATACTGGCACTGGTTGCCGATGGAGACGGCGACGACGATCATCTCCCGCTCCGCCGCCGTCAGCCCCTCGCGCTTGTTCATCAGCGCGTCGTGATAGGCCATGAAGGCGCGGAATTCCTCCGGCCGCCAGGCGAGTGCAAGGAAGATGTTGGGGATGAAGCCCGACTTCTCCTGCACCGCCAGGATGCGGGCCCGGATGTCGTCCGGCAGCGTGGCCAGATCGGGCACGGGGAAGGCACTGATCGGGTCGGACATCGTCATCGCTCCTTGCCGGCGGCGCGCCGGGCTGCAATGCATTCAGGCGCATTTCGGGAGGACACCATGGCCCACGCCCACGGCAACGCAACCGCGCCCGCCATCCTTCGCAACTCCGCCCTCGACGGGGAAGCCGTCCGCCAGGCGCGGATCGACCTTGCGGCCTGCTTCCGCATGGCTGCCCGGCTCGGCATGCATGAAGGCATCTGCAACCACTTCTCCCTGGTGGTTCCCACCGGGCCGGGGGGGCGGGACGACCTGTTCCTGGTGAACCCCTATGGCTGGGCCTTCTCCGAGGTCACCGCATCCCGCCTGCTGATCTGCGACTTCGAGGGCAATGTGATCGCCGGCGATGGCGTGCCGGAAGCGACCGCCTTCTTCATCCATGCCCGCGTCCACAAGAACGTGCCGCGCGCCAAGGCCTGCTTCCACACCCACATGCCCAACGCGACCGCGCTTGCGATGCTTGAAGGCCCGCCGCTGCTCTGGGCCGGGCAATCGGCGCTGAAATTCTACGGCCGGACCGTGGTGGACGAGGATTACAACGGCCTCGCGCTGGATACCGCCGAGGGCGACCGCATCGCGGCCAGCATCGGGGATGCCGACATCGTCTTCATGCGGAACCATGGCGTGATGGTCTGCGGCCGCAACGCGGCGGAGGCCTGGGACGACCTGTACTACCTGGAACGCGCCGCGGAGGCGCAGCGCCTGGCGCTGTCCACCGGCCGCCCCCTGAAGCCGGTGCCGCCCGCCATGGCCGCCAAGACCTATGCCCAGATGCAGGAAGGCGACCGCGAGAGCGCGCGACTGTTCCTGGACAGCGCCAAGCGCATCCTGGCCAAGGAAGAACCCGACTTCGCGGATTGACCGCTTGTGCCTCGCGGCCGGTGATCGCCGGCCGCGGGGCTACGCGGTATTCCCATCGACCCAAGCCCACATCCACCTGAGCTGATCCATGCGACCGGCGAAGCCGGTCGAGCGGCCGAATGGCCGCCGCCGCCAATGCGGCGTAAGCCAAGCGGCCGGAGGCCGCGCCCGGCGCCTGAAGGCATCCAAAAGAAAAGCAACAAGCCGCTGAAAGCGGCTGGTTGGTGTCAGTCCAGGCCCACAAGACCCCGCGCATAGTCGCGCGCGGCGAAGGGGCGGAGGTCGTCGGCCTTCTCGCCGACACCCACGAAATGCACCGGCAGGCCGAATTCCTGCGCAAGCGCGACCACCACGCCGCCCTTGGCGCTGCCGTCGAGCTTCGTCACCGCCAGCCCATCGACCTCCACCATCTCCCGGAACACCTTCACCTGGCTCAGCGCATTCTGGCCGGTGGTGGCATCGAGCGTCAGCAGCACGGAATGCGGCGCCGTCTCGTCCAGGCGGCGGATGACGCGGACGACCTTCCGCAATTCCTCCATCAGCGCCGCCTTGTTGTGCAGCCGGCCGGCGGTATCCACCAGCAGCACATCCATCCCCTCCGCCCGCGCGCGGGCGAGGGCGTCATGCGCGAGGCCGGCGGCGTCCGCGCCCATCTTCGTGGGGGCGACGACGGGGCAGCCGGTGCGCTCGCCCCAGATCTGCAATTGCTCGACGGCGGCGGCGCGGAAGGTGTCGCCGGCGGCGAACATCACCTTCAGACCCTGGCGGCGATATTGCTGGCCGAGCTTGGCGATGGTCGTCGTCTTGCCGGTGCCGTTCACCCCGACCACCAGCACCACATGCGGCGCGCGGCCGGGCTCGATCGCCAGGGGCTGCGCGACGGGGGCGAGGATCTCCGCGATGGCGTCGGCGAGTGCGGCCTTCACCTCCTCATCGGTCACTTCCTTGCCGAAGCGCGTCTTGCGGAAGCCCTCCACGATGCGGCGCGCGGCGGGCACGCCGAGATCGGCGGCGATCAGCGTCTCCTCCAGCTCCTCCAGCGCTTCCTCATCCAGGCGGCGCTTGCGGAAGACGGTGGTGATGGCGTCCGTCAGCCGGGCGGTGGAGCGCGACAGCCCGGCCTTGAGGCGCGCGAACCAGCCGCCCTTCTGGTCCGGCTCGGGCTCGAGCTCGGGCTCCGGTGCGGGGGCCGCCTCGGCTACCGGGACGGGCTCCGGCAGGGCGGGGGCCGGTGCCTCCGACACGGCGGGGGCTTCATCCCGCCTTGGCGCGGCCTCAGGCGCCGGGGGCGGCGGCGCGACCGGCGGCTCGGCCGGCACCGGGGCGTCGGCCGGTGTCTCGCGGCCGCGCAGGCGATCCCAGAAACCCTTGAGTGCCATGGGTCAGGCAACCTCCGCGATCAGGCCATCATCATCGCACGCCACCGCCCGCAGCGCCTGCAGCGCGCCCCGGTTACCCACCGCGCCGCGCAACCGCACCGGCGCGAACTGGGCGCTGTGGCCACGGTCCGGGCGTTCCAGCAGCACCTGTTCCACCTGGCCGATCCGGCCTTCGTAGAAACGGCGCGCCGCGCGCCGCCCGGCCTCCCGCAGCCGGGCCGCACGCTCGCGCCGGAGCGGCACGGGCAGTTGCGGCATGCGGGCGGCAGGGGTGCCGGGGCGCTCGGAATAGGGGAAGACGTGCAGGAAGGTCAGGCCGCAGGCCTCGACCAGGTCGAGTGTCGCGGCCGCATCCTCCTCCGTCTCGGTCGGGAAGCCGGCGATCAGGTCGGCGCCGAAGGCGATATCGGGGCGCAGCCGCCGCGCGCGGTCGCACAGCGCCACCGCATCCGCGCGCAGGTGCCGCCGCTTCATGCGCTTCAGGATCAGGTCGGCCCCGTGCTGCAGCGACAGATGCAGATGCGGCATCAGCCGCGCTTCCTCCGCCAGCAGGCGCCAGAGGTCGTCATCCATCTCGACCGGGTCGAGCGAGGTCAGCCGCAGCCGGGGCAGATCCGGCACCAGCGCCAGCAGGCGCCGCGCCAACTGGCCGAGGCTCGGCCGGCCGGGCAGGTCGACGCCGTAGCTGGTGATGTCCACCCCCGTCAGCACCACTTCCCGGTAGCCACGCGCGACCAGCGCGCGCACCTGGTCCACCACCGCGCCGGCGGGGATGGAGCGGGACGGGCCGCGGCCATAGGGGATCACGCAGAAGGTGCAGCGATGGTCGCAGCCCTGCTGCACCTGCACGAAGGCCCGCGCGCGGCCGGAAAACTCGGTCACCATCCGCGCGGGTGGGCCGCTGACCGCCATGATGTCGGACACCGGCGCTGGCGTGTCGAGCGTGGCCCAGGTGGCGGGGCTCAGCTTGTCCGCATTGCCGATGACGCGCGCAACGCCGGGCAGCCCGGCCCAGGCGTCGGGCGCGATCTGCGCGGCGCAGCCGGTGACGATGATGCGCTGGCCTGGCTTGTCCCGCGCCGCCTTGCGGATGGCCTGGCGGGCCTGCGCCTCGGCTTCGGCGGTGACGGCGCAGGTGTTGACGATCAGCACGTCGTCCTGGCCGGCTTGTGCGGCGAGTTCGCGCATCGCCGCGGACTCGCTGGCATTCAGCCGGCAGCCGAAGGTCAGCACCTCGGGCGTCATGAATAGCGGGCGAGGTCCAGCGCGCCGGTGAAGACAGTGGCAACCGGGCCGGTCATCAGCACATGACCATCCGCGCGCCATTCCATCTCCAGCGACCCGCCGGGCAGCTCGACCGTCGCGCGCCGGCCCGTCAGCCCGCGCCGAGCCGCGTTGACGATGGTGGCGCAGGCGCCGGACCCGCAGGCGAGCGTCATGCCCGCACCGCGTTCCCACATCACCAGCCGGATGCGGTCCGGGGCCAGGATCTGGGCGAAGCCGATATTGGCGCGGTCGGGGAAGGTCGGGTCGCGTTCCAGGACCGGGCCGATGTCTGCCACCGGGATGGCGGCGAGGTCATCGACGAAGAAAGTCGCATGGGGGTTGCCCATCGAACAGGCCGCCGGGTCCGCGACCGGGCCGAGGGCGAGCGGCAGGTGCAGCGTATCGACCTCCCGCGCCAGGGGCACATCGCGCCAGGACAGGCGCGCGGGGCCCATATCGGCGCGCCAGAGGCCGCCTGGCAGGCGCTCCACCGGCAGGTCGCCGGCGATGGTCCGCACCACGACGCGATCCCTGCCCGCTTCCTCGGCGACGAGGGAGGCGATGCAGCGCGTGGCATTGCCGCAGGCGCCGGCCTCCGACCCGTCCGGGTTCAGGATCCGCATGAAGACATCGGCGCCCGGCGGGGGGGGCTCCATGACGATCAGCTGGTCGAAGCCGACACCGGTGTGGCGGTTGCCGATGCCGCGCGCGACGGCGGGCGTCACAGGCAGCGGCGCGGCGCGCGCATCCAGCACGACGAAGTCGTTGCCCAGGCCGTGCATCTTGCGGAAGGGAACCATCACCGCCCGGATATAGGCCGCGCACCGCGGCGCCGGAACCCTCGGCATGGCGGAGCAGGGAAGCCCCCGTCCGGGGGCAGTCAGGGAAAGTGGCATCCTTCTGGCGGTCCGCCGGGAGTAATTTTTCGCTTTTTTCCCGGACATCTTGCGGGATCGAAGAAAACTCGCCTCTTTCCGGGACGAATATCCTCCGGAGCCCCCGATGTCGCAGGTCCATGTCATCCACGAGAACGACGCCTGGGTCGTGCCGCTGCGCGCCGCCTTCGCCGGCCTTGGCACGCCCTTCCAGGAATGGTTCCTCGACACCGGGCTGATCGACCTGACCCGCCCGCCGCCGGACGGCGTTTTCTACAACCGGATGAGCGCGTCCTCTCACACCCGCGGCCATACCTATGCGCCGGAATATGCCGGCGCCGTCATCGAGTGGCTGGAACGGCATGGGCGGACGGTGGTGAATGGCCGCCGGGCGCTGCAATTGGAACTGTCCAAGGTCGCGCAGTACCAGGCGCTGGCCGCGCATGGCATCCCGACGCCCGACACCATCGCGGTGGTCGGCACCGGCCAGATCGCGGAAGCGGCCGCGCGGCTCGGCTTCCCGGTGATCCTGAAGCACAACCGGGCGGGCAAGGGGCTCGGCGTGCGGCTGGTTCGCAGCCAGGCGGGGCTTGAGGAAGCGCTGGCCCTGATCGCCACCGATCCCGACCCCTTCGCCCATCCCCGCGACGGTATCTGGCTGGTGCAGCGCTATATCGAGGCGCCGGAGCCCTTCATCACCCGGGCCGAGTTCATCGGCGGCCGCTTCCTCTATGCCGTGCGGGTGGACACCTCGGAGGGCTTCGAGCTCTGCCCGGCGGATGCCTGCCAGGTGGGGAACGGCGCGGTCTGCCCGGCGGTCGCGCCCGGCGAGAAGTTCCGCATCGTGGACGGCTTCGCCCATCCGCTGCTCCACCGGATGGAAGCCTTCCTTACCGCGAACGGCATCGGGGTGGGGGCGATCGAGTTCATCACCGACCGGGAGGGCCGGACCTTCGCCTATGACGTGAACACCAACACCAACTACAATGCGGACGCCGAGCGAAAGGCGGGCCGAGAGGGCGCGCGGGGGGGCATGGGCGCGATCGCCGCCCATTTGTCCGAATTGCTCCACCGCCGGCTGCCGAAAGCCGCCTGAGGGTGAAGGGCGGCCGGGCCGGGGTTGCATCGGCGCTGGGGGCGGATTAGAAGCCCGCTCCCCGCGCCGTGGCCTCCTGGACATGCCCGGCCGGCCCGCTTCCCCGCCGCATTGTGCGGCCCCTGCCCCGGCAGGGCGCAAGGAGGGACGCTTCACCCCGAGGAGGGCCAAATGTCCAAGATGAAGACGAAGTCGAGCGTGAAGAAGCGCTTCCGACTCACCGCGACCGGGAAGGTCAAGGCTGGCGCCGGCAACAAGCGTCACTGCCTGACCGCCAAGACCACCACCATGAAGCGCCAGAACCGCGGCATGATGGTCATGGACAAGCAGGACGGCGACACGGTGAAGCAGTGGCTGCCCTACGGGCTTGGTCGCTGAGCGGAAGGGTCTGACAGATGGCACGCGTCAAGCGGGGCGTAACCAAGCACGCCCGTCACAAGAAGGTCCTCAAGCTCGCCAAGGGCTATGTCGGCCGGTCGTCCACCGCCTACCGCCCCGCCCTTGAGCGGGTCGAGAAGGCTCTCCAGTACGCCTATCGTGACCGCCGCAACAAGAAGCGCGAGTTCCGGGGCCTCTGGATCCAGCGCATCAATGCCGCCGTGCGCGATCATGGCCTGACCTATTCCCGCTTCATCGCGGGGCTCAAGTCCGCCGGGGTGGAGATGGACCGCAAGGTTCTCGCCGCCATTGCCTATGAGGACGCGGCGGGCTTTGCCGCCATCGTCGAAAAGGCGAAGGGCGCCCTCCCCGCGCAGGCCTGATCCCCCTTCCGGGGATAGGGTTTATCGAAGACAAGAGGGCCGCTCCCGCCAGGGGGCGGCCCTTTGTTTATCCGGAGCCGACGATGTCAGACGATCTGGCGACACTGCGCGCCGAGACCGAAGCCGCGCTGACCGCCGCGGAGGATCTTCGTGCGCTGGACGCCGTGCGCGTCGGCGTGCTCGGCAAGTCGGGCAGCCTGTCCGGGTTGCTGAAGGGCCTCGGCGCCGTCGCGCCCGAAGCGCGGAAGGAACGCGGCGCGGCGCTGAACCGCCTCAAGACCGAGATCGAGGCGCTGCTGGATGCGCGCCGCACCGTGCTGGAAGCCGCCGCGCTGGACGCGAAGCTGAAGGCGGAGCGCGTGGACGTCTCCCTCCCCCCCCGCCCCTTCGCGCCGGGCACCGCTGCCGATGGCGGCATCCACCCGATCAGCCGCACCATCGAGGAACTGACCGCGATCTTCGGCGCGATGGGATTCCGCGTGGTGGACGGCCCGGACATCGAGAGCGACTGGCACAATTTCGGCGCGCTCAACATCCCGGACCATCACCCGGCGCGGCAGGACCACGACACCTTCTATATGCCCGGCACCGATGAGGCCGGGCATCGCCGCGTGCTGCGCACCCAGACCTCGCCACTTCAGATCCGGACCATGCTGGGCGAACCGCCGCCGATCCGCATCATCGCGCCGGGCCGCACCTATCGCGCCGACCATGACGCGACGCACAGCCCGATGTTCCACCAGGTGGAGGGGCTGGTGATCGACCGCGGCATCACGCTGGGTCACCTCAAGGGGTGCCTGGTGGATTTCCTGCGCGCCTTCTTCGGTATCTCCGATCTGCCGGTGCGCTTCCGCAGCAGCTACTTCCCCTTCACCGAGCCCTCGATGGAAGTGGATATCGGCTGGAACCGGAAGACCGGCGAATTGGGCGGCGGCGGCGACTGGTTGGAGATCCTGGGGTCCGGCATGGTGCATCCGAAGGTGCTGGCCAATTGCGGCCTCGACCCGCGCGAGTGGCAGGGCTTCGCCTTCGGCATGGGGATCGAGCGCATCACCATGCTGAAGCACGGCATGCCGGATCTGCGGCCCTTCTACGAAAGCGACCTGCGCTGGCTGCGCCACTACGCGGCCGATCCGCTGGCGCCGGCTTCCCTGCACGAGGGCATCTAGCATGCGCTGCGCAGATATCGGCACCGGCCTCCGAGGATGCGGCCGCAACGCGGCCGCCGCCGCCCAACCGACGTCGCCGCTGGTTCGCCAGCCGCGCGGCGAAGCCAAGGCCGCGGATGCGGCCGCCCGGCGCTTGAGGGCATAAGAAATGAAGTTCACCCTCTCCTGGCTCCGCGAACACCTGGATACGCAGGCGTCGCTCGACGCCATCACCACCAC
>JBIIRI010000135.1:0-10172 GCA_044341625.1 Roseomonas sp.
CGACGATGCCTTTGAGTTGCGCGCGGACGAAGTCGGTCGGCGCGTCGGCGACGGCCCAAGGCTGAGCGCGCGGGCGCTCGTGCAGGTCGGTCAGCTGGGTCACGAGGTCCAGCAGGCGGTCCGCATCCTCGAAGAATTCGGCCGGGCCGTAGGCATGGACCGCAACGTAGTTCCAAGTCGGGACTACGCGGTGGTGCTCCTGCTTGGACGGATACCAGGACGGGGTGACATAGGCGTCCGGCCCCATGAACAGCGCCATGGCCTCGCCCACCGCCGGCAACCGCCATTGCGGGTTGGCGCGCGCAAGATGGCCGTAGAGCGTGCCGTGGGGACCTTCGTCCGCCGCGAGGAAGAGCGGCAACGGTGTCGCCATCACCCCCTCGCCCGTCGCCGTGACGAGATTGGCCAGCCGCGCCCCCCGCATTGTCCCATGCAGGGCGGCGAGGTCATCCTCGCGGAAGGCGGGCGGGACGTACATGGTGATGGCTCCTGGACTGGATTGGACCTTGCCCCGAATCTGGCCCACAAGGATGAGCCAGTTTGCCGAGAAAACATTGGACCAGTCTCCGCATGGGACCGAAGCCGCCCCGCCTTGCGCGGGTGACCCAGAGGATCTGCGAGGCGATCAAGGGCCAGATCGCCTCTGGCCTGCTCGGCCCCGGTGCGCGCCTGCCCTCGACCCGCACCCTGGCGGCAGAGTGGGGCGTGTCGCGGACCACCGTGACGGCTGCCTATGAGCAACTGATCGCAGAAGGCTACCTGGAGCCGCGACAGGGTGCGCGGGCGCGGGTTGCGGCAGATCTTGGCCCCAGTCCCGCGCGGTCGGGTCCAGTTCCCCCGAAGGACCAGCCTGACCAGCTCTCGGCCTATGGCCGAAGGCTGTCGGCCTTCCCCCTGCCGCCGCCTGCCGGCGGCGATCGGATGGTCGCAGACTTTCGCTACGGCGACGTGGCAGCTGCGGACTTCCCGGTGCTCGCCTGGCGCAAGGCTGTCGGGGGCGCAGTGCTGCGGCGGCAGGAGCGCCTTCGTTATGGCGATCCGCGCGGCTACGCCCCTCTGCGCGCCGCGCTGCAGGGCTACTTGTGGCGGGCGCGCGGGCTGCGCTGCGAGCCGGACCAGATCATCGTTGTCAGTGGCTCGCAGCAGGGCCTCGATCTCTGCGCCCGGTTGCTGCTCGACCCGGGCGATCACGTCCTGATGGAGAACCCTGGCTACGCGCTGGCGCGGCAGGTGTTCCTCGCCACCGGCGCGGCGGTGACCGCGGTGAGCGTGGACGCAGAGGGGGTACGAACCGAAGGCCTGCCGGCGGCGCGGCTGGCCTACACGACGCCGTCGCACCAGTTTCCGCTCGGCAGCGTGCTCTCGGTCGGGCGACGCCGGGAGTTGCTGGTTTGGGCACAGCGTAACGGTGCGCATGTTATCGAAGACGACTACGACAGCGAGTTCCGCTTCGACATCGCCCCGATCCCGCCCCTGCAGGCCATGGATGATGGGGGGCGCGTCATCTACCTCGGCACGCTCTCCAAGACGCTCGCGCCCACCCTGCGCCTGGGTTACCTCGTCGTCCCGCCCGCGCTGTCCGCGGCTTTCGCGAAGGCAAAGCTGCTGGCGGACAGGCACGCCTCAGCCCTGGAACAGGAGGCTCTCGCCGACCTGATCGGAAGCGGCGCCTATGAGCGCCATGTCCGTCGCGTCCGGCGACGGAACGCGGACCGACGCGCAGCGCTTCTCGCCGCCCTCACCGACACGCTGGGACACGCCGTGACCGTAGCGGGCGCCGATGCCGGGCTGCATGTCGTGGCCTGGTTCAACCGGGTGCCCAGGGCAGAGGAAGCAGACCTTGTCGCACGCGCTCGCGCCTCGGGCCTGGGCATATACCCGATCACCCCGCTCTACGCGGACGCTCCAGCAGACACCCTGCCTGCCAGCGCGGGCCTGGTGATGGGGTATGCCTGCCTCGATGAGGATACCATCCGGCGCGGCGTGCAGATGCTCGGGGACGTCCTCCGCGCCTGACCGATCCTCAGGCACATCGCCGTTACGCGGCGCGGCAGGACGGCCGTACTGACAGCCCGCGCAGCCATCACGAACCCAGCTTTACCTTCGACTGGTCCTGCCCCCATCAAGTGCTACAGGTGGACCAGTTCAGCGGGAAAGGACAAGGCGACAGGGAGGCTGGGCGCACTGCCTCCGCCAGTACACAGCCAAGAGAACTTCATTCCCCGGTTCCCACCGCTGCTCCAGTCGGTCTCCTCACAACCTGTCTCTCCTGATCGGGACACCGCGCTGAGGCGCAGGTTTCCCGCGATTTCTGGCCGCGACCTTGAGGGTGCGCGGACGCAACGAAGGCCGGTTTTCTCTCCGAAATGCCGGAGACTCTCCGGACCTCGAGGGTAGGCCGATTTTCCCCTCAAGCTTTATCTACTTGATCTGATTGCTTTCTGGAGCGCAGATCGCAGCCTAGATTCAGAAATGGTACCGCTAGCCGATCGCAACTGCGCCAAACCAGCAGATCGCCGGCGGCGAATCCGATCAGGCCCTCGAACGCCTCCTGGAGGCCCATGTCCGAAATCGACCACGTGTTCGCACTCCTTGGCGGCGGCCAATCGGGTCCGACTGAGCAGCGAGAACTGCGGAGCATTCCTCGCAAGGGCGGCGCCACCGGCAGCCGCGTCGTTGAGGTGGTGCGCCTGTCGCCGCAAGGGACGACCGCCGGGCAGGACCAGGCGCACCGACCAGTTTCCAAGGTCCGTGCAGCGACCTGGGACGACGGCTTCCCCCCTAAATCCGCGTGGGGGCCCTCCCCGTCTCCCGCGCCGGTCGCAACGGTGACGCTCAAGCCCGTCGCACACGTGATGCCGATGTGGGAGCCAGTAGAGAAAGGCGGAACAAGCACGTCACCTCCAAGCCCCCGTTGGAGGTTCCGCGAGGCCAGAGCACCGAGCCAGCGGCGCCCCTGTCCGCAAGAAAACCAAGAATTCGGAGCCGGCGCGTCGCCGATCCATTCGACCCCGCCGACGAGGGCGCGAATTGCATGCGCTGCGGCTATCTGGTCGAGCCAGCGCGCGAGCGGCGCGGGCTCATGACTTGCGCAGGGTGTGGGTAGGGCCACTGGCACACGCAGTTCTGCTCGTAGATAGGCTCGCTTAGGCAATGCAGAATAGGCGCCGAATCGAGCATCTCGCCCCTAGAGACCCCAAGCGAATTCGCTTCGACGCGTTGCGGCTGTCAGTGCGCCGCGTGACTCGCCTCCGTGTAATCCAGCAAGTCCAATTCGCCGGCGACGCCCAAGATCCATCCCGCGCCACCGCCTTCCCGACTTCGCGCAGGCCGGGCTGCAGACAGCCCGAGAGGCTCCGGCTCCTGTCCGCCGCCGCGAGCCACGCCGCGATGCTGAACGCGTCGTGCTGGGTCGCCGCGTGCCTTGAGAAGAGGGTAGACCGAGGCTTCCGAGACGAAATAGCGCTGCCGGTCGATGGAGCGCACGGCAAGCTCGCGTGGCGGCCGTTCAGGCGCGGCCAGGGCAAGATCGATGGGCTACGCCCGCGTTGCACGGGCGATGCGGTTCCAGACACGATCGGGCTCGGTGCGGATCAGCACATTTCGCGCGAGTGGCTCCATGTCCATGCCTCGCACGGCCCTGGCCTGCCCACGAAGGCCGCTCCGACTGCGCGAACTGTCAGGATATGCGGAGCCCCGCCGATTCGATCACGCGGGACCAGCGCTCGTTCTCAGCGCGGACATAGGTCTCGAATGGTCCGGCCGCCATGCTGAAGGCGCGGCAGCCCTGGTCTGCCAGCCGCTCGATCACTTCGCGCTGCCCAAGGGCCGCGACCAGCGCGGCGGAAAGCCGCTGCACGGCCGGGGCCGGCATGCCAGCGGGGCCGATGATACCCCACCATGGCGCTGCGGTGAAACCCGGCATGCCTGCTTCCTCCAGCGTTGGAAGTTCTGGCGCGCGGGCGGCGCGGGCGGCAGTGGTGACACCAAGCGCCTGGATCCGACCAGCGCGCACATTCTCGAGCACGGTTGCGAAGGCATCGAAGTAGTAGTCCACCCGCCCGGCCACCAGGTCGTTCATCGCCAGGGCGGCCCCCCGATAGGCGACATGTGTCGCGCGGATGCCGGCAGCGGTATTGAACGCCTCCGCCGTGAGGTGGCTGGTCGAGCCCTGGCCGGAGGAGGCGAAGTTCAGCCTCTCTGGGTTCGACCGCGCATGGTCGATGAAGCCGCGCAGCGTGTTCGGCAGACCGTTGCGGACAACGAACGCGAATGGCCCGTCGCCCACAGGCCCGATGAAGCCGAAGTCACGGTCCGGGTTGAACGGCACGTCGCGCTCGATGAGCGGTCGGTAGAAGGTTCCCGCGCCCGCGATCAGGATCGTGTAGCCATCCGGGGCCGCGCGCGCGACCTCGGCCGAACCGATTGCACCGCCCGCGCCCGCCCGGTGATCCAGCACGACAGGCTGACCCAGCATCGGCATCATCGCGTCGGCCACGATCCGGCTGATGTTGGACGTGGCGCCCCCAGGCGCCCAGGGCACGACGAAGCGGATCGGCCGCGTCGGAAAGACGCCCTGCGCGAGCGCGGGCAATGCCAGCGCCGTGGTGCCGAGGGCGAGAAGCGAACGGCGGCTCGGCATGCGGTGTCACTCCGATCATATTACGCTACGAAGACTGCCGCCCGGCGCGCCGGGCGGCAACTGGACAGGTGGGCCGGGCCTGATCAGCCTCGGCGCGGGCCACGGCCCGGCGGATAGGGCCAGCGCGGATCGTTGAACTCCTGGATCTCAAGCCAGTAGCCGATCGGATCCTTGAAGAAGGCGGAATACACCGTGCGCCCCCCGAGCATGTTCGGCGGACCGTCGAACTCCACCCCCTTGCCGAGGAGATACCGGTAGGTCTCCTCCACATTCTCGACCAGGAAGGTGACCATCATGCCCTTGGTGCCACGCGGCCGTCCTTCCTTGTTGCAGACGCCGAGGAAGCCCGTCGGGCTCACCTGGAATACGCGGCACACGCCCTGGTCCAGCACTTGCGGCAATTCCAGCACGTCGCGATAGAATGCGGCATGAGTATCGAGATCGTCGCTGTAGAGCCAGGTCACGTTCTGTTCGATGAAGGGGCGCGGCATGGGGCCTCCGGTCGGCGTTGGGAGGGACAGGATCGCCTGCAACGCGCCGGGCGGCAATCGGCGCGCCCCGATTCCACCGCGGCGGGGATGGGCGGCGGATGATCCGCCTCGCTCTCGAACGCGTCCATCTGCCCCCTCTTGGGCGCGTCACCGACGACACGTCGGTCCTCACGCTCCGCTCCTTCGCCTTCGAGCCTCTGTGCCACTGGCAGGACGGGGAGGTGCTGCCCGGCCTGTTCAGCCATTGGCACATGCGGGCGGATGGCTGCTCCTGGCGCTTCGCGATCCGGCCGGGCACCACGTTCCATGACGGGCTGCGCTGCACCGCCGAGCATGTGCTGGCCACGATCCGCGCCGCGCTCGATGGGCGCGACATGTTCGGCATGCCCTGGTCCTATGCGCGCTACCTGGCCGGGGCCGAGATCTCCGCCGAGGGCGAGGATGCGATCCGCATCGCCACCCCCGCCCCCTTCGCGGACCTGCCGGAGATCCTGGCCGAATTCGTCTGCGCCCGCGCCGACGCCGCAGGCGAGGCGACGATCGGCACCGGGCCCTATCGCATCGCGCGCTACCAGCCGGACAAGGAAGCGCTGCTGGTCGCGACCGATCCCGCGCGCAGTCCCGGCGCGATCCGCGCGATCGCGATCCCGGACGCGGAGGCCCGCCTCGCCGCGCTCCGCGATGGCGGGGCGGACGTCGCGCTCAACCTGGAACGGCGCCAGGGCCCGGCGGGGGGGCACGGGCTGCTATGGGGACAGGCGCCGAACACGCTGTCCGTCATGGCCTATCTCAACTGCGCCGAGGGGCTGTTCCGCGATCCGCGCGCGCGGATCGCCGCCAATCTCGCGGTGGATCGCGATGCGATCGTCGCGCGGCTGTTCCACGGCCTCGGCCAGCCCGCGTCCAGCATCGTCAGCCCCTTCCACCTGGGCATGCGCGCCACCCGGCCGCCGCCCCTGCCGCATGATCCCGCCCGCGCGCGCGCGCTGTTCGCCGAAGCGGGCGCGGGTGCGCCAGTGCTGATCCGGGCGCCCGCCCACATGCCGGAACGCGCGCCGGAGATCGCGGCGATGATCGCCCGCGATCTCTCCGCCTGCGGCTGCCCGGCGACGGTCGAGGTGGTCGCCGACCGCCCAGCCTATGCGCGGCAGGTCTCGGCGCGGCGCATCGGCGACATCGCGCTGTTCGATTCCTCGCCCCACAGCACCTTCCGTGTGCTGGACGACAAGATCTCGGCCCGCTCCCGCGGGCCGTGGTGGCAGGGCAGCGACGACCCGGCGCTCGAAGCGATGTTCCGCGCTGCGGCCGCCACCTCAGATCCGGCTGCGCGCGACGCGGCCTATGGGCGATGCCTCGCGCATCTCCGCGACAACCCGCCCTGGCTCTACCTGTTCCATCCCATCGATGCCTACGCCGCCGTCCCGGGCGCGCCTCCGCTCGCGCTCGATCATCGGGGCGTGCTCCGACTGGCCTGAAGGACCGATCATGGATCACCGCGCGAACGTCCTCATCACCGCATCCGCGCTCGGCGACCTGCTGGCGCGGGGCGCACCGATCTCGGTGCTTGCCATCCGCAACGGCCCGGGCGCCTGGGCTTCCGCCCCGCGCATTCCGGGCGCAGTGGATGTGGACCTGCCGACGGAGCTTGCCTCCCCAGGCGGCGGGACGCGCGGCAGCCGCCCGCTGCCGGCGATCCAGGACCTGACGCAAACCGCCCGGCGCTGGGGCCTGCGACGCGACGTGCCGGTCGTCGTCTACGACCACGATCGTGGCCTTGTCGCGGCGCGCGGCTGGTGGGTGCTGCGCTGGGCCGGGCTCGCCGATGTGCGGCTGCTCGATGGCGGCTTCGCGGCCTGGCAGGCGGCGGGGCTGCCGGTCGCGTCGGAGCCGGGCAGGCCCACGCCCGGCGACGTGTCGGCGAGCCCCGGGCACCTGCCGGTGCTGGACGCGGACGGCGCCGCCGCCCTCGCCCGCAGTGGCCTGCTGCTCGATAGCCGGGTGCGGGTCAACTACATCGGCGGCCCGGGCGAGCCGCGGCGTGGTCACATCCCGGGCTCGATCTCCGCGCCGGCGGCGGATGTGCTGACGGAAGCGGGCAGCTTCGCCGATGGGGACACGCTGCGGCATCTCTACGCGGTGCTCGGCGCCGATGGCTCGCGCCAGGTCGGGGTGTCCTGTGGCGCCGGGATCTCGGCGGCGCACAGCGTGCTCGCGCTCGCGTCCATAGGCGTCACGGCGGCGATGTTCCCCGGTTCCTGGTCGGCCTGGGCGGCCGATCCGGACCGCCCGGTGGAGGTCGGCGGACAGCCGGGATAACACGCTTCTAAGAACGCCCGGCGCGCCTTCATCCGCTCCGCGCAGCACAACCCACCAAGACGGGTCGGCGGGTCGTCGGAATTCCTGGATTGAAATTTCGCGGGCCGCGCGCGACGGTAGAAGGCATCATCGCTTGGATCGCCGCCTGCCACGCCGCGCGACTGGGGTAGGCGCTGCGGTCGACGCTGGACCAGGACGCCCCCGCCGGAGAGAGAAGACGCACATGCTAACCCGCCGCACGCTAACCCTTGCCTCGGCAGGGTTTGTGGCTACGCCCGCCCTCGCGCAGGGTACCTGGCCGAATCGGCCGATCCGTCTGATCGTCGCGTTCCCGGCGGGCGGTCTGTCGGATCGCATGGGCCGCATCGTCGCCGAGACCTTCGCCGCCGCGCTCGGCCAGACCGTGATCGTGGATAATCGGGGCGGCGCGGGCGGTACGTCCGGCACGCGGCAGGCCGTGACCGCCGATCCGGACGGCTACACCCTGGCCTTCGCCGCGCCCTCGACGCACATCACGGGCCCGCTTCTCTATCCCAACACGGGCTATCATGGCGTCTCGGACGTCGCGCCGATCGGCGCCTTCGCGCAGATCGGCAGCATTGCCGTCGTGCATCCCTCGGTGCCGGCGAACAGCATCGCGGAACTGGTCGCGCATTGCCGGGCCAATCCAGGACGGCTGAACTTCGGCTCCGCCGGGGCGGGCGGATCGATCCACCTGGCTGGGGAGATGTTCAAGGCCATCGCTGGCGTGGACATTGTGCATGTCCCCTATCGCGGTGGGGCGCAGATGCTGCAGGACTTGTTGGCCGGACGCATACAGATCGCGTTCGACAATACCCCGCAGATCCTTCCGCATGTCCGGGCCGGGGGAGTGCGGGCGCTGGCCGTGACAACGCGCGAGCGTTCGCGCTTTACGCCCGAACTGCCCACGATGATCGAGGCAGGGGTGCCGGATTTCGAAATCTCCTCCTGGTTCGGCGTCACCGCGCCACGTGGCACGCCGCAGCCGATCCTTGACCGGCTCGGGTCCATCCTGCGCGATGCGATGGCAACGCCGGCAATGGGCGAAACGCTCTCTGTCCTGAGCGCAGAGCCCCTGGTGCTGACGGGAGCGGAGTTCGGGCAGTTCATGGCGGGCCAGCGCGAGCGCTTCGGGAGCATTATCCGGCGCCTCGGCATCACCGCGGCGGATTGATACCCAGCGCACGCAGGCTTCACCCGCGTCTCTTGGGCGCTGCACCTCCCCCAGCTCCGCTGTATCGATGCCGGGCGCGAGTTGGGTCGGCTCCGACGCCGCATCGGCCGACACCACGAGCAACCCCGTCGTGGTCAACTGCCAAGCGTAGCGGAACCCCGGCGTGTGCTTGACGGCGGCGCCGTCAACGCCTCGACGATGCACCTGGTGCCGCCTTCGGTGCGAGTGGTGCATAATTGGGGGAAAGATCGTGCGATGGGCGTTCCATCTGTGCCAAAGGCCGCCAACGCTGGAGCGGCCGCTGGCCTATATCGGCATTCAGACCTCTGCGTCGGCGGCACGAATGCGCGGGCGTCCCTCGTCGACCGTACCATTGCCGTGCCCTCTTTCGGCAGCGTTCCCAGGGCTGGGCTAGGACATCTTTACGAAGGCGGACTTTCGCTAGGGTCAGATCAAGGAAGATCTTCACTCCCGTTTTTCGTAAGGACCGTTGATCCGCCAACCTTCATTGTGCGCCGCCGATCCTTCGGGTGGCTCCCTGTCCCAGGCTATTCGCATCAAAAGTGTTGAGCTGGGCGTCCCAACCCACAGGTAGCCCTCCGGCCAGCACGGCGCAGGTGAGGCCCCTCGGCTGCCGGCCGTCCAGGATGGCCGACACGATGTCCGGGGCCAGGAGGGTCAGACGCAGGAGGCTGCCCAGGTAGCCCCGCTCGAGGCGTTCGGCGGCTGCCATCTTGCTGATGGAGGCGTAGCGCCCTTCGTCCAGCAGCCGCTGGTACCGGAACGCCCGTGCCAGCGCCTTCACCAGAGCCGGGTCGGCCCGCGTCGTGACCGGCGCTACGCCATCCGCCACCGGCGTCACGACGGTCTTCCTGCCTGGCCGGTGGCGGATCGTCAGCGGCACCCGGACCGTGATGCTGGTCGCCCTGGTCATGCTGCCAACCTCAGCGCGTCCGGCGCGATGGCGCCGAGGTCGCGGACGAGGCCGCCGAGCCCGTCCAGCCGCAGCCGAATGTCCGCGCCGGCAGGGCCGACCACCACCCGCTCGACCAGGGACCGGACAATCCGAGCCTGCTCCGCCGGGAACAGGTGCTCCCAGAGCGGGTCGAGCCGGTGCAGTGCGTCGTGGGTCTCGCTCTCGGTCAGGTCCGGGGCCTCCCTGCGCGCCGCCCGCCAGGTGCCCACCACAATCTCCGGCTGCCGCAGCAGGGCGCGGACCTGGTCCACCACCGCCGCCTCGACCTCCGCCGCCGACACCCGGCGCACGATGCTGTCGTCGCCGACGGCGTCGCCCTTCAGCACGCGCTGCGCCACGTAGTAGCGGTAGAGCCGGCCGGTCTTCCTGGCGTGGGTTGGCGACAGCGCCCGGCCATCTACCCCAAAAATCAGCCCCTTCAGTGACCAGCCCCCATCTGGTGGTCCGGGCGGAATTTTAGTGGGCCAAAGCAGGAGCGCCTGCTCCTGAGCTGCTTTGTGACCTGGCCCCCGGCACTGTCGCTGGTGCGGGTGGACGGTACCCCAAGGACGA
>JBIIRI010000025.1:0-28681 GCA_044341625.1 Roseomonas sp.
CGCAGGCCGGCTGGCGCTGCGGTTCGGGGATCGTCTCGTTGTAGATGCGGTCGACGCAGAGGGTGCATTTCTTCATCACCCCCTCATCCTCATCCATCTCCCGCGCACCATAGGGGCAGGCCCAGGCACACAGGCCGCAGCCGATGCAGATGTCGGTGTTGACCAGCACGATGCCGTCCTCGGCGCGCTTGTAGCTGGCGCCGGTGGGGCAGACGGTGACGCAGGCCGGCGTTTCGCAATGCAGGCAGGAGCGGGGGAAGTGCACAGTCCGCCCGGCCTCGCCCACACCAGCCTCATAGGAATGGACCCGGTTGAACCACACGCCCTCCGCGCCCGCGGAATAGGCGTTGAGGTCGGGCAGCGGCCCCAGATGCCCGCCCGTGTTCCATTCCTTGCAATTGGTCGCGCAGGCCTGACAGCCGACGCAGGTGTCGAGGTCGATGACGAGGCCCAGCTTCTTCGCCGCCGGGGGCGGGAGTTCGGTCATCGCAGGATATCCGGCGGGGTGGGCATGTTGGGCGGCGGTGTCAGCGCGTCCGGGTGCGGGTCGGTCTGCCCGGCCTCCTCCGGCGCGCATTTCACGACGCGGACGCGCAGATCGTACCAGGCGGCCTGGCCCGTCACCGGGTCCGAGTTCGAGAAGCGATGCGCCATTTCCTGCGCCGGCAGCCATTCGCTGATCACGTGGTTCAGCAGGAAGCCGCGCTGCGCTTCCGGGCTGTCGGGCGACAGCGCCCAGGCGCCGGCGCGCTTGCCGATGGCGTTCCAGGTCCAGACGGTGTCGGGGTTCACGCCATCCATCAACGCGAGCTGCCCCTTCACGCGGCCATTGCGGCTTTCCACCCACACCCAGTCATCCTGGGCGAGGCCGAGTTTCCGCGCCATCGCGTGGTGCATGTAGAGCCGGTTCGCGCCCTTGATCTGCCGCAGCCAGGCATTCTGGCTGCCCCAGGAATGGTAGTGCTCCATCGGGCGCTGGGTGACGGCGGACAGAGGAAAGCCTGTCGTGTCGTGCAGCTGCTGTTCGATGGGCGCGTACCAGATGGGCAGCGGGTCGCAATAGGTCGCGATGCGGTCGCGCTGGTGCGGCTGCGGCTGTTTCGCCCCATGCCCCTGCGCGGCGAGGCGGAATTTCTGCAGCGGCTCGGAATAGATCTGCAGCACGATCTGGTCCGCCTTGCCGACCAGCCCCATCGCCTTGCTGTCGTCCAGATAGGCGCGGTTCGCGTGCTTGAAGTAGAGCTGCTCGGGCGGCAGGTGGTGCTTCCAGAAGCAGCCATTCTCGATATAGCGCTGCAGCTGGTTCGCGTTCGGCTCGCCGACGCCCTTTTTCGTGCCGTCCTCTCCTCGGAACCCCGCCAGCGGGCCCACGCCCGGCATGCGCTGGTGGTTCATGATGTAGTCGGGGTAGTCCTTGAACCGTGCGCTGCCGTCTTCCTTCACGAAGGCTGGCAGGCCGAGCCGCGCGCCGAGCTCGATCAGCACCTCCTGGAAGGGACGCACATCGCGGTCCGGCTGGATCACCGGCTGGCGGATGGCGTCGCCGGGCCCATGCGCGTTGCCGATCGGGCGATCGAGCAGGGAGATGCAGTCCCACCGTTCCAGATAGGTCGTGTCGGGCAGGATCAGATCTGCATAGGGCACCGTCTCGGAGAAATAGGCGTCCGAGTAGATGACATGCGGGATGCGGTATTCGCCGTCTTCCCTGGTCTCCGTCAGGATGCGGATGACCTCGCCGGGATTCATGGCGCTGTTCCAGGCCATGTTCGCCATGAACATGAACAGCGTGTCGATCTCATAGGGATCGGCCGCGCCGGCATTGCCGATGACGCTGTGCATCATGCCATGCAGCGCGAGCGGCGCGTCCCAGCTGAAGGCCTTGTCGATGCGGATGGGCGAGCCGTCGTCGTTGACCAGCAGATCATCCGGCCCATGCGGGAAGGCCAGGATATTGCCCGCGAGCGGCGTGTTGGGCTTCGCGCCCTTGCCGGCCGGGCCGGGGCCGGGCGGGATCGGCCGCGGAAAGGGCGATTTGTAGCGCCACGACCCCGGCACATCCACCGCGCCGAGGAGCATCTGCAACAGGTGCAGCGCGCGGCAGGTGTGGAAGCCGTTGGAATGCGCGCTGATGCCGCGCATCGCGTGGAAGGACACGGGGCGTCCCACCATCTTCTCATGCCTGCGGCCGAGCGTGTCGGTCCACGGCACGTCGAGCGTGACGGTGTGATTGAAGGCAATGTCCGCGATCTCGGCGGCCAGGCGGCGGATGCGGTCGGGCGTCACGCCGCAGGTCTCGGCCACCGCCTCCGGCGCATAGTCCGCGCCGAGGTAGCGGCTGGCCATCAATTGGAAGACGGGCACCGCGACGCGGCCATCGGGCAAAGTGTGTTCGCCGATGATGGCGGGCTGCATGTCAGCTGTGGCGGCATCCATCGCGCCGCGCGCGCGGTCCCAGGCCAGCGGCTTGCCATCCGCGTCGCGCGCGAACAGCCCGTCATCGGCGCCGCCCGGATTCCGGACCACCAGCCAATGCGCGTTGGTGTAGCGGATGAGGAAGTCGAGATCGATGCGATCCGTCCGCAGCAATTCGTGGATCAGCGCCATCACGAACAGCCCGTCCGTGCCGGGGCGGATGCCGACCCATTCATCGGCGATGGCCGAATAGCCCGTCCGCACCGGGTTCACGCTGACGAATTTCGCGCCGCGTTCCTTGAGCTTACCGAGCCCGATCTTGATCGGGTTGCTGTCATGATCCTCGGCCACGCCGAACATCACGAAGTACTTAGCGTGGTCCCAATCCGGCTCGCCGAATTCCCAGAAGCTGCCGCCCACGGTGTAGAGGCCGGCGGCCGCCATGTTCACGCTGCAGAAGCCGCCATGGGCGGCAAAATTCGGCGTACCGAATTGCGCGGCCCAGAAGCCGGTCAGCGATTGCGACTGGTCGCGCCCGGTGAAGAAGGCCAGCTTGCGCGGGTCGGTGGCGCGCACATGGCCGAGCCAGTCGGTCGCGGTCTGCAGCGCTTCTTCCCAGCTGATTTCCTGGAACTCGCTGCTGCCGCGCGGCCCCACGCGCTTCAGCGGCGCGCGCAGCCGCGACGGCGCGTATTGCGTCATGATCCCGGCCGAGCCCTTGCCGCAGAGCACGCCGCGATTGACCGGGTGGTCGGGGTTGCCTTCGATGTAGCGGACGCGGCCGTCCTTCAGGTGCACCTTAATGCCGCAGCGGCAGGCGCACATGTAGCAGGTGGTGGTCTTCACATCGTCGCCGATGGGCGCCGAGGTCTCGATCACCTCGCCATTGCCCGTCATGCGGCGGGGCAGGTTGGTATCCGGCATCCGTACTCTCCCGATAGGCCGAGTATCGGGGGATGGCTTGGCCGGGGAAAGCCCTCGGTCGAGGATTCTCTGTCGCGCGTCGTGTTCAGAGCGCCGAACCAAATCCCTCTTGGGCCTTGGCGGCGCCGCGGCTTTGCCGCGGCAACGCGGTGCGACCGTGCAAGATCAGCGCTCAGGCCGGGGTCCCCGCAAAGCCGCGAAGCGGTTTTGTGGGGTACTCTCAGTTGCGCGGTAGCCGGGCCCTGCTCGGCGCATCGGGGTTCTGCGCGCGATGGCGCAGCAGGTGGTCGGCCAGCACCAGCGCCAGCATCGCTTCGCCCACCGGCACGGCGCGGATACCCACACAGGGGTCGTGGCGACCCTTGGTCAGCACCTCCACATCCTGGCCGAAGCGGTCCACCGATTGGCGGGGCGTCAGGATGGAACTGGTCGGCTTCACCGCGAAGCGCGCGACGATGGGCTGGCCGGTGCTGATACCGCCCAGGATCCCACCGGCCTGATTGCTGCCGAACAGCACTTCCCCATCCGGGCCCATCCGCATCTCATCGGCATTCTCTTCCCCGCTGAAGGCCGCAGAGGCGAAGCCGGCGCCGATCTCGACGCCCTTCACGGCGTTGATCGACATCAGCGCGGCGGCGAGGTCGGAGTCGAGCTTGCCATAGATCGGCGCGCCGAGGCCGGGGGGCACGCCTTCGGCCACGACCTCCACCACCGCACCCAGGGAGGATCCGGATTTGCGGGCGGCGGTCAGCTTGTCTTCCCACCGCGCGGCGGCCTGCGGGTCGGGGCAGAAGAAGGGGTTCTCGTCCACCTGAGCCCAGTCGCGCTTGGCAGGATCCACCCAGTCGCCGCCCATGCAGACCAGCGCGCCGCGGATCGTGACGCCGTCGAGCAGTTTGCGCGCGATGGCGCCCGCGGCCACCCGCATCGCCGTCTCCCGCGCCGAGGACCGCCCGCCGCCGCGATGGTCGCGCACGCCGTATTTCAGGTCATAGGTCAGGTCGGCATGGCCGGGGCGGAAGCGGTCCTTGATCTCGCCATAGTCCTTGGACCGCTGGTCCTGGTTCTCGATCACGAGCGAGATCGGCGTGCCGGTGGTCACGCCCTCGAAGGTGCCGGACAGGATCTTCACCTGGTCCGGTTCCTGGCGCTGGGTGACGAATTTGCTCTGGCCGGGGCGGCGCTTGTCGAGGAAGGGCTGGATATCCGCTTCCGTCAGCGGGATGCGCGGCGGGCAGCCATCCACGACGCAACCGATGGCGGCGCCGTGGGATTCCCCCCAGGTGGTGAAGCGGAAGAGGTGGCCGAAGCTGTTGTGGGACATCGCGCTTCGCTTCTGTCGCACCCCGCCCGGCTTCGCAAGGCTCCGCCGCCGCCATGCCCCCCGCAAGGGGGGGCTGTGGTCAGACCGTCGCGATATCCGGCGCGTCGGGGTTCTTCATGCCGACGATGTGGTAGCCGCAATCCACATGGTGGATCTCACCAGTCACGCCGGAGGACAGCGAGGACAGCAGGTAAAGGCCGGCGCCCCCCACATCCTCGATCGTCACATTGCGCTCCAGCGGGGCGTTGTACTGGTTCCACTTCAGGATGTAGCGGAAATCGCCGATCCCGCTCGCGGCCAGCGTCTTGATCGGGCCGGCGCTGATCCCGTTCACCCGGATCCCCGCCTTGCCGAGGTCGGCCGCCATGTAGCGCACGGAAGCCTCCAGCGCGGCCTTGGCGACGCCCATCACGTTGTAGTGCGGGGTCACGCGCTCGGCGCCCAGATAGCTCATGGTCAGCAGCGTGCCGCCCGGCTTCATCAGCGGCACCGCGCGCTGCGCGACGGAGACGAAGGAATAGACCGAGATGTCCATCGCCTGCAGGAAGGCGTCCCGCGGCGTGTCCATGTAGCGGCCACGCAGGAACTGCTTGTCCGCGAAGCCGATGGCATGGACCAGGAAGTCCAGCCCGCCCCATTCGGCCTTCACCTGGTCGAACACTGCATCGACGCTGGCATCGTCGGTCACATCGCAGGGCAGCACGAGGCGGGAGCCGATCTGCTCCGCCAGCGGGCGCACCCGCTTCTCCAGCGCCTCGCCCTGGTAGGTGAAGCACAGCTCCGCGCCCTGGGCGGCCACCGATTGCGCGATGCCCCAGGCGATGGAACGGTCATTGGCGACCCCCATCACAACGCCGCGCTTGCCCGCCATGAGCGTCCCCACGGGGACGGCGGCGGGCGTTTCGGGCGTGTCGGCATGGGACATGTGTGGGACCGGCATCTGGTTGCGGAGGTCGGGGCGGGATGGCACATGCCCCCAGCGGGAGCAAGTGCCCGGTGCAATTCCCTTGCAGATGGAGACCGACCTTGGACCAGGCCTCGCGCTTGCCCGCCCCCGAAGACCCGATCCCGCTCTTCGAGGCCTGGATGGCGGACGCCGCGACATCCGAGCCGAACGACCCCAATGCCGTCTGCCTCGCCACCGCCACCCCGGATGGCCGGCCTTCCGCCCGCATGGTGCTGCTGAAGGGCGTGGATGCGCGCGGCTTCGTCTTCTACACCAACCTCGAAAGCCGCAAGGGCGGGGAGCTGGCGGCGAACCCCTTCGCGGCGATGTGCTTCCATTGGAAGACGCTGCAGCGTTCGGTCCGTGTCGAAGGCCGGATCGAGCCGGTCAGCGCTGAGGAGGCGGATGCCTATTACGCCTCTCGTGCCCGGGGCAGCCGGATCGGCGCCTGGGCGTCGCGGCAGTCCCGCCCCCTGGAAGGGCGCTTCGCGCTTGAGAAGGCGGTGGCCGAGTACACGCTGAAATTCGGCCTTGGCGAGATCCCGCGCCCCACCCATTGGTCCGGCTTCCGCCTGTTGCCCACGCGCATAGAGTTCTGGCGCGACATGCCCTTCCGGCTGCATGAGCGCCGCGTCTTCCACCGGGCGGACACCGGGTGGGAGCTGGAGATGCTCTACCCGTGACCATCCCCGCGCAGCAGGCCGAGGTCGCCGCACTGCTCGCGCGGATCACCGGGGCCGCGCCCATCGAGACGCATATCTCTGCCGTCTTCGTGGGCGCGACCGATGCCTTCAAGCTCAAGAAGGCCGTCACGCTGCCCTTCCTGGACTTTGGCACCCTCGCCGCACGCGAGCATTTCTGCCGGCGTGAGCTGGAGCTGAACCGCCCGAACGCCCCCGGCATCTACCGTGATGTGCTGCCCGTGACGCGGGCGGCCGATGGCACCCTGGCCCTGGCGGGGGTGGGGGAGGTGGTGGATTGGGTGCTCCGCATGGCCCCGGTGCCGGCGGGCGACTTCCTCGATTCCATCGCAAGCCGAGGCGGGCTGGATGGCGGGATGCTGGATGCGCTGGCCGATACCGCCACTGCGCTGGTCGCCGCCGCGCCCGTCCGGACAGGGGTGGACAGCGCCGCGCGGATGCGGCTGGTGCTCGCGGGCAATCTGGCGGGTTGCCGCCAAGCGGGCTTCGATCCCGGCCGGCTCGCCGCCATCGAGGCGGCAATGCTGGCGCGGCTCGAAGCACTGGCGCCTTTGCTCTCGGCCCGGGCGGAAGCGGGCTCCGTACGCCGTTGCCATGGGGACCTCCATCTCGGGAATCTCTGCCTCTGGGCCGGCCGGCCGGTGGCCTTCGACGCGCTGGAATTCGACGAGGCCTTCGCCGCCATCGATATCGGCTACGAACTCGCTTTCCTCCTGATGGACCTCGATGTCCGGGTCTCTCGCGCCGCCGCGAACCGGGTGATGAACCGCATCATGGCCCGCGCGCCGGACCCCGGCATGCTGGCTGCGCTGCCCTTCTGGATGGCGCAGCGCGCGCTGGTGCGGGCGAAGCTCGAACCCGCGCGTGGGCGGGATGGGCTGCCCTACCTTGCCGCCGCCGAGGAGTATTTGCGCCCCGTGCCGCCGCGCCTGGTGGCCGTGGGGGGGCTGCAAGGCACGGGCAAGACGTTCGTGGCACGCGGGCTGGCCCCCGCGCTCGGCGTCGCGCCCGGCGCGCTGCATCTGCGGAGTGACGAGATCCGCAAGCGCCGCGCCGGTGTCGCGCCGGAAACCCGCCTGCCGCCGGAGGCCTACCGGCCCGAGGAAAGCGCCGCCGTCCATGCCGAGATCTTCGCCCTGGCCCGCGCCGCGCTCGCGGCCGGGCAATCCGTGGTGCTGGACGCCATGTTCCTCGACCCCGGGATGCGTTTGGCGGCGGAAGCGGCGGCCGCGCCGCATCCCTTCGCCGGCTTCTGGCTGGAAGCGCCCCTTGGCCTGTTGCGCGCCCGGGTGGCCGGGCGGGGGGCTGACGCCTCCGACGCGACGGTCGAGGTACTGGACCGCGCGGCGGCCGCCGATCCCGGCCCGGTTGCCTGGATGTGCCTCGACGCCGCGGGGGATGCGCTGGGTGCCGCGCGTGCCGCCCTGGCCTTGAAGGACGATGCCGGCGCATAAAGATTACGCTGGGAAGGCTACCGTCAGATAAAGGGAGAGCGTGCGATGGCCTATCGCCGCCTGTTGCTGCCGCTCACCGGCACCGCCGCCGGGGAAGCCGCGCTCGCCACCGCGCTCGATGTCGCGCGGGTCTGGAGCGCGCATCTGCATTGCCTGCATGTCCGCGTCGATGCGCGCGACGTCGCCCCCCTGGCCGGGGAGGGCCTTTCGGGCGCGATGATCGAGGAGATGATGGCCGCGACCGAGCGCGAAAGCGGCGAGCGCGCCGGCCGTGTGCGCCAGTTGTTCGACCGCTTCGCCACCACCCATGGCGACCTGACCCTGGCCTCCGACCCCAATACGGCGCTGAAGGTGCCGGGGGTGACCGTGAGCTTCGAGACCATCGCCGGGCGCGAGGAGGATGTGGTCGCGCAGCAATCGCGCCTGTTCGACATGGCCGTGGTGCCGCACCCCGAGGCGGATGAGGATGTCTCCTCCTCCGACGCCCTGCATGCGGTGCTGTTCGACAGCGGCCGCCCGGTCCTGATCGCCCCCCGTCAGGCGCCGACGACCATCGGCACCCGTGTGGCCGTGGCCTGGAATGGCAGTGCGGAAAGTGCCGCGGCCGTCGCGGCGGCGCTGCCCTGGCTGCACCGGGCGCAGGCGGTCCGCATCCTGTGCTCCGACGACTATCAGCGCCGCGGCCCAGGGGCGGACGGCATCCGCGCCTATCTGCGCTGGCACGGGATTGAGGCGGAGGTCGTCCCCTTCAAGCCCGCGACGCGGGAGGTGGGGGCCGGGCTGCTGGGCGCGGCGCGGGATTTCGGCGCCGATCTGATGTGCCAGGGCGCCTACAGCCATTCCCGCCTGCGCCAGCTGATCCTGGGCGGCGTCACGCGCCATGTGCTGGAGAATGCGGATCTGCCGATCCTGATGTGTCGCTGAGGCGGTCGGCGAGTCAGCGAGGCAGCTTCTCGACCGCCGTCAGCAGGCAGCCTGGGCGCGCGGTGTGGATGTTGATGAAGCGGGTGCGCGGGTCTGCGACGGCGCGCGCCAGGATTGGGGCGACGTCCTGGCCCTCGCTGACGGCACCGAGATCGTAGAGGCACATCTGCTCGGCATCGTAGGACCGGACGGAGACGATGCCGGGGGCCAGCACGATGGGCGCGATCGTGTCTTCTGCCGTGAAGCGCGGGCACTCCTCCGCGTGCAGGAAGATCGGGCTCGGTGTCCAATAGACCCCCTGGGGACGGGGCAGGTCGTAGCTGCCGAGCAGCATTTCCTCCCCTGCTGCGCCGAGGCGCAGGCAATGCCGGCAGGGGAACCCCGGGCCGTCCACGGTGCGCTTGATCAATGCATTGCCGCGATCGTCGCGACCGGTGCTGCGCCAGCGCGCCGCGGTCTCGGTGGGGATCGGAACGCAGCGGAAGCGGGACATGGGTCGGTTTCCTTGGGTTGGGTGGACCCTGCCAGGACCTCGGCCGTGCCCGCCATCCGGCTGTTGCGCCGGCACGCCATTGATGCCGTGAATGCCGACCATCTCGGGTGCTCCCCTGCGCGGCGCGCACCAGTGTCCTATGTCATGCGGCGACAAGCGCCGGCCTTCCGGCCCAGACGGGAGCAACCACGATGATCGATATTCGCCCCTTCGCTAGCCTTGGCGGCGCCAATCACGGTTGGCTGAACGCGAAGCACCATTTCTCCTTTGCCGGTTACCAGGACCCCGCCCGCATGAATTGGGGCCGCCTGCGGGTCTGGAACGATGACGAGATCGCGGCCGGTACCGGCTTCGATCCCCACCCGCACCGCGACATGGAAATCATCACCTATGTCCGCGAAGGCGCGATCACCCACCGCGACAACATGGGCAATGAAGGCCGCACCGAGGCCGGCGACGTGCAGATCATGTCAGCCGGCACCGGGGTGGTGCATGCCGAATACAACCTCGAGACAACGACGACGAAGATCTTCCAGATCTGGATCATCCCCGACCGTCGGGGTGCCAAGCCGCATTGGGGCGCGAAGACCTTCCCGAAAGCGGCCCGCGAGGCGGGGTTCGAGGTGCTGGCCTCTGGCCGTCCGCAGGATGCCGATGGCGCCGCGCTGCCGCTGAACGTCAATGGCGCGGTCATGGCCGCGACGCTGAAGGCGGGGCAGACGCTGGTGCAGAAGCTGGCCGAAGGCCGCGCCGCCTATCTCGTGCCGGCCAAGGGTGCGGTGATGGTGAACGGGCACGCTTTGGCGGCGCGCGATGGCGCCGGCATCGTGGACGAGGCCGAGATGACCATCACCGCGACCGAGGATGCCGAACTGGTCCTGGTCGAGGTGGCGAAGGAGTAGCTCAGCGCGCCGAGGCCGCCATGGCGCGGAGGCCGGCCAGCGTGTCGGCCTCCGGCGTCCAGGCGAAGTCGCGTGCGAAGGCGCTGGCATCCACCGCCATGTCGCCCAGCAATTGCTCCGCCATCGCGCCCTTTCCGGCCGCGCGCAGCATGCCGCGCAGCAGGGCAGGGGGCACCGGCAGCAACCGGGCCGGACGGCCGAGCCCGTCGCGGATCGCCGCCACCATCCCCCCGGTCGAGACCGGCGCGGCATCGCCCAGCACATAGCTGCCCGAGGCGGGCCCACCCTCCCAACGCGCCAGCACCGCGCCCACCGCGCGGCAGAGCGATGCCACCGAGACCAGCGTGCGCCGGTTGGCGACGGCGCCGAGCGGCAGCGGCAGCCCGGAATCGCCCAGCCGGACGAGCCGCGCCAGATTCCCCGCCGCTCCCGGCCCGTACACCAGTGGTGGCCGCAGTATGACCAGCGAGGCATCGGCGAAGATCTCGCGCAGCCCCGCCTCGGCCTCGGCCTTCGCCCCCGCATAGGGTCCGATGGGGGCGATCGGCGTAGCCTCCGTCACCGCGACGCCCTGGGGCGGCACGGCATGGACATAGACCGTGCTGACGAAGAGGCTGCGTGTAACCCCCGCGCTGCGGGCCGCGCGGCCGAGTGTCAGCGCCCAGTCCCGATTGATGCGCCGGTGGTCGGCTTCCGCGCGCGCCGGGTCATCGGACAGCCGGTGGGCGAGACCCGCCACATGCACCAGCGCATCCACGCCCCGCAGCGCCTCGGCCCAGTCGTCCTGCGGGCTTTCATCGTCCAGTCGGATCGCCGTGGTGCCCGCCGGTGCGGCGCCCCGCACCGCCGCCGTCACCGCATGCCCGGCCGCCAGCAATTGCGGCACCAGCTGCCGTCCGACGAAGCCCGTGCCCCCGGTCAGCAGCACCCGCATCTCAGTCGAGCGCCACGATGAGCTTGCCGAGGTTCCGGCCCTGCAGCAGGCCCATGAAGGCGGCGGGGGCGTTGGCGAGGCCTTGGACCACATCTTCCTTCCAGCGCAGCTTGCCGGCGGCGATGTGGCCCAGCATCTCGGCGCGGAATTCCGGGTAGCGGTGCCAGCTGTCGAACACGATCAGCCCCTGGATACGAAGCCGCTTGCGGACCACGGGGCCGAGATTGGGGCCGGGCGGCGCACCGGCCGCGTTGGAACCTGGGGCGGTGTTGTACTGCGCGATCATCCCGCACATCACCATGCGGCCATAGGTGTTGAGGCGGGGGAAGACCGCCGCCTGCACCGCGCCGCCGACATTCTCCCAATACACATCGACGCCATCCGGGCAGGTTGCGTCGAGCTGCGCGTCGAGATCGTGCTTGTGGTCGACGGCGGCGTCGAAGCCGAATTCGCCGGTCAGCAGGTCGCACTTGGTCTTGCCACCGGCGATGCCGACAACCCGCGCCCCGGCAATCTTGCCGAGCTGCCCCACCACCTGCCCGACCGCGCCCGAGGCCGCCGAGATCACCAGCGTCTCCCTGTCCTTGGGCTGGCCGATATCCTTGAGCCCGACCCAGGCCGTCAGCCCCGGCATGCCGAGCACCCCTAGCGCGGTGGAGGGCGGCGCTTCCTTCGGATCGATGGCAATGAGCGCGGAGGCGGGACGGGCCGACCAGCTCTGCCAGCCATAGCCGCCGAGCACCCAATCCCCTTCCTTGAAGCGCCCGTCGCGGCTGGCCGCGACCTGGCCCACCGCCTGGCATTCCATCACCCCGCCGAGGGCCACCGGCTTGGCGTAGGACTTCACATCATCCATCCGCCCCCGCTGATAGGGATCGAGGGACAGGAAGCGGTGCCGCACCAGCACCTCGCCCTCGGCCAACTCCGGCAGGGGCGCGGTGTCGAAGGCGAAATCCTCGGCCACGGGAGCGCCCTGGGGGCGCCGGGCGAGGAGGATGCGGGGGTTCTGCTCGGGCATGGCGGGTGCTCTGATGGACGGAGCGACAGGCTAGCGCTTCGGCGCGCGCGGCCCAAGCCACGTCACCGCGGCCCGCATTGTCGCGGAACGGCACGGGGCCTAAAGCGGGCAAGGGAGAACTGACATGACGACACGACGGATCCTGCTCGGCACGGCGCTCGCGCTGCCGGCGATACGCAGCACCAGCGCCCAGGGCGCCTGGCCGGAGCGCACGGTGCGGCTGGTGGTGGCCTTCGCGCCCGGTGGCTTCGCGGACCTGATCGGCCGCTCGCTGGGCGAGCAGCTTGCCCCGATGTGGCGGCAATCCGTGGTGGTCGAGAATCGCGGCGGGGCGGGCGGCAACGTCGCCGCGCAGCAGATCGCGCGCGCCGCACCGGATGGCTACACGGCGCTGGTCACCACCGGCGCCTTCGCGATCAACCCCACCCTGTCGCGGTCACCCGGCTACCGGCCGGAGGAGTTCCGCACCGCCGCCGTGGTCGCCGGCACGCCGAATCTGTTCGTGGTGCGCGCCGACAGCCCCATCAGGTCCATGCGCGACCTGGTGGAACTCGGGCGGCGGCGGCCGATCAATTACGGCACGGCCGGCGTGGGCGTGGCCGCGCATCTCTCGGCCGAGCTGTTCTTCAAGCGCGTCGGCGGCGTCGATGCCCAGCACGTTCCCTATACGGGCGCCGGACCTGCGATGCTGGCGCTGCTGGCGGGCACCGTCGACATGGTGGCGACGTCCCTGCCGTCCGCCGTCGCGCAGGTGCAGTCCGGGCAGGCGCGCGGGCTGGCGGTGACGAGCGCGACGCGCAACGGCGCGATGCCCGATGTGCCGACCGTGGCGGAGGCCGGCTTCGAGCCGATCATCGACCTCGCCTGGGTCGCGGTGATGTTCCCGGCCGCGACGCCCGAGCCCATCCTGCGGAAGGTGAATGAGGATGTGGCGCGCGTGCTGGCTGTGCCTGCCTTCCAGCAGCGCCTGGCGCAGCAGGGCTTCGACCCGATCGGCGGGGATCTGCGGACGGTCAATGACTATGTCGCGAATGAGGTCCGGTCCTGGCGGGACATCGTTCGCAGCATCAACATCCAGATCGACTGAGCACGGGCCGGAAGCAAGGCGATGCTGATCGCGTGCGGCAGCCACAGTATCCACGCCGACCTGCTCGGGGAACGCGGGCGGCGGGCCGTGTGCCTGGTGCATTCGCTCGGCGCCGACATGACGATGTGGGCGGAACAGGTGCCCGCATTGCTCGAAGCGGGATATGCCGTGCTCCGCATCGAGCTGCGCGGGCATGGAGGCAGTGACGCCCCGTCCGGTCCGTATCGGATGGAGGATCTCGGCGCCGATCTGGCGCGCGTGCTGGACAGCGTGGCGCTCGGGCCGGTCGATTATGTCGGGCTGTCGCTGGGGGGCATGAGTGGGCAGGCGCTGGCGCTGGAGCGCCCGGACCTGCTGCGATCCGTTGTGATCTGCGATGCCCTGCCGGAATCCCTGCCCAATGCGGATGAGATCTGGGGCCCGCGCATCCGCGCGGTGCGCGCCGCCGGGTCCTGCGCGCCCATCGCCCAGGCGACGATCGAGCGCTGGCTGACGTCAGCGTTCCACGCCGCTTATCCGGCGCGATGGGCGGAGATCCTGGCGACCATCGCGGCGACAGAGGCCGAGGGCTATGCCGGCTGCGCCGAAGCGATCAGCCGCTTCAGCTTCGTCGGTAGGCTGCCGGGGCTTCGCATGCCCGCGCTGATCCTCTGCGGCGAGGACGACCACGCGGTGCCGCCGGCCGAAGGCGAGCGGATCGCGCGGCTGGTGCCCGATGGCCGCTTCGTCGCCATTGCCGGCGCGCGCCACCTGCCGAATGTGGAGAAGCCGGCGGTGTTCAACCGGCTTCTGCTGGATTGGCTGGCGCGCGGCTGATCGCCTCCCGCCTACAGCTTGTCTTGCGTTCTGGTGTCGAAGTCGCTGGCGTCGTGGCGCTCATGCAGCTGGGTCGAGGCCTCGCCCGTCACGCGATTCACCATCCGCCCGCGCTGCACGGCGGGCCGCGCGAAGATCGCATCGGCCCAGCGTTGGAGGTTGGTGTAGTCCTGTACTTGCAGGAATTCGGCCGCGCCATAGAGCCAGCCCTTCGCCAGCGCGCCATACCAGGGCCAGGTGGCGATGTCGGCGATGGTGTAGTCGTTGCCGGCCAGATAGGCGCTTTCGCCGAGGCGCCGGTCCAGCACGTCCAGCTGGCGCTTCACCTCCATCGTGAAGCGGTCGATCGGATATTCCATCTTGGTCGGCGCATAGGCGTAGAAATGGCCAAAGCCGCCGCCGAGATAGGGCGCGCTGCCCATCTGCCAGAACAGCCATGACAGGCATTCGGCGCGCCCTGCGCCGCTGGGCAGGAAGGCGCCGAATTTCTCGGCCAGATGCATCAGGATGGCACCGGATTCGAAGACGCGGATCGGCGTCGGGCCGCTGCGATCCACCAGCGCCGGGATCTTGGAATTCGGATTGACCCCGACGAAGCCGCTGCCGAATTGGTGGCCCTCCCCGATCCGGATCAGCCAGGCGTCGTATTCCGCGCCGCGATGGCCGAGCGCCAGCAGCTCCTCCAGCATCACCGTCACCTTCACGCCGTTCGGCGTGCCGAGCGAATAGAGCTGGAGCGGATGGCGGCCGACCGGCAATTCCTTCTCATGCGTCGGTCCCGCGACGGGGCGGTTGATGTTGGCGAAGCGGCCGCCATTGGCCTTGTTCCAGGTCCAGATTTCCGGCGGTGCGTAGTCGGGCGGCGTGCTCATGCGGGAAGCTCCTGGCGGGTGGCGAGGCTGGCGGCCGCCCGGCCGCGCTACTGGCACGCCGCACGAGCCCCGCGTCAAGCGGCGCGCGAAGCGCGCGGGGTTGTGAAGCCCCGTGACGGGACATGGCCCCCCTGAAACCCGCATTCTGCCTGGCCTGGGCAACCACAGCCGAAGGCGCGGCCTTCGGACAGGAGCCGGCGAGGTGGAGCATGACCCTCCGGAAACGACGGCCTGCCCCCCCTGGCAGGCGGAGGCCGCTGAGATCGAACTGGCCCTGGCCGATCCGCGCCAGTTGCTGCGCGATGCGGCCGTGATGCTGCTTGGGGGCGACGCGCTTGATCCCGAGGCCGCCTCCTTCCTCGCCGCCGAGGCCAGGCGGCACCCTTCCAGGGCGATGCTGCGCGTGAAGGTGCTGCTGCCTGCTCCCCTGACCGCCGGGCCCGATGCCGCGCGCATCGCCCCCGCCATCGCATTTCATTTCGGACGGCAGGCCGAGGCGGCAAGCGAGGAGGTCGGGGAGTTGTTCCGCGACGGCCGCCTGACGCTGGCCATCGGCCTCACCGTGCTCGTGGCATGCCTGCTGGGCGCCTATTCGATCGCGGGCTTCGCGCCCTCTGGCCCCGGCCAGCGGATCCTGCAGGAGAGCCTGGTGATCCTCGGCTGGGTCTCGCTGTGGCGGCCGGCGGAGACCTTCATCTATGGCTGGGCGCCGATCCTGCGGCGGCGGCGGCTGCTGCGGCGCCTCGCCGCAGCCGAGGTCGTCGTCTTGTCGCGCCCAGGCGGGCTGTGACAGATCCCGCGTGAATTCGAACCGAACCGGAACGAACCGCCATGACCCGCGAACCTGTCCTAATCGATCTGGCCTTGCAGGGCGGGGGCTCGCACGGCGCCTTCACCTGGGGCGTGGTCGAACGATTGCTGGAGGAGCCGTGGATCGGCTTCGACGGCATCTCCGGCACCTCGGCCGGGGCGATGAACGCGGCGGTGATGGCCGATGGCTACGCGGCCGGCGGGCGGGACGGCGCGCGCGCGGCGCTCGAGGCCTTCTGGCGTCGCGTTTCCCGCGCTGCGTTATTCAGCCCCTTCCAGCGCTCGCCGCTGGATCGCGCGCTGGGTCGGTGGACGCTCGACCACCAGCCGCTGTTCGTGGCGATGGACCTCATGGCGCGGGTCTTCTCTCCCTACGAACTCGCGCCCTTCGCCGCCAACCCGCTGGAAGCGGTACTGGCCGAGAGTATCGATTTCACGCGGCTCGCATCCGGCCCGATCAAGCTGTTCATCACCGCGACGAATGTGCGGACTGGCCGCGGGCGGGTGTTCCGCAACCCGGACCTGACACCGCAGGTGCTGCTCGCCTCGGCCTGCCTGCCCACCATGTTCCAGGCGGTGGAGATCGACGGCGAGAGCTATTGGGATGGTGGCTATTCGGGCAACCCCACAATGACGCCGCTGGTGCGCGAATGCGCATCCCGCGACATCGTGATCGTACCGATCAACCCGGTGGAGCGGCCGGGCACACCCACCACCGCGCGCGAGATCCTGAACAGGCTGAACGAGGTCTCCTTCAACTCTGTCCTGCTGAAGGAATTGCGGATGATCGCGCTGCTACGACAAGTCGCCGACCCCGGCACGGCCGAAGGCGCGCGCTGGGCGGCGATGCGCGTGCATGCTGTGGACAATGCCCTGATGGGCGACCTCGGCTATTCCTCGAAGCTCAACGCCGAATGGGACTTTCTCGACATGCTCCGCCAGGAAGGGCGCGGCGCGGCGGAGCGGTTCCTGCACGCGCATGGCGACGCACTGGGACAGCGTTCCACCTTGCCGATCGAACGCCTGCTGGAGGGTGTGTAGTCCTCGGCGCCTGCGCTCTCCGTTTCGTTGGCTGCGTCATGCCCGCCGGCGTCGCAGCCTGTGGCGGTCATGCTCCCGCGTTCGGAGGATCGTCGATGCCGCGAGACAGCAGGCCGTTCGCACGGAGGCGCCGGGCGTTGCGGTATGGCCTCGCGCCGCTGCTGCCGGTGCTGCTGCTGGCCTGCGGCGAGCCCGCGGCGCCCCCGGCGGCGGAAGAAGCCCGCCCTGTCCGCGTCGTCGCGGTGGAACCGCGGCGCGAGGGCGATGTCGTCACGCTGACCGGCACGGTGCAGGCGGAGACCGAGGCGAGCCTCGCCTTTCGCATCAATGGACGCATGGTCGAGCGGCTGGTGAACCCCGGCGATCGCCTGCGCGCCGGCCAGCCCGTCGCACGCCTCGACCCCGCCGATGAGGAGAACGCCCTGCGCGCCGCCCGCGCGGCGCTGAGCGCCGCGCAGGGGCAGGTGGTCGAGACGCGGAACAATTATGGACGCCAGCGGGAATTGCTCGCCAGCGGCTTCACCACGCGGGTGCGCTACGACCAGGCGACGCAGTTGCTCCGCAGCGCCGAAGCGCAGCTGGATGCGGCCCAGGCCCAGCTGGCGATCGCGACGGACCGGCTAGCCTACACCGTGCTCTATGCCGATGCGCCGGGCACCGTCGTGGCGCGCGGCGCGGAGCCAGGGGAGGTGGTGGCCGCCGGCCGCATGATCATCCGGCTGGCGCGGGAGGACGGGCGCGACGCGGTCTTCGACGTGCCGGCGCAGGTGAAGGACCAGGCGCCGGCCAACCCGGTGATCGAGGTGACGCTGGCCGGCGATCCCGCCACCCGTGCGCAGGGCCGGGTGCGGGAGGTTTCGCCCCAGGCCGACCCGGTGACGGGCACCTTCCGCGTCCGGGTCGGCTTGGACAATCCGCCGCCGGGCTTCCGGCTCGGCTCGGCCGTGACGGGGCGGATGGAGATCGGCGCAGCCGGCGGGGTGGAGGTGCCGGCCTCCGCCCTGACCCGCGCCGAGGCGCGCCCCGCCGTGTGGGTGGTCGATCCGGCCAGCGGCGCGGTGGCGTTGCGGCCGGTGGAGGTGATCCGCTTCGACCCCGCGCGCGTCGTGGTGGGGCAGGGGCTGGAGGGCGGGGATATCGTGGTCACCGCGGGCGTGCAGGCCTTGCGGCCGGGGCAGCGCGTGCGCCTGCTCGGCGCGCAACCGTGATCGGGCCCAACCTCTCGGAATGGGCGATCCGGCGGCGCTCGCTGGTCGTGTTCCTGATGCTGCTCGCGCTGGTGGCGGGCGCGCTGAGCTTCCAGCGCCTGGGCCGTGCCGAGGACCCGGCCTTCACCTTCCGCACCATGATCGTCTCCGCCGCCTGGCCCGGCGCCTCGGTGGACGAGATGCTGACCCAGGTGACGGAGCGGCTGGAACGGACGCTGCAGGAGACACCGCTTCTCGGCAACCTTCGCAGCTACACGGTTGCCGGACAGGCGACGATCTTCGTCGAGCTCGACGTCGCCGCGGCTGCACGCGACGTGCCGGAAGCCTGGTACCAGGTCCGCAAGCGCATCGGCGACATCCGCCACACCCTGCCGCAGGGCGTGGCCGGCCCCTTCTTCAACGACGATTTCGGCGACACCTTCGGCATCATCTACGGCTTCACCGCCGATGGCTTCACCCATCGCGAGCTGCGCGACAGGGTGGAGGAGATCCGCTCTCGCCTGCTGCGCGTGCCGGATGTCGCGAAGGTCGAGATCCTCGGCGCGCAGGACGAACGCATCTTCATCGAATTCTCGACCGAAAGGCTGGCGGGCCTTGGGCTCAACTACCCGGCGCTGCTGGCGGTGCTCCGGCAGCAGAACCTCGTGCTGCCTTCGGGCGTCGTGCAGACGGGGGCGGAGCGTGTCTTCGTCCGCGTCTCCGGTGCCTTCGGCGGGGAGGAGGATCTGCGCGCGGTCAATTTCGTGGTCGATGGGCGGATCTTCCGCCTCGAGGATCTGGCGGAGGTCCGGCGCGGCATGGCCGACCCGCCGCAGCCGATGTTCCGCGTCAATGGGCGCCCCGCCATCGGCATCGCCATCGCGATGCGCGAGGCGGGCGATATCCTGCAACTCGGCCAGAATGTGGCGCGGGAGATGGCCGCGATCCGGCGCGACCTGCCGGTTGGGATCGAGCCGGTGCTGGTGGCCGACCAGGCCGAGACCGTGGACGTCGCCATCGGCGACTTCACCACCAGCCTCTGGCAGGCCATCGCCATCATCATTGCGGCGAGCTTCTTGAGCCTCGGCGTGCGGCCCGGGATCGTCGTGGCGCTGTCGATTCCACTGACGCTGTCCATTGTCTTTCCGCTGATGTCGGTCTTCGGCATCGACCTCCAGCGCGTCTCGCTCGGCGCGCTGATCATCGCGCTGGCGCTGCTGGTGGATGACGCGATGACGACGGTCGATGCGATGTTGCGGCGGCTGGGCGCGGGCGACAGCAAGGATGCGGCCGCGACCTATGCCTACCGCACCCTTGCCGCGCCGATGCTGACCGGCACGTTGGTGACCATCGCCGGCTTCCTGCCGATCGGCTTCGCCGATGGCAGCGCGGCGGAATACACCTTCTCGATCTTCGCGGTGGTGGCGATTGCGCTGCTGGTGTCCTGGCTTGTCGCGGTGGTCTTCGCGCCGCTGATCGGCATGGCGGCCCTGCGGCCGCCTGCGGTGGCGGCGGTGCCCGCGCGGCCGGCCCTGCCGATGCGCGCCTATGCCGCGCTGCTGGGCGCAGCGCTGCGGTGGCGCTGGGGGACCATCGGTATCACCGCTGCGGCCTTCGTCGCGTCTCTGCTCGCGGCCCGCTTCGTGCCGCAGCAATTCTTCCCCGCCTCCGACCGGACCGAGCTGCTGGTGGAACTGCGGCTGCCCCAGGCGGCCTCCATCTTCGCCACCGCGGCGGCGGCCGAGCGGCTGGATGCGGCGCTGGCGGCGGACCCGGATGTGGCCCGCTTCAGCACCTATGTCGGGCGCGGCGCGATCCGTTTCTACCTGCCGCTCAACGCCCAGCTTCCCAACCCCTTCGTCGCGGAAGCGGTCGTGGTTGCGCGCGACCTCGCGGCGCGCGAGGGCCTGCACCGCCGGCTGGAGCGCAAGCTGGCGGATGAGTTCCCCGAGGCCATCACCCGCGTTTCCCCGCTCGAACTCGGCCCGCCGGTGGGCTGGCCGCTGCAATGGCGCGTCACCGGACCGGACATCGAGGCGATCCGGAAGGTCGCCATGCAGGTCGCCGACCGCATCGCGGCCGATCCCGGCGCTAGGCTGACCAATTTCGACTGGATGGAGCCGGCGCGACGGCTGCGCGTGCAGCTGGACCAGGACGGCGCCCGGCGTGCCGGGCTGAGTTCCGCTCAGGTCGCGGCGATGCTCGAGGCGACGTTGACGGGCGTGACCGTCACGCAGCTCCGCGACGCGATCTACCTGATCGACGTAGTCGTCCGCGCGACGGAGGCCGAGCGGCTGTCGATCGAGACGCTGAGGGCCATGCCGGTGCCGCTGCCGGATGGCCGGACGGTGCCGCTCGCCCAGATCGCGATCTTCGCCGATGAGCAGGAATACCCGCTGGTCTGGCGCCGCGACCGGGTGCCGACGCTGACAGTGCTGTCCGATGTCGTCCCCGGCGTGCTGCCGGAAGCGGTGGTGGCGCGGGTTGCGCCCGCTATCGCCGACCTCGCCGCGACGCTGCCGCCCGAAATCCGCATCGAGCTCGGCGGCATCGCGGAGGAAAGCGCGACCTCCCGCGGCTTGGTGCTGGCCGTGGTGCCGGCAATGGTGGCGGTGATGCTCACCGTCCTGATGTTCCAGTTGCAGGGCTTCGGCAAGCTCGCGCTGGTGGTGGCCACCTTGCCGCTCGGCATCATCGGCGTGGTGCTGGCGCTGCTGGCCTTTCGCCAGCCCCTCGGCTTCGTCGCCATTCTCGGCATCCTCGCGCTGCTGGGCATGATCGCGAAGAACGCTGTCATCCTGATCGTTCAGATCGAGGCCGAGCGCGGCGCCGGTCTCGCGCTGCGCGATGCGGTGGTGGGGGCGGCGGCCTCGCGCTTCCGGCCGATGATGCTGACCGCCGCATCGACGGTGCTCGGCATGGTGCCCATCGCGCCGACCGTGTTTTGGGGGCCAATGGCCTTCGCCATCATGGGTGGGTTGCTGGTGGCGACGCTGCTGACCTTGGTCTTCCTGCCGGTGCTCTACGTCACCGCTTTCAGCCGGGCGGCGGCGCGGGCGGCGGGATAGCGCACCCGGCCGTGATTTGCGTGGAGCGCGGCCAGCGGCCAATTGCGCCATGTCAGGACAGGAGGCGGGCGATGGGTGGTGCGACCCGGGGTGGTGCCGATGCTCGTGCCTGAGATGCCGGGCTTCGCCGGCCGGCAGGAAGCGGGGCGGCTGCTGGCCGCGCGCGTCGTGGCGCTGGGGCTGCGGGACCCGGTGGTCTACGCCTTGCCGCGCGGGGGCGTGCCGGTGGCCGCCGAGGTGGCCGATGCGTTGCACGCGCCGCTCGACCTCGTGCTGGTTCGCAAGATCGGCGCGCCGGGCCAGCCGGAACTCGCGCTCGGGGCCGTGGTGGATGGCGATGCGCCGGAGACGGTGCTGAACCCGCACATCGTCGCGGCGACCGGCGCGAGCGAGGCCTTCATCGAAGCCGCGCGCCGGCGCGAATTGGCCGAGATCGAGCGGCGTCGCACGCGCTACCTGGCCGGCCATCCCCGCGTCGATCCGGCGGGGCGCGATGCGGTGGTGGTGGATGACGGAATCGCGACCGGCGCCACGGCGCGGGCCGCGCTGCATGCCTTGCGTCGGCGCGGCGCGGCGCGGCTGGTGCTCGCCACGCCGGTCGCGCCCGCCGATACGCTGGAGGCCTTGCGCGGCGAGGCGGATGAGATCGTCTGCCTGTTCGTACCCGCGCCCTTCTTCGGCATCGGCGCCTTCTACCGCGACTTCCACCAGCTGGCGGATGACGAGGTGGTCGACCTGCTCGCGGCGCGGTCCCCACCGCGCGCGCCGGGCGCCAGGAGCATGTGAGGAAGCACGGACGATGCGCGAGCGCACCATGGCCGAGATCATCCGGGATCAGAGGCCCTTGGCCCTGCGCCCCGACACCACCGTGGCAGAGGCCTGCGCCGCCATGCATGCCCGCCGCGTCGGCGCGGTCCTGGTCGTAGAGCCCGGCGACCGGCTGGTCGGCATCTTCACCGGTCGTGACGCCATTCGCTGCCTCGCCCAGGGCCATGGCGGGCGGGGCATGACGCTGCGCCAGGCGATGACGGCGGACCCCATAACGATCTCGCCCGACCAGCCAGCCATCGAGGCGCTGCGGATCCTGGACAATTGCGGCTTCCGCCATTTGCCGGTGTGCCGGGACGGCCATCTGCGCGGCATCGTCTCCCGCTACGATTTCCGCGCGATGGAACACGCGAAACTGGATGAGGAGACGGGCTTCTTCGAGGTGCTGCGCTGACCAATCCCGTCCCCGACGCGCCACTGCCGGGCTTCGCCACGCTCGATCGGTCGATCCGCGCGGCGCAGGCCCGCGCGACGCAGGGCCTCTCGCCCGTGGCGCTCGCCGCGCCGCTCGCGGACTGGACCTTCCATCTGGCGCGGGCGCCCGGCAAGCAGATGGCGCTGGCGCTGCGGCTGCAGGTGGCGGCGACGCGCTATGCGCTCTGGCTGGCGCGCGCCGCGGGCGATCCGGCGGCGGCGCCATTGGCTGCACCGCAGCCGGGCGATCGGCGCTTCGCCGACCCCGCCTGGTCGGCTTGGCCCTTCAATGCCGTGATGCAGGCGTCCCTGTTGACGGAGGCCTGGTGGATCGAGGCCGCGCGGCAGGTCCCCGGCGTGACGCGCCGGCATGAGGCGCAGGTGCAATTCCTGGTTCGCCAGCTTGCGGCCATGGCTGCGCCCGGCAACGTCCCCTGGCTGAACCCGACCGTCATCGCGCGCACGCTGGAGGAGGGCGGGGCGAATCTGCTGCGCGGTCTCGGCCACTGGCTCGATGACATGGATCGCCAGCTTGCCGGCCTGCCGCCGGCGGGTGCGGAGGAGTTCGTCATCGGGCGGGACCTGGCCGTGACGCCGGGGCGCGTGGTGTTCCGCAACGACCTGATGGAGCTGATCCAATACGCGCCGACGACCGAGACGGTGCAGGCGGAGCCGGTGCTGATCGTGCCGGCCTGGATCATGAAGTACTACGTCCTCGATCTCAGCCCGCACAATTCGCTGGTGCGCTGGCTGGTGGGGCAGGGGCACAGCGTCTTCATGCTGTCCTGGAAGAACCCCGACGAACGGGACCGCGAGACCAGCCTCGACGACTACCGGCGGCGTGGCGTGATGGCGGCGCTGGATGCGGTGGGCGCCATCGTGCCGGGGCGGAAGGTGCATGGGTGCGGCTATTGCCTTGGCGGCACCATCCTGGCCATCGCGGCGGCGACGATGGCACGCGACCATGACGACCGGCTGGCCTCCATGACGCTGTTGGCGGCGCAGACCGACTTCGCTGATGCGGGCGAATTGATGCTGCTGGCCGATGAGGCACAGGTCGGATGGCTCGAGGATCTGATGTGGGACCAGGGCTACCTGGATACGCACCAGATGGCCGGCGCCTTCCAGATGCTGCGTTCCAACGAACTCCTCTGGCCGCGGCTGCTGCGTCGCTATGTGCTGGGTGAGGCCGATGGCATGACCGACCTGATGGCCTGGAACGCCGACCAGACACGGATGCCCGCGCGGATGCATGGCGAATATCTGCGCGGCCTGTTCCTGGAGAACCGGCTGAGCGCGGGGCGCTTCGCGGTGGAAGGGCGCGTGGTCGCGTTGCGCGACATCCGCGCGCCGATCTTCGCGCTCGGCACGCTGCGCGACCACATCGCGCCGTGGCGTTCGGTCTACAAGGTGGCGCTGTTCGCGGATACGGACGTGACCTATGCGCTGGTCGATGGCGGGCACAATGCCGGCATCGTCAGCGAACCTGGCGGCCGCGCTGGGCGCGGCTACCAGCTGATGACCCGCCGCCATGGGGAGCGGTACATGGACCCCGACAGTTGGGCCACGGTCGCGCCGCGCCATGAGGGGTCCTGGTGGCTGGCCTGGCGTGACTGGCTGGTCCAGGCCGGCAGCGGGCAGCGCGTCGCGCCGCCGCCGATGGGCGCGCCGGAGCGCGGCCTGGCGCCGCGAGAGGCTGCACCGGGCCTTTACGTCCACATGAAGTAGCGGTGGCGTAGGCACGGATCGGGCCTTGCCCTATCGTGCCGGCCGCATCGCGTTCCGTGCATCGGCGCGCACCCACGACCGACAGGGCCTTCTCCGATGGCGTCCCCGAAGAACGATCTCCATGTCGCGCTCATGCCGGGCGACGGTATTGGTGTGGAGGTGACCGAGGCGGCGATGGGCGTGCTCGGCAAGCTGGTGCGCCGGCATGGGCTGGGGCTTTCGACGGAGACGCTGCAGGCCGGCGCCTTCGCCTATCAGCAGACCGGCACGGCCTTCAGCGAGGAGGCGTTCCGCCGCGCCGAAGCCGCCGATGCGATCCTGCTCGGCGCGATGGGCTGGCCCGGTATCCGGTACCCGGACGGGACGGAGATCTCGCCGCAGCTCGATCTGCGCTTCCGCCTCGGCCTCTATGCCGGCGTGCGACCAATTCGGGCCATTCCGGGGGTGCCGGTGGCGCTGGCCGATCCGCGCGCGGCGAAGATGGATCTGGTCATCCTGCGCGAAAGCACCGAAGGCCTGTTCTGGGCACGCGGCCGTGGCGAGGTGATCGGCGATGCCGAGGCGCGCGACACGATGGTGATCACCCGCGCGACCACCGAGCGCCTGTCCCGCTTTGCCTTCCGGCTGGCGGAACGCCGCGCGCAGCGCCTTGGTCGCGCGCAGAAGGTGACGCTGGTGGACAAAGCGAATGTCTTCACCTCCATGGCCTTCATGCGGAAGGTGTTCCGCGAGGTCGCCTCGGAATTCCCCCATGTGCCGGCCGGCGAACACTATGTGGATGCGCTGGCGCTCGACCTGGTGCGGCGGCCCTGGGATTTCGATGTGCTGCCGATGGAGAACATGTTCGGCGACATCATCTCCGACCTCGGGGCCGGGCTGATCGGCGGCATGGGCTACGCGCCGAGTGCGGATATCGGCGACACGCATGCGGTGTTCCAGCCCAGCCACGGCACGGGGCCGGATATCGCGGGGAAGGGGATCGCGAACCCGACGGCGATGATCCTATCCGCGGCGCTGATGCTGGATTGGCTCGGCGCGCGCGGCGCGGGCCAAGCCTGGTCGGATGCGGCGACGGAGCTGGAAGGCGCGGTCGATGCGGCCTTTGCGGGCGGGCTGCGCAGCGCGGAATTCGGCGGCGTGGGCACCGCCGAAGTCGCCAAGGCGATCGCAGCCCGGATCCCGGGCTGACGCTGCGGCGCTTAAAGCGTGATCGCCGTAGGCTGGAACGGCCGAAGGCGTGAATCACGCGATCAAGCAAGAAGCTAGATCATGATCGGCGCTTCTATCGGCGCCGATCATGATCTAGCGCCGCATCATGCCGCGCTTGATCTCGCGTTCCACCGCGCTCCGCTCGGCGGAGCCGATGCGCTTCACCACCTCCCGCACGATGGCGGGGGAGATGCGGTGGCGCTTGGCGAGATAGGCGATCTCGTCTTCCGTCGCCTCGACCACCGGGGCGGAGTCCTGGGATTTCGTGCGGCGCTGTTCCACCGGGTGGTTCCTGTTCTTCTGTCTGTCCCGGCCCGGAGTGCCGGCGCGGGTCGGTGGCGGAGTTGCCAAGCTTGGCGCCGGGGCGTGATCCACTTCGGTGTATCACGCCCCGGCCTTTGATCGAGCGTTGGAGCCGAGGCTTACTCGAAGACGGATTTCGGCCCCGGGCGCAGCTGGCTTTCGCGCACGACGCGTTCATGCCCGTCGCGCGCGTTGCGGACGCGGTATTCGCGATCCGAGGCGTCGTTCGGCAGCAGGCGCAGGATCGTGTAGGTCCCGCGCGGGACATTGCCGTCGAGCCGCCCGGGGGTGAGTTCGACACTCTGGCCGATGGCGAAGCCGTGGGGAGGCATGGCTGATCCTCTCGGGCAGGTGTGGCGCGACGACGGGTATGCCCGGAAGGCCCGTCGGGATCCGCTCAGCCAAGAAGGTCGAGCACGATCTGCCGCAACTCGTCGCGCGTGAGGCCGGGCAGTTCCGGGCTTCGAGGCGTTGTGGCAGTGCGCTCCGCAGTGGTGGAGACGTTCATCGGGTTCGGCTTCGCCGGGGCCCGGTACAGTGGGATATGCATCAATGTCTTTCGTGGCGGCCCATTCGCGGGCCTGCCCTGCGGTCTGCCGGATCGGAGGTGTCTGGCTGCTTTCGCGGCCTGCGTCCCGGGCCGGCATGGACCCGTGTTCGGCGGCCGAGAGGCGCGCCATGTGCGTTGGAAGCCCGGTTAACCCTCAGATTTCATGGTCCTGAGGTGTTGCGGCCGCTGGGGGGAAGCGCGCTGCGCTATTGGCCCGTTCGGCCGCCATGTCCTGGGCGGTAGCAAGCACCTGGCCGCAAGGGCCGGGCGCGGGGTCCCGGGCGGGCCAGCCGAAGCCGACCCGCCCGAGTTTGGTCAGGCGGACTTCAGGTTGCAGGCCGAAACCTTGCCCTGCTGGCCGCGCTGGAGGTCGAATTCGAGCTTGTCGCCCTCACGCACGTCCTGCAGGCCCGAACGCTGGACGTCGGAGATGTGCAGGAAAACGTCGTTCGAGCCGTCATCCGGCTTGATGAAGCCGTAGCCCTTGGTCGCGTTGAACCACTTCACGGTGCCGATGGCCATGGTGCTGTTCCGTTTAACTATAGTGGCCGCCGCGCGAACGCCGCGAAGCGGATCAAGCTTCGAGGGGAAACGGAACCAAGGCTCGGCGCTGACCCACCACAAGGGCGGGGCAGTAGGAGAGCAGGCCGAACCAGACGAGGTTGACGGGCGGAAGATGGACGAGCCGCTGCCGCAACGCAACACAAATCGCCGAGAGGGGGGGGCTGGCTACCCGCACACCCCTTCTTGGAAGGGGCGGCAGCAAGGGTCAGGCCCAGCCTCGGTGCAGGAGATCGACGACCTCGGCCCGGCGCGGCATGCCGTCCCAGCCATCGCCGCGCGTGGCCTTCAGGGCGGCGGCGGCGGTGGCGAAGCGGGCGGCATCCTCCACCGTGCTGCGCTCCGCGAGCGCGAGCGCATAGGCTCCGTGGAAGACATCGCCGCAGCCTGTCGTGTCCCGCGCCGCGACCGAGGGCGCGGGCAGTGCGATGGCGCGTCCATCGTGCCACCACAGGCTGCCGCGCGCGCCAAGTGTCACGGCGACGATCGCGTCCAGGCTGCGCGCCGCCTGCGCCAGGCCGGTTGCGGGATCCGCCTCGCCGCTGAACTCCACCAGGCCGCGTTCCGAGAAGATGACGTGATCCGCCTGCGGCGCCAATCGGCGCAGGATATGCGGCGGCGCGACATCGGCATCCAGCACGCGCGGCAGGCCGCGCCGGGCCGCCTGGGCGAACAACTGCTCCGCGCCGCCGACCCAGCGCGGATCGGCCAGCACGGCGCCCGCGCCATCGAGCGCCGCCGGCGGCACCGGCGCATCCTCCGGCAGCCCGGCGCCGAGATGCACGGCCAGCAGTCGTTCGCCCTGCGGGTCGAGGCTGATCGCGGCCGAAGGCGATTGTCCACCGGGCGTGATGGTCGCGCCTTCGGTCGAGACGCCGCAGCGCCGCAGCATCGCCATCAGGGTCTTGCCGGTCGCGTCATCGCCAAGCCGGCCGCACCAGGCTGCCGCGGCGCCCAGCGCGGCGATGGCCACGGCGGCATTCGCGGCCATGCCGCCGCCATTCTCCCGGTAGCCGGTCGCGACATGCTTGCCCGGCGCCAGCGGCAGCGCATCGAACAGATAGACGCGGTCCAGCACCGCGACGCCGGCGCAGGCCACCTTCGTGGTCATGCGTGCCGTCCGCGCGGCGATGCCCTTGGGGGCTGGCTCATCCGTGGCGCTTTCCTGCGGCCGTCTTCCTGGATGACGACATCTCTGCACCGGCCATGCTGAAGCGCAAGCCGGTGGGGTGGACATCCCGGACGCGCTGGGGAAACTCGCCGGCGAGACGCCATGGGGAAACGCGATGATCGACCTGAACGCCAAGCGCATGGACGGCCCGGTGATCCGCCTGCATCCGGACGACAATGTCGTCGTCGCGCGGGTGGATATCGAGCCCGGTGCCGTCATCCCCGGTGAGAACGTCATCGCCCGGCAGAAGGCGCCCGCGGGCTACAAGATCGCGACCCGCCACCTTCGCAAGGGCGACCCGGTCCTCAAGTATCAGGTGACGATCGGCTTCGCCGCCGAGGACACGCCGCCCGGCACCATGCTGCACGGCCACAACATCGAGTTCCAGGAATTCCACCGCGATCCCGCGATCGGCCGCGACTACCGCCCCATCGATCCCGTGCCTCTGGCGCAGCGCAAGACCTTTCAGGGCATCCGGCGCGCCGATGGGCGCGTGGGCACGCGGAACTTCATCGCCATCGTCTCCACCGTGAACTGCTCCGCCACCGTGGCCCATGCCATCGCCGATTGGTTCACGCCCGAGAGGCTGGCGGATTTCCCGAATGTCGATGGTGTCGCGGCCTTCACCCATTCCACCGGTTGCGGGATGGAATTGTCGGGCGAGCCGATGGACCTGCTGCGCCGCACGCTCGGCGGCTATATGCGCCACGCCAATGTGGCCGGCGTGCTGGTGGTCGGGCTCGGCTGCGAGCGCAACCAGATTGCGACGCTGCTCGGATCCCAGCGGCTTGAAGCCGGGCCGATGCTGCGGACGATGGTGATGCAGGAAGTCGGCGGCACGAAGAAAAGCATCGAGGCCGGCATCGCCACGGTGCGGGAGATGCTGCCCGAAGCCAACCGCGCGACGCGCAGCACGGTGGATGCCAGCCACCTGTGTGTCGGGCTGCAATGCGGCGGGTCCGACGGGTTTTCCTCCATCACCGCCAATCCCGCGCTCGGTGCCG
>JBIIRI010000257.1:0-3024 GCA_044341625.1 Roseomonas sp.
GGACGTCGAGCTGATCGCGCCGATCGCGATGGATGAAGGCCTGCGCTTCGCGATCCGCGAAGGCGGCCGCACCGTCGGCGCCGGCGTCGTCGCCAAGATCGTCAAGTAAGGAAGACCACCGCGCCCTGCGGTGGTGCGACGGGGGCGGGCGCGCAGGCGTCCGCCCCTTTTTCGTGAGTGGGTCCGATGGCGCGCCGCCTCCTCGATGCTGGACAGCGGGGCGGCGCTGTGGCCTTACGCGGCCTGGATCATGCGGGGTGGCGGGATGTCCTTCGGCGGCGGCGCGCAGGGGCGTGTGGAACTGGCGGGGCTCGGCGCCCGGCTGCTGGCGCAGATCATCGACCTGTTCTGGCTGCTGCCGCTGTCCTTCCTGCTCGGGGCGGTCGCCACCTTCGTCAATGGCGGCGGGATGTCGCTGGGCGGGGAGGTGATGGCCAACCTGATCGGCGCGCTGGTGGTCCTGCTGTTTTGGGCGGAACGCCAGGCGACCCCCGGCAAGATGGTGCTCGGCCTTCGGATCGTCGATGCCGAGACGGGCGGCACGCCGACCATGGGGCGGCTGACGTTGCGCTATGTGGGATATCTCGTCGCGGCCCTGCCGCTCGGCCTCGGCTATCTCTGGGCGATCTGGGACAAGCAGAAGCAGGGCTGGCACGACAAGATGGCGGGGACGGTGGTGGTCCGGGATGTGCGCGGTTGAATCCGGGCGCCCCGCGCGGCTTGTCACCCGCCGGAGGCTCCGCTATGCCTCCGCCCTCGCGCGGCTCATGTGTGACGGCCGGAGGCTGTCCGCGAAAGCGGATCAGGCCGGTCTACCGCTAGGGGCGTAGCTCAATTGGCTAGAGCGCCGGTCTCCAAAACCGGAGGTTGGGGGTTCGAGACCCTCCGCCCCTGCCATGCGGCCGCGCGAATGTCGCGGCTCCGGGCCACGGCCTCGAAAGGGGCATCCGGCCGGTCCGGCCGGGCATCGTGTCCGCTAGTTTCGTTGGTCCACCTTCTTCGTTGAAAGGGGCCGTCTTGGCCAAGCTCGATCCCGCGGGGTTCGTCCGCGAAGTGCGTCAGGAGGTCTCTCGGGTCACCTGGCCGACCCGCAAGGAGACGCTGGTGACCACGGGCCTCGTGCTTGCGCTGTCCGCGCTGGCGGCGCTGTTCTTCGTGCTGGTGGACTGGATCATCTCGGGCGCCATGCGCCTGCTGTTCGGGCTGGGGGCCTGAGACGCGTCATGGCCGACAAGAAGTGGTACGTGGTCCACGTCTATTCTGGCTTCGAGAAGAAGATCTCGCAGCAGATCCGCGAACAGGCCGCCCAGAAGGGCCTGGCCGACAAGTTCGATGAGATCCTGGTGCCCGCCGAGGAGGTGGTCGAGGTCCGCCGCGGCCAGAAGACCAACCAGGAGCGGAAGTTCTTCCCCGGCTACGTGCTGGTGAAGATGGAAATGACCGACGACGCCTGGCACCTGGTGAAGAACACGCCGAAGGTGACCGGCTTCCTCGGCGAGAAGAACCGCCCGACCCCGATCCGCGAGCAGGAAGCGCAGCGGATGCTGAAGCAGATGACGGACCAGGCCGACAAGCCGAAGCGCCCGGCCATCGTCTTCGAGGTGGGCGAACAGGTTCGCGTGGCCGATGGCCCCTTCACCAGCTTCAACGGCACGGTGGAAGAAGTGGACGAGGAGCGCGGCCGGGTGAAGGTCAGCGTCTCCATCTTCGGCCGCTCCACGCCGGTCGAACTGGAATACGGGCAGGTCGAGAAGCTGTAAGCGCTGCCGGCGGCGGGCCGGGGCGATCCGCTCCGGCGCCGCGCCCAAGGCTTGACAGGGTCGTGGCGCCGTAGCACACGCCCGACCTTCGCCGTGACCCGGGCTCTCCGGGTCGCGCGATGTTTGCAGGGAACGCGGGAGAGACCGCCGGGCAACCGGGGGGATCGCCAGGACCGCGGGCCTCTGAGACCCAGGCGCCGCAAGGCGCGACAGAGGACTGACACGTGGCAAAGAAGATCGTCGGCTACATCAAGCTGCAGATCCCGGCCGGGAAGGCGAACCCCTCCCCGCCGGTCGGCCCGGCGCTGGGTCAGCGCGGCCTGAACATCATGCAGTTCGTGAAGGAATTCAACGCGGCCACCCAGCAGATGGAGCCGGGCACGCCTACGCCCGTCGTCATCACGGCCTATTCGGACCGCACCTTCTCCTTCATCACCAAGACGCCGCCCAACACCTACTTCCTGATGAAGGCCGCCAAGATCGAAAAGGGCAGCCTGACCCCGGGCAAGGGTGCGACCGTCGGCCGCGTCACCAAGACGCAGCTGCGCGAGATCGCGGCCGTGAAGATGAAGGACATGAACTGCACCGACGTCGAAAGCGCGGTGCGCATGCTCGCGGGCTCCGCCCGTTCGATGGGCATGACCGTGGTGGAGGGCTGAGCGATGGCCAAGATCGGCAAGCGCCTGAAGGCTGCCAACGCCGCCTTCGACCGTGACAAGGCCTATGGCCTGTCGGACGCGATCGGGCTGGTGAAGTCCAACGCCCGCGCGAAGTTCGACGAGACGGTCGAGATCTCGATGAACCTCGGCATCGACCCGCGTCACGCCGACCAGATGGTCCGCGGCATGGTCGGCCTGCCGAACGGCACGGGCAAGACCGTGCGCGTCGGCGTCTTCGCCCGTGGCCCCAAGGCCGACGAAGCCCGCGCGGCCGGTGCGGATGTGGTGGGTGCCGACGACCTCGCGGCCCTGGTGCAGGAAGGCAAGATCGAGTTCGAGCGCTGCATCGCGACGCCGGACATGATGGCCCTCGTCGGCCGCCTCGGTAAGGTGCTCGGCCCGCGCGGCCTGATGCCGAACCCGAAGCTCGGCACGGTGACGATGGATGTGAAGGGCGCGGTGACGGCGGCCAAGGCCGGCCAGGTGGAGTTCCGGGCCGAGAAGGCGGGCATCGTGCATGCCGGCATCGGCAAGGCGTCCTTCGGTGCCGACGCCCTCCTGGCCAATGCCCGCGCCTTCGTGGACGCGATCCAGAAGGCCAAGCC
>JBIIRI010000026.1:0-28635 GCA_044341625.1 Roseomonas sp.
GAAGACCCGCGCCGGCGATCGAGTGGTCGGCGGCATGCCGCCGACCACTCATTATCTGCAGGCTTTGGCACAAGACCCTGGTCGGACCACGCGATGGGCGCTTGTCGCCACCGCGGCGCCCATTGTCACGGGGCGGCCTGCTGCAGCCACCGCACCAGCCGAAAGCGGAGCAGGTTAATCAGTGCGAAGGCGCTGTGCAGGACGATGGCGAAGAACACCATCACCATCAGGAACAGGGCGGCACGATCCGCCAGGTCCGGCATTCGCTCCGCTTCGCGGATCGTGATGAAGATCGCCTCAGGCGTGCCGACCGCGGCCGCGACGCCCGATGACATCAGGACCACGCAGAAGGCGCGGGCCAGGTTCGGCAGGAACAGGACGGCGTTGGCGTAGTCCCGGCCCTTCAGGGCGCGCAGCGCGACCAGGCCGTTATCGGCGACATAGGCCGCGACATAGACGGCTTGCGACAGGATGACGGCGGTCAGGCCCCAATCCGCGATCCGCAGCCCGAAGGGCGCGAAATCGCGGGGCAGGGCGTTCAGCAGGAAGAACATCACCACGAAGGTCGGCGCCGCCCGGAGCGCGGCGACCACGATGGAAGCCGGCACCGCCAGCAGGCGCCCGGAGACGAGCATGGCCACGAGCGGCACGGCAACCGCGGTGCCGATCAGCAGCGACAGCACCGCGATCTCGACATTCACGACGAGCCCCGTGAAGAACCGGGGCAGGAAGGCGGGAAGCGCCTCGATCATCGCAGTACCCTGCGCTGCAGGATGCGGGTTGCCCAGACCACCAGGAGCACGAGCGCCGAATAGAACACGAGGAGGAACGAATAGGTCATGATGCGTTCGCTCGTGAAGGAGGTGATGTCGGTCAAGGCGTTCAGCAGCTCGGGCACCCCGATCATGCTGGCGACCGAACTGCCCTTCGTGGCGTTGACGAGGAAGGACATGACCTGCACGGACGCGCCGCGCATCGACAGCAGCAGCGATGCATCCGCCCCCGGCGACGCGGCGCGCAGCGCGCCATGCGCGTCGGCGATCGCTCGCCCGGCATGGCTGCCATTGTACAACCCGATCATGACGATCGACAGGCCGAGCGCGATCCGCGGCGAATAGGGCGTCACGGTGCTGACCATGGCGTAGCCGAAGAACAGCAGCAGCACCAAGGGCGAGCATTGCAGAAGGCCGGTCAGCAGCTGCACCGGGACGCGCCATAGGGCGGAGCGGGCGCACAGCGCCGCGCCGAAGCCCACCGCGAAGACAAGCGTCGCGACCAGCGAGCCCACCACGAGGAGGAGGGAGATGGCGATCCCCCAGAGGAAGAAGTCGAGCGCGATCTGCGACTTGAGCATCGGCAGCGCCAGGCCGACCCCGAAGGTATCGCTGAACCAGCGCTCGAAGGCCTCGACATCCGCCGCGAAGGACGTCGGCGGCAGGGTGGTGTCCGCCGGCGCGTCGAGGCAGGCGGGGATCGGCCCGCCCGAGGCATCCAGGCATCCGGGCGCCTGCCACCGCAGCCGCTGGTCATCCAGGAAGGCGGTCACCAGGGAATGGCGGTTCGCCGCGGCCAGGAAGGTGCCATCGGCATGCCAGTCGGCAGCCAGCCGATCGAGAAGCAGGGCCAGCCGGTCGGGCCGCGCGGTCGCCATGCCCCATGGCAGCGTCGAGATAATCAGCTTGGGCTCGAAGCGAAGCTGGAAATGGGGGTCGCGGAAACTGGGCGCGAAGAAGGAATCGTCGTGCATGGCCAGTGTGCAGATGTCCATGCGCAGCGCGTCCAGCATCTGCTGGGGACTGTCGAAGATCAGCAGTCGCGCGCCGTCGCCGGCCACGCGCGTGGTATCGGCATTGCCGAGGGGGACGCAGATGGTGCGCCCCGCGAGGTCGTCTTCCGTCTCCACGCGGATGCGCCGGTCGCCGATGATGACGGTGCGGGAGCTGAAGTAGTGCGGCCGGATGAAGCGCGCCTGCGTGTCGCGCAGCGATGTATGCCCCATCGTCGCGATCACCAGGTCCACCCGGCCTTCCAGCAGCACCGCGATCCGCGTCGCGGGCGTGACGCTCACGAGGTCGAGTGCCACGCCGAGCGTCGCGGCCACCGCGCGTGCCAGATCGATCTCGTAGCCGTCCCATGCGGTGTCCGAGGCGCCGGTGGTGAGGACGCCGAAGCCCGCATAATTGGTGCGGACGCCGATGCGGATCCGGCCGCGGCATAGCACGCGCGCCAGCGCATCCTCGGTCAGCCGATCGCAGGTCGCGCCAGTCGCGTCGCGGCGCGCTTCCGCCACCAGCGCCGCGATGGTGGGGCTTGTGGCCTCGGTCGCGCGCGCCGCCGTTGGAAGGGCGACGAGGCAAAGAAGAAGAAGGAAGAGCCAGCGCAAGGGATCAGCCGCCTTCGCCGGCATCGATGGAGATATCCATGATGTCCGCCGTGAGGAAGGTGTGGTGGCCAAGGCGGCGCACGGCGTCGGGCCCCGCGCCGTCCAGCACCGCCGGCGTCATGACGGCCCGCTTCTCGGGCGCGAGCGGCATCATGGCGGAGGCGACGCGGCGCATCGCGAGCCCCTGTCCGGCCAGCAGGCGCGCCGTGGCGGCTGTCCCGAGGAAGGCGCTGTGGACCAGGATGGCGTGCCCGCCCGGTGCCAAGTGCCGCCGTAATCCGCGCAGCAGCGGGTCCATCACGCCGCGCCCATCCGGTCCGCCCTGGCTCCAGCTTGGCGGCCGGCCCGGATAGGCCGGCGCGGCGGTGGCGAAATGCGGCGGGTTGGCGACGATGAGGTCGAAGCGGCGCCCCGCCAGGGGGGTCCAGAGATCGCCAACCAGCAATTCCGCGGCCTGCCCGACCTTGCCGAGCAATGTCGCGGCCTGGGTCACGGCGTCGGGGTCTATGTCGGTTCCGACCAGCCTGTCGGCCCCGAGCGCCCCGAGCGTGGCGAGCACGGCGCCGGACCCGACGCCGATCTCGAGCACGGTGCCATGGACCAGGTGCCTGGCCTCGGTTTCCAGCGTGTGGAGGAGGAAGGCCGTGTATTCGCTCGGCCGCCACGGATCGGGGTTCATCAGATCACCCTGCGCGCAGCCAGCCGGTCGTCGGTCATGGGCTCAAGAGGCTGCAGCATCGCGGATGGCGCATGCCTTGCTTGTGGCGCTGGCAGGGTGAAGGGGTCGCACTGCGCGAACAAGCATGTCTCCACTGATATTCCTGTATCGCAACCAATCCTGCGCTGCGGGGCATTAAGTCGTTGGAGCGCAGCCCATCACGTTGCATGCTCGCATTATTCTTTAATCGTGATTGTTTTGGATGTCTTATTTAGAAAAAACCCAATATGTACTTGACATTGATTTCAGAATGTTGTCAACCATAGGTTACATTTTGCCGCCCCCATTTTAGCCCCCAAAGATGGATTTCCACATGCCGAGCTGCGCGTGCTGTCAGCCTCGCCCGGGGGCCTCCCGGCGTGCTTTCATGGCTTTTGGCGCGGGGGCGCTGGCGGCATTGCCGATGGGGCGCGCCGCTCACGCCGCCTCCGGCGATTACGATGCGATGCTGGTGAACTGCATCGATCCGCGCTTCACCGAGGGCAGTTCGGGCTACATGGCTGCCAACAACATGCGCGGCCGCTACAGCCAGTTCGTGATCGCTGGCGGTCCCTTGGGCGCCGTTCACGAGCGTTTTGCGTCCTGGCATGGCGCGTTCTGGGACAATCTCGGCATCACCGCCGAGTTGCACAACATCAAGCGCGTGGTCGCGCTGACGCATCGCGACTGTGGCGCCGCCCGGCTCGCCCTCGGTGCCGCGGCCGTCGAAACCCGCGCCGCGGAGACGGTGTCCCATGCCGAGGTCCTGCGCGCCTTCTCAGCGCAGGTCGGACGTCGCCAGCCCAGCCTGTCCGTCGTGACGGGCATCATGGATCTGGATGGGCGGGTCGATCTTGTCACCTGAGGCGAAATCGCGCGACTCAGCGGATCCGAAGCCGGCCGGGGGCTCGTCGCCCTCCGGTTCGGCCGCCATCGCGGCGTCCGCGCTGCGGTTGTGGCGGGTGCTATCTGCACCGCGTATTGGCCGCGTTCCCCTGGCCCCCATCGGCGCGTTGCTGCTCGGCACGGGTGTCGTGGCGGTCTGGATGGCAACGGCGGACCGCAAGGCCGCGGGTACCGCGCTGAACCTTGTCCCGGCAGCCGCGACGGATACGACGCTGGCGGCAGAGGCCGCCCCAGCCGACGCGCTGCGCCGTGCCACGCTCGTGCTCGCCCCGCCGGCGCGCACGGACCGGGAGGATGCGGACCCCGCGGCGGCCATCGCGGCCCGGCTCGCGCTGCTCGAGAACCAGGCCGCGCGGCTCGAAGCCGCGGTCGCCCGTTCGGAAGCCGCGGCGCGGCGGGCGGTCGAATCAGCTGGGCCGGCGGCGGCGCAGCAGGACCGCTTCGTGCTTGCCATGCTGCATCTCCAGGCGGCGGTCGGAACCGCTCGGCCGTGGATGCGGGAGTATCAGGTCGCGGCCGCTCTCGCGCCGCCGGGCGCCCTGCCCAGGCCGCTTGCGGAAGTGCTCGCGAGCCACGCGGCCCGCGGCCTCGCCACGGAAGGCGACCTTCGCGAGCGCTTCGCCGCCCTCGCGCCGACGCTGGTCGCCAGGGCGCCGCGTTCCGGCGGCCTGGTCGAGCAGGCGGAAAGCGGCCTGCGATCGGGCTTCGCGGCAATCGGCCTCGCATCCCCGCCGCCGCCCAGCGATGTCGATGCCGGCGTGCGGCGGATCGAGGAGCATATGCGCCGCGGCAATCTGGGCGCAGCGGTGGCCGATGCGGCGACGCTCGATGCGCGGTTGCAGCCCCTGATCGGTGGCTGGCTGGCTCAGGCGCGCGCCAGGCTGGCCGTGGAACAGGTGGTGCAGGAGACGCTTCTGCGCGCCATCGCGGCGAGCGGCCCGAGGCCCGGATGAGCGCGGCTTTCGCCCGCGCCGCGCGCCGATGCGGGGCGGCGCGTCGATGAATGACTGCCTGGCTTCAAGCCGTATGGGATGGAGGCTGACTTGCGCTGGCTTGGTTTAGGGATTGTCGGCTTGATGGCGACGCTGTTCGCCGCGGCGCCGGCCGATGCGCAGGGAAGCCTGACGCTGCGGGACCGGCTGCTGATCGCGAGCTCGCCCTCGACGGAGGCCGTGGCGCGCATGCTGGCCGGCGGCTTCGCCGACCGCTACGAGGGCGCGCAGCAGCCGCACCTCGAGGTTGCCGGCACGCAGCGTGCGTTCGAGCGGTTCTGCTCCGGCCTTGGCCCGGAGACGCCCGATTTCCTCCTGGTCAGCCGCCGTATGCCGCGCGCCGTCTTCGAGCATTGCGAGGCGAACGGCGTCACCGATCTCGTCGAGGTCCGGTTGGGCTATGGCGCCATCGTGCTGGCGACCCGGCGCGGCGATATCGCCCCGGTGCTCAGCAGCCGTCATGTGTATGAGGCGCTGGCTGCTGAGCGTACCGACGGCACCTCCTTCTCCCCGAACACGGCGACGAATTGGGCCGATGTCGACCCATCGCTCCCCCGCCGCGAGATCCGTGTGCTGGTCCCGGACACCAACAGCGGCATGCGCGCCCTGATGGAGGACCTGATTCTCGAGGCCGGCTGCCGGGAAGTGCGCCCCATCCGTCTGCTGTTCGAGGCCGCCTATCGCCGCGCGAAATGCATCACGCTGCGCACGGATGGCCGCGTGACCGCCGTGCCGACCGACGGCATGGTCGCGGCGCTGCTCGCGGCACCGCCCGGCACCATCGCGGTGATGTCGATCGACCAGCTGCTCCGCTCCGGCGGCAACCTCCTGCCGCTCAGCCTCGATGGCGTGCTGCCGGGCGCGGGCAGCATCATGTCGCTCGACTACAACCAGTCGCAGACGCAGTACCTCTACGCGAAGCGCCAGCACAGCCAGAGCCGCCACGGCGTCGGGGTGGTGCGGGGGATCCGCGAATTGCTGGGCGAGGCGACGAGCGAGCAGGCCAGCGGCCCGGGTGGCTACCTGACCAATGCCGGTCTGCTGCCCCTGCCGCCGGCCGACCGGGCGGAGCAGCGCCGCACCGCCGACCGCATGACGCTCCGCGCCCGCTAGTCCTCGCCCCAAGCCTGCCAGACAGAAAGGAGACCTCGCCATGAGCTCCGTCATCGCCAGGGCGGCCTTCGGGCTTGCCGTTTCCGGCGCGCTCGCCATCGCTTCCCCCGCTTCGGCGCAGCGTGCGCCCGCGACGGCGTCCACCGGCGGCACGACCATCACAGTGCCGCTGCAGGATCTGCCCGGCTCCGACTCCCTCGGCGAGCGGGCCGAGCGGGTCTGGTCGGGCGCCATCGGCATGCTGGGCTTCGGCCCGAGCGCCAGCCAGATGATGCGCAGCGCATCCGACACCGCGCGGCGCCATTCCCGCGCACGGGACGACTTCGCCTGGCTCATGGACGTCGCCGGCTACAAGCTCAAGGAAATCGAGAGCGGCGTCAGCCTCTTCCCGAGCCTGTCGTTGACCTTCGGCCAGGCGCGCGAGCTGACGGAAGCGGACAGGGACTATGTCGAGCGCCAGTTGGAGCGCCACGCGCGGCGCAATCCGGGCCCGTTCGAGGCGATGCAGCGCGCCGTCGTGCGCGCCGTGCTCGATGCCGGCGAGATCGGCGGCTTCTCGGTGGACAAGGTGGAGATCGATCTCTTTCCGCTGCCCAAGCTGAAATTCGTCCTCTCTCCCGCCGACGCGCCCGTGGGCATCGATGCCGCGCGCATCCTGCGTTCGATCGACCGCCTGAACCAGCGGTTGCAGAGCGAGGAGACGCGCCCTCGCGCCCAGGACGCGCCGCCCGCAGAGCGCACGCCGCTGGCCCGGCCGGCCGCGCCGGCCGCGCTCCGCCAATGATGCAGTCGCCCCATTCGCGGCGGATCGCGGCATCGGCTTCGGCCGCGATCCAGCCATGGGATGTCGTTGTTGCTGAAGGGTCCCCGACATGATGAACGATAACCGACCCCGCGCGCAGTTCGCCGAGCTGGTCAAGCTTCACCTGCAGGGCCGGCGGCTTCTGGACCGCGACACCGAGCGGAAGCTTCTGGAGGAAGGCGTGACGCGCTACGGGCTCACGCTCGACGAAGCGTCCGGCGTGCTGCGGTCCCATGCCGGCGGCGACGAGATCGCGCTGGAAGGCGAGGTCTCGCGGTCCAGTTCCCATCTGCTCAAGACCATGGCGGATCGCCGCGGCCGGGTGGCGCGCGAGGATTTCGGCAAGGTTGTCGCCTTCTACCGCGCGCGGGCCGGTTCCAACCTGACGCAGACGGAAGCGGAGCGTCGCGTGAAGCGCATCATGGAAGAGAACGACCTGCAGCCCAAGCGCAGCGGAAGGTTGCTCCGCACGCGCCGCTGGTATCGGGCGATCGAGATCTAGCGCCAGATCCGCAAGGCGGATTCGTCGTCGCGGTGGATCGGTCGATCAAGCAGACGTAACGGCGTGATCCACCCGAGTGGGTCACGTTCTGGCACCCAGTCAAGGAGCACATCGCATGCGCCGTCTCGTCACTCTCGCCCTGATGGGCATGGTCCTCGTCTCGCCGGCTCTCGCACAGCAGCAGCCCGCGCGGCCGCCGGCGCCCGTCGCCGCGCCCGCCGCGCAGCAGCCGCCCGCGCAGCCGGCCGCCCGCCAGGCGCAGCCCGCCGCCCCGGCTCAGCCCCAGGCGCAGCCCCGTCCAGGCTTCGGCGCCAGCCACGCCCTGGCGCTGGGTGTCGGCATGTTCGGCGGTGCCGTCCTCGGGTCCGCCATGATCCATGGTGGATCCTTTGCCGCCGCCGTGGGTGCGGTGGCCGGGCTCACGGCCGGTCACTGGTACTACACGCAGCACGGCCAAGCGACCGACTGAAGGTCCGCGCGGGCATGGACATCTCGCTGACAACGTCGCTGGCCAGCCTGCCCACTCCGGTGGCTGCCCTGCTGGCCGTCGGTATCCCCGTCCTGGTCGCGATGGGGCTGGGCAATGTCATGTTCGCCGTGTTCACGCAGCAGGACTTCACCCAGAACGCCTTCATGGCGTCGGTGAAGTACAGCTTCGTCGTCGAGATCTATGCCGCCGTCGCGGCGCTGACGCTGGTCGGCGCCTGGAACATCTACGAGACCGCTCGCGAGACACTGCAGAAGGAAGCGGGGTCGCTCTACATGCTCGCGCTCAGTGTCGATTCTTACAACGCGCCGTCGCAGGAGGGGCTCCGGAGTGACATGCGCGCGGCGATCCGCAACTACGCCGGTGACGTGGTCTCGGCGGACTGGCCGTCGCTGCAGGCGGGTCTTCCCTCGACCGCCTCCGATCCGTCCTTCCAGCGGCTTGCGCGCGTCTTCCTGGATGCGGAGCCGGTAACGCCGGCGCAGCAGGCGCTCGCGCAGAACATCTCCCAATGGGTGGCGCAGGCGGCGGAAGCGCGCATCGGTCGGCTTTCGGTCGCGTCTCGCACGCTGTCGACGCTCCTGTGGTTCCTGATCCTGGTCGTGTCGGTCGCCGTGCTGGTGTTCCAATGGTTCTTCGGTAGCCCGAACCACGGGCTGCACTACGCGATGGGGGGCGTGACGGCCGTGATCGTCGGCTGCGTCCTGCTGGTCGCGGTGAAGCTGTCCCATCCGCTCGTCGGGGTTCCGCCGCTGCTCTCGGCGCGTCCCTTCCTGGAACTCATGCAGGTGCAGTGATGTCCAGAGGACGAATGCCCCCCCACCGTCGCAAGCCCCGCGCGAAGCCGCGCGCCGGCCGCTCAGCCATGGGCGGCGCGGAACGGCGAGCGTTGGCGCCAGCGCTGGAAGGCGACCAGCGCCAGCAGGAAGCCCCAGAAGCTCAGCTGCGTCAGCCCCCAGGCCGCCAAGTGCACGGCATAGTGCAGGATCAGCGCGGACCAAAGCGCCAGCAGCGCAAAGCCCGCCATCGCGCGAATGCGGCCGAGTCCGCGCCACTTGCGGAAGCAGACCAACAGCCCCGCCAAGGTCGCAAGCGCGGCAAGCCAGGCGGCGCCGACCAGCGGCCCGCCGCCTGTGCCGACAAGCCCGCCAAGCGCGCCAAGCAGCGTGCCGGGCGCGGGCAGCGCGTGGTGCCGCAGGAACTCAATGAGGGTGAGGTCCCAGCTGGACTCCCGCGCGAACAGGCGGTGCGGCAGAAAGTCCGCCGCGTGCGGGGCGGCAAGCAGCATGGCAACCGCCGCGCCAAGCCCGCTGACGAAGCCAAGGGAGTGGACCAGGGGCACGCCTTCGGCATCGCGCGGGGCGATCAGCCTGTACTGGACGCTGCCAAGGCGGACGGCCGCCAGCACGATCATCACCGCCGCGCCCATGACAGCGACCTCGGCCGCCAACTCGATCAGCCAGTTCTGTTGCATGCGATGCCCACCGCCTCGACCGGGCCGAGTGTAGTCCAGCAGCGCGGAAGCCGCGCCCCCCTGTTGAACCGCGTCCAGCTCTTCGCGGCCTCCGTCGCGGGCGCCGTGCTGCTCGGCGCCGCGGCGCTCGCCGTCGTGCCGCCGGCCAGCCGCGCATCCGGGGCGGCCATGCTCGCGGTGGTGGAGCCTGGCGGGTCGTGCACGCTGCGCGCCGTGGAACCGGCGCGCCTGGCGCGGGTCGAAGGCGCGCTGGCCGAGGAAGCCGAGCGCCTGCAGGGGATGGCCGAGCGCCTCATGGCCGATGCCGCCGCCGCAAGGCTGGCGGAAGCGCGCGAGCAGGTGCCCGCCTTCGGCGCATGGGCCTATGACTGGGTGCAATCCTACATCACCTCGTACCGCGTGCTCGGCCGCCTGATCCGCGCCATGGCCTCCTCCGCGCCGGGTGGCGATCCGGGCACGGCCTTGTCGGACCGGCTGATGGCGGAGGTCTCCCAGCCCATGCGCGACGAATTCCGCCGCCGCGTCCTGCCGCCCGACCTGGCCGACAGCATTCTGCGCGATCTTGCCCATGTCGCAGCCCTGGTTGAGGCGGCGTGGCAGGAGGCAGTGCAGGCGGCCGCAGCCGATCTGGCCGCGGCACCGCAGGCCGCCGCGACTGTGGCCGCCCCCAGATTCGATCTGTATGCGGCGATGCAACCCATGGCGCCCGCGCTGGCCGGGCTGCCGGCCCGCGATGCGCTGTTCGGCGTGGCGGAGGATCCGGCCGATACCGCCATGATCTTCATGCGCTCGATGCGGCCGATGGCGGCGCGGCTCGGTGCGGCGGCGGTGCGCGCGAGCGAGGCGGGCTCGGTCATCGCGGGCGCTGGTGCCTTCGGCTATGCCATCGCCGGCGTCCCCGGCGTCGCGATCGGCGCGGCGGGCGGCATCGGCGTATCCTGGGCCATCGACTGGGGCCTCAATCGCATCGACGCCGCGCTCAACCGCGCGGAGTTCGAATCCCAGGCGCTTCTGGCGCTGGAGGCGGCCGAGCGGCGCATCGCGGAGCGGGCCGCAGCGGTGGCTGGCGCGGCGCTCGACGAGCGGCTCGGCGCGTTGCGTGGGCCGGCGGTCGGCTGCGGCGTGGTGGGAGCCCAGCGATGAGGCAGCGTACGATCGCCGCGCTGCTCGGTGTCCTTGCCGTCCCGCTTGTCGCGATGCAGCCGGCATCGGCGCAGCCGCCGCCCGCAGCACAACAGGTCGTCGGCGGTTCGGCTGCCGCCCCTGCGGCGTTGCCGCTGCTCGGGGTGGAGATGCTGCTGCCCCATCTGGCGCGCCCGCAGCCCTTCGCGCGCCAGCTTGGCGTCGCGCGGCTGCTGGCGCGGGATGATGCGGAGCTTTTGGCCCTGTTCGCGGGGCTGGATGGTGTGGCCGATCGCGGGGCGCCCACCTTGCGCATGCTGGCCGCGGATTTCGCCGCCGCCGCCGACCTCGCCATCATGGCGGAGGCCGGGTTGGACGATACGGGTCTGCTCGGCCGCATCGCCGCCGCAACGATGCGGATGGGCGCGGGCATCGGCCGCGCCGGCACGCCGGCGCTCGAGGCCACGCGGAACGCGGCGGCCCGGCTGGCGGAGGGCGATCTGGCCGGCGCCGATGCCGCGCTGGCGCTGCTTGAGGGCGCACCGGCGGCCGCCACGACCATCTGGCGGGACGGGGCGGCGGCGCGGATGCAGGCCGATGCGGTCGCCGCGCGGCTGGCGGAGCTTGTCGCCGCGCGGCTGCGAGCTGCGCCATGACGGCGGCACGCTTCGACTGGACCTCGATCGTCGCGCGGATCCTGTTCAGCTTCTTCGTCGTCTTCGCGACCTACAACCCTTCCGGTCATTCGTATTGGCACTGGCTGATCGAGGGCGAGGCCGGGTTCTGGACGAAATTCGCCATCGGCATGGTGCTGCTGGGGCTCCACGCCTTCCTGCTGGACCATGTGCGGAGCGCGCTGAAGTGGCGCGGCACCTTGCTGGTGCTGGCGGTCCTGTTCGGAAGCTGGATGGCGCTGTCGCTTGAGAGCACGCTCGGCGCCTGGACGGCCTCGGGTACCCCCGTGCTCCTGCTGACCGGCCTGGCCCTGCTCTACGCGGCCGGCCTGTCCTATCCGCACATCCACAGCCGCATCGCCGGCATCGCGCATGTCGAGAAGCTATCCTGACCATGGTCATCGCATGACAAAGCCAGAGCGCGCCGCGGATACCTTCCTGGTCTCCTGCATCGATCCGCGACTGACGGACGACACCACCTTCTATTTCACGGCGCTCGGCCGCACGGACCGCTACAGCGAGATGCGGATCGCCGGCGCGGGACTCGCGGCCGTGAACGAGGCGACGCCCGCCTGGTCGCAGGCGCTGTTCGAGAACCTCGCCGCCTCGCGCCAATTGCATGGCATCCGGAAGGTCACCTTCCTCAATCACCGCGATTGCGGCGCGATGCACATCTGGGCGGGCCGCACCCTTTCGGCCGACCCGGCCGAGGAACTGCGCGTCCATTCCGACGTGCTGAACCGGGCGGCGGAGGCGGTTCGCGCGCGTCACCCCGACCTGCTGGTCGAGATCAAGCTGATGGATCTCGACGGCACCGTGCGGGCGCTGCCCTGTGCGGCCTGCGTCCCGGGCGGATTCCGTGCGGAGGCGGTGGATCCCGCGGGGCGTGCGCTGGCCGTTGCTTCGCTCGGCGACGGCGCGGTGATCGACCCGCTGCGCAGGAAGGCGGGCACCCGTGATCCGCAGGGCTTCGCCGAACTCGGCAGGCTGCGCGGCCTCTCGGGCCAGGCGGATCCGGAGGCCGATCTCGCGCTGCTCACGCGCGGTGTGGTCGAATACGGCCTGACGGCGGAAGAAGCGCGGCAGGCGCTGGAATCGGCCGCGCATGCACAGGGCGCGCCATCGCCTTCCGGCGGCCCGGAGCGCGATACCGCCGCCTTCCTGCGGTCCCGCCAGGATCAGCGCGGGCGCATCGGGCATGAGGATGTGCTGCAGGCCGCGCGGCTCTACCGCCGGCTGGGCGGCGTCCGGGTCACTGCCGCGGAGGCGGAGCAGCGTGCCGCGCGCATCGCCGATGCCGAGGGCCTCGTCCCGCGGCCGAAGGGAATCTGGCCCTTCCGGTCCCGCACATGGCTCCGCAACATGGCGGAGGGGCGGGCCTAGCATGACGGTCGTCGTGACGTCGGACCACGATGATGGCTGCGTGCGGCGCCTTCGCGGGATCGGCGGCGTGCTCATGCTCTATGCGGACCGCGTCCGGATCCTGCGGGAGGGCAGTTGGTTCACCGCAGCCAACCTGCTGTTCCACATGGAACGCGAGATGGACACCGTCATCGCGCTGCGGGAGCTAGTCGGCGTGCATTTCGTGCGGTCGCTGATGCTCGTGCAGTTCATGCGCCTGACCTATCCGGGCTGCCCCGCCCCCACCGGGCGCTACCTGCAGGACGCCTTCGCGGAGAACGCGTTCATCTACAGTCTGGTCGACAATCGCCCGCTGCTCGACTTCATGCACGAGATCTCGCGCGCCGCGTCGAGGATCGGGCAAGCGCACGAGACGGAGGCGCGGTCGGCATGTGGCTGAATGCGCTGGCTCGCCCAGGCAGCCCGATCGCCACGCGCGGCCAGGCGCGGCGCGCAGACATTTTTCGCGGGAAGGGCGGCGTGCGGCCGCACAGGACGCTCCGCGCTGCAATGGACCGAGACGGGTCAAGATGCGGCAACAGGACGGGATGGGAACACGTCACATGAATAATGCAGGACAGATGCGGACACTTCGACATCTCGCCACCTCGGCGTCTCTCGTGGCGCTGCTGTTCTGCGCGGTCGGCACCGCGAAAGCGCAGCCGGCGCCTGCCGCGCCAGCGCCTGCCGCGGTGGCCCCGCAGGGCAATCCGGCGACCGATGCGGTGGACGCGATCCGCGCCCGCGGGCGGCTGCTGTGCGGCGTATCGCCCGCAACGCCCGGCTTCGCGGCGCAGGAAGTCCGTGCGGGCTGGCGTGGGCTGGATGTGGATTACTGCCGGGCCGTGGCGTCGGCGATTCTCGGCGATCCCGCCAAGGTCCAGTTCGTGCCCGTGCCCGCCGCCGAACGGTTCGAGATGCTGCGGCGCGGCAGCGTCGATATCCTGGCCCGCAACACGACCTGGACGTTGGACCGCGACACCGCGGAGGGCGCGTTGTTCGTCGGCGTCACCTATTATGACGGCCAGGGCTTCCTGGTGCGGCGCGACCGCGGGGTGACGCGCGTGCAGCAGCTCGACGGCGCGACGGTCTGCGTCGAGGCGGGCACGACCTCCGAGCGTAACCTGCAGGACCATGCGCGCAGCGCGCGCCTGCGCATCACGGCGGTTCCCGCCCGCAGCGCCGATGCGGCGCGCGCCGCCTTCGTCGGGCAGCAATGCGATGCGCTGACCGGGGACACGGCCTCGCTTGCCGGCTTCATGGCGCAGCAGGGGGCCAACGGATCGCGCTATGCGATCCTGTTCGAGGTCATCTCGAAGGAGCCTCTCGGCCCTGTCGTGCGCCAGAACGAGCACCGCCTGCTGCGCATCGCGCGCTGGACCCACTTCGTCATGGTCGCCGGCGAGGAGCTCGGGCTGGACAGCGCGGCGGTCACGGAACTGCAGCGCGGCGCGGCGCAGAACCTCGCCACCGCCAACCAGGAAGTGCAGGTCCTGTTCGGCCGCACGGGGCGTTCGGGGGAAGCCCTCGGGCTCGATGCCGATTGGGGCGCGCGTGTGCTCCGCCAGGTCGGCAATTACCGCGAGGTGTGGGAGCGGAACATCGGGCCGCTCGGCGTCCAGCGCGGCCTGAACCTGCTTTGGAACCAGGGCGGCCTGCAATACGCACCGCCGCTGCGCTGACCCAGCGCCAGGAAGGCGGGCGGCCCGGCGCGCATGGCCGGCGCCGTCCCCGATCCTGGCACCCTCATCCGGCGGAATTGACCTGCCCCTGTTTGCTGGACCGCGCCGAACGGGAGGATTCCCGTTCAGCGTTGGGCCGCCAGACCGGGGGCTGAGGATCAAGACGTCGAAGGTCCCGGATGCGCGGATCGCTGCCATGGCGGCCCGGCATGCGATGGTAACGGCTCGGTAAGCCGGCACGGATAATCCTGTCGCCAGGACATCGGAAGAAGGTGCTGGCACGCCATGTGGTTGAGTAAGGATCTGTCCATCACCGCCCGCGCCTGGATTGTTCTTGGTGTCTTGGCGACCGCGCTCTTTGCCTCGGCGCTCGGCAAGACCCGCTCGACGCAGGAGTTGAACGAAGCCTACCGCGTGATCGCGGAAGAACGCTCCCCCGGCTACACGGCGCTGGCGCGCGCGCAGCGGCACTTCCAGATGGTGGCCCGGCACTTGAACCGCATGGTGATCGAAGCCGACGACCCCTCCGCCCAGCTCGCCCTGTGGCGCGAGGTGGAGGCCGAGATCCGCAACTTCCACACCCGCAACGGACAGTTCGAAGCCGGCGATCCAGGCCAGCGCGCTGTCGCCGAGATGAATCGCACCCGCCACGCGGAGCTGGAACGCGCCGCGGCCGCGGTGCGCGATGCGCTGGCGGCCGGCCAGCGCAGCCGCGCGGTGGACATCATCCGCCACCAGGTGGATCCTGTCGTGGACAAGCTGCGCGACACGTTGCGCGACCAGGTGGATGCGAATGTGGCCACCCAGGCCCTCCTCGCTCAGGAAGCGCGCAGCAAGGCCCAGGCCACGCTGGCCATCACCTGGCTCGCCTTGCTGGGCGCGGCGGTGCTGGCCACCTTGGCCGCCGTCATGTTGCTCACCCGCGGCGTTGCCCGCCCGCTCGGCCGCCTGACGGGCGTGGCGGAGCGCCTGGTGCAGGTCACGACCGAGGCCGAGGCCGCCGCCGCCGCTGCTCTCGGCCAGCGCCGGGACGAGATCGGTCGCCTGGCCCGTGCCGTCTCCGCCCTGTCCGAACATGGCGCCCGCGCGAAGGCGGAAGAAGCCACGGCCCAGGCCGCCCGCGCCGCAGAGGCTGCCGCCCGCAGCGATGTCCTGCTGCGCATGGCAGAACGGGTGGAAACCGAAACCTCCCTGGCGGTCGGGGCCGTTGGCCAGCGCATGGATGGCGTCACCGAAGCAGCCAGCCGGCTGGACGCCAGCGCCTCTCGCGTGTCGTCGCAGAGCGATGCCGTGGCCGCCGCGGCGGCGCAGGCGCTGCAGGCGACCGAGACGGTGGCCGCCGCCACCGAGGAAATGGCCGCCACCATCGATTCGGTCGCCGGCCAGATCAACGCCGCCGCCGGCGCCTCCCGCAACGCCGTGTCCGGCGTCGAGGCCGGCGTCGCCGCCATCCGCGGCTTGCAGGAGACGGTCAGCCGCATCGGGGAAGTGGCGCGCCTCATTTCGGAAATCGCCGGGCAGACCAACCTGCTGGCGCTGAACGCCACGATCGAGGCGGCGCGCGCCGGAGAGGCCGGCAAGGGCTTCGCTGTGGTGGCGGGCGAGGTGAAGACCCTGGCGACGCAAAGCGCCCAGCGTACCGAGGATATCAGCCGCCAGATCGCGCTGATCGAGGCCGCGACGCGCGATGCCGTGGCCGCCGTGAGCGGGATTTCGGATGCGGTGGATGGTGTGGACCGCGTCACCGGCGCGATAGCCGAGGCGATCGGGCAGCAAAGCGCCGCGACGCGGGAGATTGCCCGGGCGGTGGCCGGCGCCGCGGCCTCGGTGCGCGATGTGGAAGCGCGTATCGCGACGGTGGCGGAGGAAGCGCGGCGTTCCGGTGAGGACGCCAGCGCGATGCGCGGCGCGGCCGATGCCGCGCAGGGGAGCGTGGCGGAGTTTCGCGGGCTGCTGGTGCGCATCGTGCGCAGTTCCACTGCCGAGGCGGAGCGCCCTGCCGCCTCCGGGGCGTCCACCAGCGAAAGCCCACGCCGGCAAGCGGGCGGCTGGGCCGACCGGCTGAGCGCCTGACCCAAGGCGCGCGCGGGGGGGGGCAGGGGGGGGCTGGCTCTCGAAGCGGCCGATCTCGCGTGAGCGCCTCCGGGCGCCCCTCCCGCCGAAGGTCAGGGGGCCAGCCCCAGGCTTCTCTGAACCGCGCCGGGTTTGCCTGAGGTTCTTTGGTTCGAGTCACGCCGCCAGGGGCGGGTGGGACCGGTTGCAAGCGGTCCCACGCACGATTTCGCTTCGCGGAGGATTTGAGGGGCTGCGCGAGCCAGAGCGAAAAGCAGCGGCACGGGGCGAACCGGAGCGAAACTGGCGGAGGGAGTGCGACGGGGATCGAACGGTCGCTGTACGCCGATCCGCAGGGACTGGCCGATTACGCACCGAGGGGAACTCGGGACGCAACTGTTTCAATTTCTTGGCCGACATCAACGCCGCGGCAGAGGCGAGTTGAACCGCAGGTACCGTGATGCTCGCGCCTGGTGGAAGCGGCGGGGCAGCGGCGTCCGAACACGAAGTGGCAGACCTCGGCAAGGCGCTAACGGCATCCGGACGTGCCAGATCCAGTCATTGACACTACGCAGTTTCTGATATTTGATCACATATCATGATCGATCAGCCCCTTCCGCCGACCCGCGACCTCGCCGGCACTACCTCGGCTCGGGTGGTTGCGGCGCTGCGTGAGGACATTCTGTTCGGCGCGTTCTCTCCCGGCGCCCGCCTCAAGATTGCCGATCTGGCTGCGCGCTACGGGGTGAGCTCTTTGCCGGTCCGTGAGGCGCTGCAGCGCCTCGAGGGGGAGCGGCTGATCGAGCTTGCCGCGCACCGCGGGGCCACGGTCCGTCCGCTGTCCTCCAAGTTGCTGGCCAATCTCTATGACGTCCGCGAGGCGCTGGAAGGCGTGCTGGTCGAACGCGCGGCCGAGAGGGTCACCGCGGTCCAGATTGCCAGCCTCGAGCGATTGCAGGCGCACTGGGAGAAGCTCGCCAGGACAGAGGACGTCCACGCCATGATGCAGGCAAACCTCGACTTCCATTGCGGCATCAACGCGATCGCCGACAATCCGGAAGCCGAGGAGTTGGTGCCGCGCGGCTGGCCGATGGCGCTCTCGCTCCGGCTGCGCATGGGTTACACGCCGGACCGGCTCACCGCGATCTGCGAAGACCACCGCGCTATACTTGCGGCGCTGCGCGCGAGGGATGCCGAGGCGGCGCGCCGCATCTCCCGCCGTCATGTCCGTGCCTCCTGCGCGGACCTCCTGTCCAGGCTCGCCGACGCCGGTCTTCTGACAACGGACGGATGCACGCCATGAAGATCACGGGTCTCTCCACCACGATCGTGGACGCCTTCCGCGCCAATTTCGTCTTCGTCCGAGTCACCACCGATGCCGGTATCAGCGGCGTGGGGGAGGGCACGCTCGAGATGCGGGAGAAATCCGTCGCCGCCGCGATCGAGGAACTGGGCCGCTACTTGGTCGGCAAGGATCCCTTCGCCGTCGAGCACCATGTCGAGACCATGTCGCGCGACGGCTACTGGCGCACCGGCGCGGTGATGCGCTCGGCGATCAGCGCCGTGGAGGCGGCGATGCTCGACATCAAGGGCAAGGCGCTCGACGTTCCGGTCTACGAACTGCTCGGCGGCGCGCACCGCACGAAGGTGCGCTGCTACGCGAACGCCTGGTTCGTCGGGGCCCGCGAGCCCGACGACTTCGCCCGTAAGGCCGAGGCCGCGCTGGAGATGGGCTTCCGCGCGCTGAAATGGGATCCCTTCGGCACCCACTACCTGCAGATGGACCGCGCCCAGCGCCGCCGCAGCGCCGCCATCGTGCGTGCCGTGCGCGACGCCGTGGGCCCGGAGGTCGAGCTGCTGATCGAGGGCCATGGCCGGCTCGACGTGCCGACCGCAATCGCCGTCGCACATGACCTGGCCCCCTTCGAGCCCTCTTGGTTCGAGGAACCGGTGCCGCCCGAGAGCATCGACGCGGTCGCCGAGGTGCGCCGCCGCTCCCCCATCCCGATCGCCACCGGCGAGCGCTACTACGAGCCCGTGCGCTTCGCCGAACTGCTGGCGAAGGAGGCGGTGGACGTGCTGCAGCCCGATGTCTGCCATGTCGGCGGGCTGACCGAGGCGAAGAAGATCGCCGCCATGGCGCACCTCGCCTTCAAGCCCGTCGCGCCGCACAACCCGATGGGCCCGATCGGCAACGCGATGACGCTGCACTTCGCCGCCGCGATCCCGAACTTCCTGATGCTCGAGACCATGGCGACCGACGTGCCCTGGCGCGCCGAGATCGTGCCGAGCGAGGACCTCGTGCTGGAGGATGGGTGGATGGAGATCCCCGCCAGGCCGGGCCTCGGCATCGACTTCGACGACGAGGCCTGCGCGCGGCATCCGTACAAGCCCTACGAGCTCCGCCACTACAAGGGCACCCTGACCGACATCCGGCCGGCCGTCGCTCCGCCCTTCTTCAAGATCAGCCGCACCACCTGAACAACACGATACGGGAGGAACAACGATGCTTCGCAGGACGCTGCTCGCCGGCGCCGCCGCCCTCGCGGTCGGTCCCGCCCTGGCCCAGGCGCAGCCGCAAGGCGCCTGGCCGTCGCGGCCGATCCGCTGGATCCTCCCGGATGCGCCGGGCGGGGGGAACGACATCACCGCGCGACTGATCGCGCCCTTCCTCGAGACTGCGGTCGGCCAGCCCTGGGTGATCGACAACCGTCCCGGCGCCGGCGGGCGCATCGGCGTCGAGGCTGCGTTCCGCGCCGCGCCGGACGGCTACAGCTTCCTGCTCGGCAATGCGGGCGCCACCGGGATCAATGCCGCGATCTACCGCGACCTGCCCTATGACCTGACCACCGCCTTCGAGCCGGTCTCGCTTCTCGTGCTGGGCCCCAACGTGCTGGTGGTCAATCCGCGGCTGCTGCCCGTGGCCAATGTGGGCGAGTTGGTCGAACGGATCCGCGCGAGGCCTGGCGCGATGAACTACGCATCGGGCGGGGTCGGCGCCTCGAACCACCTTGGCATGGAGTTGCTGAAGCACATGCTCGGGCTCGACATCGTCCACGTGCCCTATCGCAGCGCGCAGGCCATGGCGCAGGCGGTGATCTCGGGCGACGCGCCGGTGATGTTCGCGAACCTGGTCAATGCCATGCCCTTCATCCGCTCCGGTGAGGTCAAGGCGATCGCGGTCACCACCGCGACGCGCAGCCCGATGCTGCCCGACATCCCGACGATGCAGGAAAGCGGCATCGCCGGCTATGAGACTGCGGCCTGGAACGGGCTGATGGCGCCGCGCGGCACGCCGCGGCCGATCATCCACCGGCTGCACGCCGAACTCGTGAAGCTGCGCGACAATGCCGAGATCCGCAGGCGGATCGCCGCGATCGGCGGAGACTTCGTGGTCTCGACGCCCGATGAGTTCGACCGCCGCCTGCGCGAGGACATCGCGAAGTGGAAGGCTCTCGCCGCCGCCGCCGACATCCGGGCTGAGTAGGGGCATGTAGGAGGGCCAGACCGTCGCGCGCGGCGTGTTTTCTAGCGATCCGGCGGCGGCGCGGCGCAATGCCGCTGACATCGTATTCCCGCTTACGCTGGTTGCGCTCGGCCTCGCGACCGCCGTGGTTGGGCTGCGCATTCCGCCCTCGCGCTTCGACCCGCTTGGCTCTGGCGCAGTACCGGCTCTCATCGGCGGCGGGGGGGCGCTGCTTGGCCTTGTGCTGCTGCTCGCCTCGGTCACCAGGTTTCGCGTCGGCGACGGAGACCGGCTGTTCACAGGGCTTGACGACGTGGAGGGCGCGGGCCGTCCGAAGCCGTGGCGCGCGGTGGATGAAGCCCCGCCCGGCCGGTGCATGACCTGCCATCCGCCCCCGCCGGGCTGGCGGTAAGCCCCCGCTCCGAGGCGTTGCGGCGTTGCGCGGTTGCACCCCAACGGAGCAACCGCACTACCCGCGCGCCGTCGCTTGAACCCCGGCACCTGGCCGAGACGGGAAGGGACCCGGAAGGACGGCGCGGGAGTTTTGCGAGGCATACGCGCGCGCGAGGGTGTCGGAAGACTCGGGCCGGGGATTTCCGCCAGCGATATCCGCGCGCGCGAGGGCAGCACGGAAAGCCCCGAGGCCGGATGCCGCCCGCACCCTGGGGGGCATAAATCCCTGGCAGGCATGGGGCGGGATCGTGCGGGACCACCGCATAGGGCGCCGCGAATTGAGGGGGAAAGGGTGCCCTGGCCGCTGCCTGCCCCCCAGTGCCCATTTCGCGGCGCTACGCATGGCGGGGCCAGACGGTTCCGGGCGCGGCGGCGGTGAAGATCGAAGGCCCCCCCTGGGGGGGCGGGCAAATCCCTGGCCGGCGACGGGGCGCGACCGTCCGGGGGTGCGGCTATGCAAACTTTGACGTTTTGGGGGGTGGGTAAGGCCGCTGGGTCCTTCCCCGGCTTGGCGCATCGGAGTGGTTTGCGCGGCGGCGGTTACCTAGGTTCAACCGGTTTTTCGGCGGTAGCATCTACCCTACCGGCGAAGCGAAATGGGATTTTCGGGCCGCGCCTAGCGCCGAGCCGGGGTCCGAACCCCAGCAATGCGGCAGGGGCAGGAAGAACCTAGATCCCGAAAGGGGACGGGCAGGAAAACCCGTAGCGCGCGCGCGAGGCAAGCCCGCCCCGCTTCCCCGCTGGTGAAGCCTCCCCGAGCCGGCGCGGCATCTACCCGCGCCTATGCCAATCGCCCCGTCGGTTGGGGGTAGCGTTGGGGATAGACCGCCATCGTATGTAAAAAATACCGGGAAATCAGCACGTTGCCGGCCGATGATGGCGGACGGGGTGGGATTCGAACCCACGAGACGCTTTCACGTCTACACACTTTCCAGGCGTGCGCCTTCGACCGCTCGGCCACCCGTCCAGCACTGCGGCAACCCTCTACCAGACCTCGGAGGGGATACAACCCCGCCCTATGCGGTCGCCGATGCTGCCCCTCCTTCTTGGACGCTGTTCAAACGGGGATCCCCGTCGTGGTCTCGCTTGGCCTCCCCATCCCGCGGGGCGGCCAGACAGCCTCGCAGGCAGCGCCGATGGTCCCGAGCAGGCCCTTGGGCCGGGTGACAGGGCAGGGGGCCTCTGCCCCTTGAGGGCCAAGCCAACAAGATCAATTTATCGAAACGAAATCGAAAATAATTTATCCTTCTTGCCGGACTTGGCCTTATTTGCGCCTAGTTCGGAGATAATAAACCGTAACGTCTCGAATTAAAAACGAGGTCATTATCCATGGACGTCTATGCTGACGAGGACGGCGAGATGCGGCTCGTCGGCCATGCGGCGGTGCCGCCCGATTGCGGCCCCGTCTTCGAAGTGCCGCTGTTCGGGCCTGTCTCCATCATCCGGGAACGCTTCACGATCGGCACCGTCACCCTGCTGCCCGAAGGCGGGCGCGAGCCGGTCGTCATCCGCGCCGTACTGCTCTCGCCAGGCCAGATGCCGGAACTGCTCCCCGGCTGGCGCCAAGCCCGGAATTAGGGCGCGACACCAGAAGGCTTCGCCTGCGCGGGCCCCTGCGCGTCCGCTTTCAGCTCGCGCTTTAGGCCCCGGCCTTCAGCCCGGGCCCTCGGCCCAGCGCGCCTCGGCCGCCATCAGCTCGCGCGTGCCCACCACCCCGTCGCGGAGCGAGGCCGGCGCCATGCGGTCCGCCACGTTCCGCCCGTCGCCGTCGCGCAGCACGGCCTGGAAGGCCGTATGCATCGCGGCGATGGCGGCGCGCTGCGCGTCCCCCGGATAGATGACGATCGCGAAGCCGAGCCCCGCCAGCGTCTCGGGCGGCAGGGGCAGGCCATGCGCGCTCATGCTCGCGTTCAGCAGCTGCGGCACGCCGGGCAGGCCGGCACCGGCCGCGCGCATCGCTTCCGCATCCTCAAGCCCCTCCACGAAGGCGATGTCGGCGCCGGCCGCGAGGTAGGCGCGCATGCGGCGCAGCGCGGCCTCCAGCCCCTCGGGCTTCACCGCATCGGTGCGGGCGATCAGCAGCGGGCCGCCGCCGTCGCATGCCGCCGCCGCCGCCCGCGCGGCGCGCAGCCGGGCGAGCATCTCGGCTTCCGGCACCACGGCCACGCCTTCGAACAGGCCGCAGCGCTTGGGGAAGGGCTGGTCCTCGATATGCAGCGCCGCGACGCCGAGCCGCGCATAGCGCCGCACCGCATGGGCCAGGTTCAGCAGCCCGCCATAGCCCGTATCCGCATCCGCGATCACCGGCGCGCCGCCCGCGCCTTCCACAATCTCGCCGATCCGCGCTTCCATCTCCGCCAGGCCGAGGATGCCGAGGTCGGGCTGGCCCGCGGCGCGCGCGATGGCACCCCCGCTGGCATGCAGCGCCGCCGCACCCGCATGGATCGCGAGGCGTGCCGACAGCCCATCCCACACGCCCGGCGCCAGCAGCGGCATCCGCCCCGCACGCTCCGCCATCATGGCGCGTAACCTGTCCGCCGCCGCGAAGCCCATCGCCTGGTCCGTTTCCTGTTGCGGCACCCACCCTGGCCGGCTGGCCCGGCAGGGCTTGATTGGCGGCACCGCGTTCGGTATGCCGAACGCTGTCCGGAATTCAGACTGCAAGGGGAGCCGCATCCTGGTCAAGTCCGCCACCAGGGCCCTGGATGTGCTGGAACTCCTCGCCGCGCGGCCGGAGGCGATGTCCCATGGCGAGATCGCCCGCGCGCTCCGCATCCCGAAAAGCAGCCTGACCGACCTTCTCGCCACGCTGGAGCACCGCCACTACGTGGTCCGCGAAGGCGCCGGCACCGCGGAACGCATGCGTCTTGGCCCCGCCGTGCTCGGCCTCGCGGGCGTGCTGCTGCGGCGCACCGATGTGACGCGGCTGGCGCAGCCGGTCATCGCGGCGCTCATGGCGCGCACCGGCGAATCCGCCGCTCTGGTGCTGCGCGACGGCGCCGAGGTCGTCGTGGTCTGCAAGGAGAATTGCAACCAGCCGATCCTCTATTCCCTGCAGCTCGGCGAACGCGGGCCGGTGAATGCCTCGGCCGGCGGCAAGGCGATCCTCGGCCTGCTGCCGGAAGCGGAGGCGGAGGCGATCCTGGCCGCGGGCCCGCTGCCGCGGCTGACGGCTCTGACCCTGACGGAGCCGGCCGCGCTGAAGCGCGACCTGGCCGCGGTCGCGCGCGGCGGCATCGCCTATAGCCGCGAGGAAATGATCGAGGGCATCGTCGCCATGGGCCATGCGGTGCTGGACGCCACCGGGCGGCCCTGCGCCGGCCTGTCGGTGGGCGTGCCCAAGGTCCGCTTCACGCGGGAAAAGGAAGCATTGCTGGCCGAGGCGCTGCGCGAAGCGGCGGCCGAGATCTCCGGTATGTTGGGTTGGCAAGGCGCATTGAGGAGGGCAGCCGCATGAGCGGCGGACAGACCATCACGGAAAAGATCCTCTCGCGCATCTGCGGCCGGCGGGTGTCCGCCGGCGAGGTGGTGATGCCGGAGGCGGAGCTGATCACCGTGCATGATTGGTACACGGCGAACGCCTTCCGCACGCTCGACGAATACGGCGTGACGAAGCTGCATGACGCGTCCCGCGTCCTGCTGGTGACGGACCACGAACCGCTCGCCGTCTCGCCGCAGGCTTTCGCGCGGCAGCAGGCGGTGCGGAACATCGCGAAGCGCTTCGGCGTGGCGCATCGCGATTCCGGGCGCGGCGGGCTCGGCCATGTCTTCCCGATCGAGGAAGGGCTGGTCACGCCGGGCATGTTCGTCTTCGCCTATGACCCGCATGTGACCAATTACGGCGCGCTCGGCGCGCTCGGCGTCGCGGTGCTGACCGAGATCCCGGAAGTGATCGCCTGCGGCTCCGTCTGGCTGCAGGTGCCGGAAACGCTGCGCGTGGACATCGTGGGCAGCCTGCCCTTCGGCGTCTTCGCGCGCGACGTGGCGCAGAAGCTGATCGGCAGCCACCCCCCCGCGCTGTTCGAGGATGCGGTGGTCGAATATGGCGGCCCGGGCCTTGCCGCGCTCGGCATGGATGCGCGGCAGACGCTGTGCAACACGCCGGTCGAACTCGGTGCCGTCTCCTCCCTCGTCGAGCCTGACGCGCTGTGCATGGCCTATGCCAAGCCCCGCGCGCAGAGGCCGATCCATGCGATGCTGCCGGATGCGGATGCGACCTATCGCGCGCGCATCACGCTCGACCTCTCGGCCATCGCGCCGCAGGTCGCGTTGCCGCCGACGCCGGACAATGTGGTCGATGTGACCGAGGTGGCCGGCCTGCCGGTGGGCCATGCCTTCATCGGCTCCTGCGCGTCCGGCATGCTGGACGATCTGCGCGTCGCGGCGGCGGTGCTGCGCGGGCGGCAGGTGGCGCCTGGCGTGCGCTTCATCGTGACGCCGGCCTCGCAGCAGGTGGCGGCCGATGCGGCGGCGGAAGGGCTGATGGAGGTCTTCATGCGCGCTGGCGCGATGGTGACAGCCGCGGGCTGCGGTGTTTGCGCCGCCGGCCGCATCGGCGGCGTCGCCTCCGGCGAGGTGTCCATCGGCACCGGCACGCGCAACGAGCCTGGGCGGCTCGGCGCGCATGACGCGGTGCTGCATATCGCCGGTCCCGCGACGGTCGCGGCTTCGGCGGTGGCGGGGGCGATCGCCGACCCGCGACCCTTCCTGCGCGAGGCGGCCTGGGGGATGGCGGCATGACCGAATTGACGCTGCGCGGCCGCGCCTGGGTCTATCCCGACAATGTCGCCATTGATGGCGACCTGATGGCGCTGGAATGGGCCATCAAGCGCGAGACGCGGCCGGAGGTGCTGAAGGAGCATGTCTTCGCCGGCCTCGATCCCGATTTCCACAAGCGCGCGCGGCCCGGCGATATCGTGGTCGGCGGGCGCCGCTTCGCGCAGGGCAACGCGCATATCCAGGGCATGATCGGCCTCAAGGGTTGCGGCGTCGGGCTGGTGGCGGAAAGCATCCCCATCGGGTCCTTCCGCAACGCGCTGGCCGCGGGGCTGCCCGTGCTGCCGCGCTGCCCGGGCGTGCGCGCGATGTTCGAGAACGCCGAGGAGATCGAGGTGGATTTCGTCGCCGCGCGCATCCGCAACCTGACGCGCGGGACGGAGGCGACCTTCGAGCCGCTGGCCCCGCATCTGATCGAGATGCTGCGCGTGGGCGGCTGGGGGCCGACCTTCCGCCGCCGGCTCGATGCCTTGGCCACAGCCTAAACCGGACAGAGGGGGAATAACGAACATGACCAGCTTCACCACCAGCCGCCGCGCGCTGCTGTCTGCCGCCGGGCTCGCCGCCCTGCCATTGCCTGCCTTCGCGCAGGCCTATCCGACCCGCGCCATGCGGCTTGTCGTGCCGTTCCCGCCGGGGAACACCTCCGACATCATCGGCCGGATGATCGCGGAGGAGCTGCAGAAGCGCTACGGCGTGACGGCGGTGGTCGAGAACCGCGCGGGGGCTTCCGGCGCGCTCGGCGTGCAGGCGGTGACCGGCGCGCGGCCGGATGGCTACACCATGCTGATCACCACGCAGTCGCCGATCGTGGTGAACCCGCCGCTGCTGAAGAACCCGCCCTATGACGCGATCCGCGAGCTGACGCCGGTCGGGCTGTTCGCGCGCACTGGCTTCATCCTGGTCTGCTCGCCGAATTTCCCGGCGCGCAACATGGCCGAGGCGGTCGCCGCGCTGCGCGCCGCCCCGCGCGGCCGCTACACCGCCGCGACCCCTGGCGTCGGCACGATGAGCCATCTGGCGATGGAATTGCTGAACCTGCAGATCGGCACGCAGGTCGAAAGCGTGCCCTATCGCGGTAGCGCGGCGGCGCTGCTGGATGTGGCGGCGGGCCGCGTGCAGCTGATGATCGACGCCTTCAACTCCGCCTATCCGTTGGCGCAGAACGGCCAGGTGCGCGCGCTCGGCGTGGTGGCGCGCAACCGTTCGCCGCTGGTGCCGGACGTGCCCAGCATGGCCGAAGCCGGTGTCCGCGAGATCGCCGACCTCGAGGCGCTGTCCTGGACCGGCCTGTTCGGCCCGACCGGTACGCCGCCCGAGGCGATCGCCTGGTGGAACACGGCGCTGCGGGCCGTGATGACCGACCCGGATGTGTCCGGCCGACTCGCCCGCACCTATATCGAGGCGGTGGCACCGACCTCGGCCGAGGCCTTCCGCCAGGAAATCGCCGCCGATCTGGCGAAGTGGACCCGCGTGGTTCGCGACGCGCGGATCGAGCAGCAATAGGCCGGGCCCACTCATCGACCCTTTCACCAAACCCTCTCCCCCCGGCGGGGGGAGGGGCGACGCACTGCGTCGACCGCCGTAGTCGCGGCGGTTCGCCGCCGCATACGCAGGCTGGCAGGGTGAGGGGGGCAAGGGTGGGGGCAGCGCGCATCACCGCGCGCCAGCCCCCCATCAGTGACTGAACCGCCGCGTCCCGCCATCCACATGGATCACCTGGCCGGTGATGTAGCGCGCCCGCGGCGAGCACAGGAACGCGACCAGCACGCCGAGATCCTCCGGCTGCCCGATATAGCCAACCGGCACTTCCCGCTCGGCCCAGTCGCGCCGCGCTTCTTCCGTCGGCATGATCCGCAGGTCGATCTGCTCCGAATGGATCCGCCCCGGCGGGATGGAATTCACCGTGATGCCGTCGCGGCCGAGCTTGCGCGACAGCGCCTTGGCCCAGATGTGCACCGCGCCGTTCGGCGCGCTGGCCGCGTTGATGTTGTGCGGCTCGTCCTGTCCCGTCAGGTTGATGATCCGACCGAAGCGCTGCGCCTGCATCGCCGGGATGAAGGCATGCGTCATGCGCCGGCCGGCATGGAAGTTCAGCTCCATGCTCTCCATCCAGACCTCATCGGCGCCGAGGTCGGTCTGCGGCCGCGATCCGCCGGCATTGTTCACCAGGATGTCGCAGCGCCCGAAGCGGCCGAGCACCGCGTCGCGCGTGCGGTCCGCGGCGCCGGGGCTGGTGAAGTCCTCGACGATGATCAGCGGCTCGGCGCTCGCGGGCAGGCTCGCCGCCAACTCCTCCAGCAGGTGACGGCGGCGCGCGAGGATCGCGACGCGGCAGCCTTCCTCGGCCAGCAGGTGCGCGATGGTGCGCCCGAGGCCGGCGGAAGCGCCCGTCACCAGCGCCACCTTGCCCGTCAATTGCAGATCCATCGCATATCCTCCGCTGCGTAAGCGCCGCAGGGTGCGCCGGCGCGCGCGCAAACGAAAGGGGCCGCCCCTTGCGGGACGGCCCCCTTTTGCATCGCGATGATGCCAGGCGATTAGCCTGCCATCGCCTTATCCTTACCCTTGCGGATGCCGGGCAGCATCATCGACAGCAGCGCGACGGCGGAGATCGCCAGCAGCACGGTGCTGATCGGGCGGTTCTGGTAGTCGATGAAGACATACGGGTCGCCGCGGCTCAGCAGCATAGCGCGACGGAGGTGTTCTTCCATCATCGGGCCGAGCACGAAGCCGATCAGCATCGGCGCCGCTTCCAGCCGCAGCTTGCTGCAGAGGTACCCGAACACGCCGAAGAACAGCGTCATGTAGATGTCAAAGACGTTGTTGTTCAGCGAATAGACGCCGATCGAGCAGAAGATCAGGATCGACGGATAGAGGTACTTGTACGGCACCTCGAGCAGCTTCACCCACACGCCGATCATCGGCAGGTTGATGACCAGCAGCATCAGGTTGCCGACCCACATGGACGCGATCAGGCCCCAGAACAGGTCGGGCTGCGCTTCCACCATGCGCGGGCCGGGCTGGATGCCCTGGATGATCAGCGCGCCGACCATCAGCGCCATCACGGCGTTGGCCGGGATGCCGAGCGTCAGCAGCGGGATGAAGCTGGTCTGCGCCGCCGCGTTGTTCGCCGCTTCCGGCCCTGCCACGCCTTCGATGGCGCCGGTGCCGAATTCATGCCGGTACTTCGAGATCTTCCGCTCCATCATGTAGGAGCCGAAGGCCGCGAGCGACGCACCGCCACCCGGCAGGATGCCGAGCAGCGAGCCCAGCACCGTGCCGCGCAGCACGGACGGCGTCGCGCGCTTCCATTCTTCCTTCGTCAGGAACAGGCTGCCGACCTTGGTGGAAAGGACGGACCGCGATTCCGGACGCTCGAGGTTCAGGATGATCTCGGCGATGCCGAACATGCCCATCGCGACCGGCACGAAGCCGATGCCGTCCGACAGTTCCGGGATGCCGAAGGTGAAGCGCTGCTGACCGGTCTGCACATCCGTGCCCACCAGGCCGAGCGCGACGCCGAGCACCACCATGCCGATCGCCTTGACCACCGAGCCCTGCGCCAGCACGGCCGAGATGATCAGGCCGAGCAGCATGAGGGAGAAGTAGTCGGCCGGGCCGAAGCTCAGCGCCACCTTCGTCAGCAGCGG
>JBIIRI010000258.1:0-2973 GCA_044341625.1 Roseomonas sp.
TGGCGCGACCGACAGCGCCGATAACGCGCCACCCTACTCCTGCACCCGCGTCGAGCCCGCCATGGTGCCGATCTCCCGCATCGCCTTCTTCAGCGCCATCAGGCGGCGATCGCGCGCGGCGAACAGCTTTCGCGTGTCCTTGTCCCAGTCGTAATAGCCCGCACCCGCCATCACGCCCGTCCGCCCGGCGGCGATCAGCGCATCCAGCGTGTCGGAATTGTCGCGCGGCGCGGGCGGCTGGTAGGTCGCGTTCCGCAGTGCGTTCTGCAGGATGCCGAGCCCGGTGAAATCCGCCTTCGCCATGACGCCCACCACCGGAATCCGCAGCGCGAGGCCGTGGACGACCGCGGTGTCGATCTCCTCCGCCGTCGCCACGCCCTGGTCGATCAGGTTGTAGACCTCGGCGGCGATGGCCTGCTGGATGCGGTTGGCGATGTAGCCGGGGACGAAGGTCTTCATCACCAGCGGCACCTTGCCCATCCGCGCGACCAGATCCGCCGCCCAGGTCACGATGGCGGGCTCGCAGGAAGGACCCGCGACGATATCGACCAGGTCCACCAGATAGGGCGGCGTGTACCAATGCATGATCAGCGACCGCGCCTGGCGCCGCGCCGGGATCAGCGGGAAAGGATCGAGGTAGGAGGTGTTCGACGCGATCACCGCATGGTCCGGCGCGAGGCGATCGACCTCGGCGTACAGCGCGCGCTTCGCCTCCGGCTCCTCAATGATCGCTTCCACGATCAGGTCGGCATCCTCCAGCGTGTCGCGCAGCGTGGGCAGGCGCGTGACCTGCTGGTGCAGCCATTCGGCGGTGAAGGCCGGCGCGACCTCTCCCGCCTCGACGAGTGAGGCAAGCGCGGTTTCCATCAGCCCGCCGGCCTTGTCGAGCATGGCCATCGAACTGTCCGTCAGCCGCACCTCATGCCCGCCCAGCGCATAGACCAGCGCCAGCGCGTGCCCCATCGTGCCGGCACCCAGCACCGCGACCTTGTTGGCCATCGGCTTCGTCTCCTCCTCGTCTGTCGAAAATCTGCCCGCTGCGGCGGGGTGGCCGCAAGCGGGGGGGATGGAATTCGCGCCGATAGCCCTCTCCCCCACTTATGGGGGAGAGGGTTCGGGTGAGGGGGACGGCGAGGTTTTGAAAGACGCGCCATGTTCTGCACGCCCCCCTCACCCTGCCCTCTCCCCCCTCCGGGTGGAGAGGGTTCAACGGATGAGCCTCTCCCTGCTCAAGAGGGAGAGAGTTCAGCGCATGACGCTCAACTGCCGCGATAGGTCGCGTAGCTCCAGGGTGAGCACAGCAGCGGCACGTGGTAATGCCCCTGCCCCGCTTCCAGCCGCACCGCGATGGGCACGACATCGAGGAAGCCGGCGCCGCCGAAATAGGCGCCGATGTGGAAGCGCAGCTCGTAGCGGCCCGGCACGAAATCCTGGGCCGTCAGCAGCGGCGCGTCAGTGCGGCCATCCGCGTTCGTCACGCGGTCGGTGACCTTCACCGCGACGCCGTCCTCGATCCGGAACAGCTCCACCTTCACGCCAGCCGCGGGCGTGCCGGCGGCGGTGTCCAGGATATGGGTGGTGAGTGCCGAGGCCTTCATTGCAGCGGCGCCCCCGCCGCGATCCAGGCGAGGATCTTCGCGCGTTCCTCGGCAGTCATGTCCGTCATGTTGCCGGGCGGCATCGCTTCGGTCTGCACCTGCTGGCGCGTCGCCTGCGCCCAGCGGCGCAGCTGCGCCGGCGTCTCCAGCATCACGCCCTTCGGCGCCACGGCGATGCCGTCGAAGGTCGGCCGCGCGGCGTGGCAGGACGCGCAATGGCTGGCGGCGATGGCCTGCACCTCCGCCACCGTCGGCACCGCGACGCCCGCGAGGCTCGGCGCCGGCGCCGGCCGCAGCAGGACCATCAGCCCGACGATCACCGCGGTGGCCACCACCGGCAGCAGGATCGGGTTCCGCCCGAACTGGCGCGAGACGAAGTACTGCCGCACCAGCGCGCCCGCCAGCGCGATGGCCAGCAGCACCAGCCAGTTCAGCGGGTGGCTCCAGGTCAGCGGGTAGTGCGGGCTGATCATCAGGAACAGCACCGGCAGCGTCAGATAGGTGTTGTGGACGCTGCGCTGCTTGCCCCATCGGCCGTATTTCGGATCCGGGTCGCGGCCTTCGCGCATCGCGGCGACCATCTTCCGCTGGCCCGGCATGATCACCATGGCGACATTCGCCACCATGATCGTCCCCGTCATCGCGCCCACCTGCAGGAAGGCACCGCGCCCGCTGAAGATGTGGCAGGCCAGGATCGCCGCCACCACCAGCAGCGCGACCATCGCGATGGAGAGCTTCGTCTCGTCCTCACCGAATTTGGACCGGCAGATCAGGTCATAGACCACCCAGCCGCCGGCCAGCATCGCCGCGCTGATCGCCACCGCGACGGCGGGCGACATGTCCAGCACCTGCGGGTCGATCAGGTAGGTCGAGGCATTGCCCCAGTAGATCAGGACGAACAGCGTGAAGCCGCTGATCCAGGTCCAATAGGCTTCCCATTTGAACCAATGCAGCTTCTCCGGCAGTTCCGCCGGTGCGACCGCGTATTTTTGCTTGTGATAGAAGCCGCCGCCATGGATCGACCATTGCTCCCCCTTCACGCGCGGATTGCCGTCGCGCGGCGGGTCGAGCTGGTTGTCGAGGCCGATGAAGTAGAAGCTGGTGCCGATCCAGGCGATGCCGGTGATCAGGTGCAGCCAGCGGATCAGCAGGTTGGCCCATTCGGCCAGATAGGCGGCGTCCATAGGGTCGGGGTGTCCTTGCGGCGGCATGCGTCGCGTTGCGCCGCAACAATCGCGCCGGGGCGGGGTTCCGGCAAGCCCGCCCGCGCGGCCCCCGCACCCCTTTCCGCCGCGCCCTCCTGCGCCTAGCCTGAAGGACAGACGGGACCGGGATGGGATGACGACATGGACGCGCTGGGCTGGCTGAAGCGGAT
>JBIIRI010000137.1:0-9917 GCA_044341625.1 Roseomonas sp.
AAGTGCTTGTCCTGCTGGAATTGCGGCTTGGCATAGGGGCTGGCGGGGTCGATCCAGAATTCCAGCATGCCGCGCGGGCAGTGGAAGGCGCCGGGGATGCGGCCTTCGCGCTCCAGCTCCCGGATGTCGCGGATGTCCACGAACTGCACGTCGTCTTGTCCGTACAGCGCCTTCGCGGCCTCGATGTCGATCTCCTCGACAATCGCATTGGCCTCATCCACCAGCTGGCGGTAGCCCTTCGTGATCACCTGCGGCATCGCGTCGTCCTCCTGCGCGGCGCGATGCTACGAAGGGATGCGCCGGGGCGGAAGCCAGGCTGCGCCAACCGGCGTCACGCCCCGAGCACCCAGTCGCGGAACAGCGCGAGGTCGATGTTGCCGCCGCACAGGATCACGCCGACGCGTCGCCCGCGCATGCGTTCGCCTTCCTGCAGCAGCGCGGCGAGCGGGGCTGCGCCCGCGCCCTCGGCCAGATTGTGCGTATCCTGCCAATAGGCGCGGATCGCCGCGGCCACTTCGTCATCCGTCACCGTCACGATGCGCGCGGCGCCGGGGCGGCCATTGGCATCGCGATGCGGATGCGCCGCGTTGAACCCGCCGCGGATCATCGCCAGCGCATGCTGGTCGGGGATGCGGGTGGCCATGCCATCGGCGCGGGTGTTGGCGGTGGGCACCTCCACCACCTCGCCGGCGGCGAAGCTCCGCGCGTATGCGTCTGCTTCCGTGCTCTGCACGCCGATAATCTCCGTCGGCAGGCCGAGCAGGTCGCGCGCGGCGATGCAGCCGCAGATGCCCGACCCCAGCCCGATCGGCACATAGAGCGCATCGAGCGTCTGGCCGCGCGCGGAGAGGTGGCGGAAGAACTCGAGCGCATAGGTCGCCACACCCAGCACCAGCTCCGGCGCGAAGGAGGGCGCGAATTCCAGCCCCTGCTCCTGCGCCAGCCGGCGGGCCTCGGTGCGGGCGGCGTCGAAATCCTCGCCATGCTCGATCAGCGTTGCGCCCAGCTCGCGCATCGCTGCGTTCTTCTCCACGCTGTTGCCGCGCGGCACCAGGATGGTGACGGGCACGCCTGCGCGCGCCCCGGCATAGGCCAGGCTTTGCCCATGATTGCCGCGGGTGGCGGAGATGACGCCGCGCACGCCGGGGCGTTCGCGCTTCAGCCGGTCGAAATAGGTCAGGCCGCCGCGCACCTTGAAGGCGCCGGTTGGCGTGTGGTTTTCGTGCTTGACCCAGACCTCGGCGCCGGTGCGCGCGGCCAGCAGCGGCCAGGCATATTGCGGCGTCGGCGGGAAGTTCGCGTGCACCAGGCGGGCGGCGTCTTCCAGGGCGGGCAAGTCGAACACGCGCGAAACCTCCGGGGCAACGTCCCGCGCCGTGGGCGGTCATGGCGCGTGGCCAGCATAGCGGAGGGCGCGGCCATGGCCATCACGGTGGATAGCAGCCAGCGGACGGGCCAGCGGGACAACGCGATGGCGTGGCTGCGCGCCGCCGGCCCAGACACAGCGACGCCGCCACGGGATGCCCGCGGCGGCGTCGAAGCCGATGTCGTGCGGTGGCTCAGGTCGAGCGGAGGTTGGTGGCGGCCGCCTTGCCGCGTTCCATTTCCACGTCGTAGGAGAGCTTCTGGCCTTCATTGAGGCCGGTCATGCCGGCCTTCTGGACGGCGGTGATGTGCACGAACACGTCCTTGCCGCCGTCCTGCGGGACGATGAAGCCGAAGCCCTTCGTCGCGTTGAACCACTTCACGGTGCCGATCGCCATGCGATCCGGGCTCCTCGTTGAGCTTGCCCGGGCGCCGATCGCCCGGACGGGGCGCCACGCGGCGGCGGAACCTGGAGCAGCCCGGGGATCACCCCCTTGGGCACGGCAAGCCGGAACGCAAGGCTGGGGTCAGACTGGGCTGTGGCGCGGTGCGAAGTCAAAGCCGGAGCACGACAACTCACGGTTTTTTCAGCGCGCGGCCTGTCGTGTCGCGCGAGGTGTGAAAAGCGAAAGGGGCGGGCCTTGCGGCCCGCCCCCCTCGAAACATCCAATCGGTCGAATAGGCCGATTAGAAGTCCATGTCGCCGCCCATGCCGGGGCCACCGGCCGGGGCCGCGGACTTCTTCTCCGGACGCTCGGCGATCATCGCCTCGGTCGTGATCAGCAGCGAGGCGACCGAGGCCGCATCCTGCAGCGCCGTGCGCACGACCTTGGTCGGGTCGATGATGCCGGCGGAGACGAGGTCCTTGTACTCGTCCTTCTGCGCGTCGTAGCCGAAGGTCGGGCTGTCGTTGCGCAGCGTCTCACCCGCCACGACCGCGCCATCCTTGCCGGCGTTCTCGGCGATCTGCTTCAGCGGCGCCTGGATCGCGCGGCGCACGATCTCGATGCCGACCTGCTCGTCGTTGTTCAGGCCCTTCAGGTGGCCGAGCTTCGTGGAGGCGCGCAGCAGGGCGACGCCGCCGCCCGGCACGATGCCTTCCTCGACCGCGGCGCGGGTCGCATGCAGCGCGTCGTCGACGCGATCCTTGCGCTCCTTCACCTCGACCTCGGTCGAGCCGCCGACGCGGATCACCGCGACGCCGCCCGCGAGCTTCGCCAGACGCTCCTGCAGCTTCTCGCGGTCGTAGTCCGAGGTGGTCTCCTCGACCTGCGCCTTGATCTGCTCGCAGCGGCCCTGGATCTCGTCCTTGGAGCCGGCGCCGTCGACGATCGTGGTGTTCTCCTTCTCGATGCGGACCATCTTGGCCTTACCGAGCATGGCGAGCGTCACGTTCTCGAGCTTGATGCCGAGGTCTTCGCTGATCACCTGGCCGCCGGTCAGGATCGCGATATCCTCGAGCATCGCCTTGCGGCGATCGCCGAAGCCCGGCGCCTTCACGGCCGCGACCTTCAGGCCGCCGCGCAGCTTGTTGACCACGAGGGTGGCCAGCGCCTCGCCCTCGACGTCCTCGGCGATGATCACCAGCGGACGGCCCGACTGCACCACCGTCTCGAGCAGCGGCAGCATCGGCTGGAGGCCGGACAGCTTCTTCTCGAAGATCAGGATGTAGGGCTGATCCATCTCGGCGATCATCTTCTCCGCATTCGTGATGAAATACGGGGAGACGTAGCCGCGATCGAACTGCATGCCCTCGACGACGTCGAGCTCGGTCTGGATGGACTTGGCTTCCTCGACGGTGATGACACCCTCGTTGCCGACCTTCTCCATCGCCTTGGCGATCATCTCGCCGATCTCGGTCTCGCCGTTGGCGGACAGAGTGCCGACCTGCGCCACTTCGGCAGAGGTCGTGATCTTCTTGGTGTTGGACTCGAGCTGCTTCACGACTTCGGCGACCGCCTTGTCGATGCCGCGCTTCAGGTCCATCGGGTTCATGCCGGCGGCGACGGACTTCGCGCCTTCACGAACGATCGCCTGGGCCAGCACGGTGGCGGTGGTGGTGCCGTCGCCCGCGATGTCGTTGGTCTTCGAGGCCACTTCGCGCACCATCTGGGCGCCCATGTTCTCGAACTTGTCGGCCAGCTCGATCTCCTTGGCGACGGTCACGCCGTCCTTGGTGATCCGCGGCGCGCCGAAGCTCTTGTCGATCACGACGTTGCGGCCCTTCGGGCCCAGCGTCACCTTCACCGCGTCGGCGAGGATGTCGACGCCGCGGAGCATACGCTCACGCGCGCCGGCGCCGAACTTGACGTCCTTTGCAGCCATTTTGATTCCGTGTCCCTAGATCTGGTCGGTTGCGACGATCAGGCGTTGAAGCGAAGGGCTCAGGCGGCCTTGTCCAGGATGCCCATGATGTCGGACTCCTTCATGATGAGGAGCTCCTCGCCACCGAGCTTCACCTCGGTGCCGGACCACTTCCCGAACAGGATGCGGTCGCCGGCCTTGACGTCGAGCGCGCGCAGCTCGCCCTTGTCGTTCAGGGTGCCGGAGCCGACGGCGATCACTTCGCCTTCCTGCGGCTTTTCCTTGGCGGTGTCGGGGATGATGATGCCGCCCGCCGTCTTCTCTTCCGCGGTGACGCGGCGCACGAGAACACGGTCGTGCAGGGGACGGAACTTCATAGCGTACCTCTCCTGACTGCTTCCGAATGATTGGCAAGCTCTTCCGGAGATATGCGGGGTCCAGGCCAATCGCGCCCTTCGCCCGCCGCCAGCCGACCCATTGCGGCGCCGGTTAGCACTCCCCCCAGAGGAGTGCCAGACACGTAGGGCAGCCCCGCCGCGACGTCAAGCACCGGCAGCACTCTCTGAGTGCGAGTGCTAATACTTTGAATCTCATGATTTTTCTTGCGCCACCCCCGAATCCCCATGTCATGCTTCCCATCCCGTCAGGGTGCATCCCGGCATCCGGATGGGCGCAGGAAAGGACCCATCGGCCGCATCGCGGCCCAAGGAGGCAGCATGGATCGCAGCACCCCGGACCTGACCTTCCCCGGCCTGACCGAGCTCGAGCGCCTCGCCCGTTTTCCCCTGCTGCCGGATTGGCGGCTGACCACGGCGGAACTGCTGTATCACCTGCCCGACCATCCGGGCGTCCTGCAGAGCTTCATCTGGCAGAAGCACGACCTGGCGCCCCGCTTCCCCGAGCTTGGCCGCTTCCTGGATTTCTGGCGGCGGCAGATCGTGGCCCCGCTGCATTCCGTCCGCGTCGCCTCCGCCGCCCTGACCCGCCCGGCGGAGCTGCGCTATGCCGGCGGGCAGTTCGTCCTGCACTAACACCCCCCACAAAACCGCGTCGCGCCGAAGGCGCGCCTTCGGCACGACGCGGCTTTGCGGGGACCCCGGCCTGAGCGCTGCTCTTGCCGGGTTGCGCTGCGTTGCCGCGGCAAAGCCGCGGCGCCGCCCGAGGCCGGAAACGGGTTTGCAACCCCAAGCCTGGACACTTCCCGCCCCGCACCGCCGGTTGTAGTTTAGGGGCTCGCTCCCCCGCGCCGATCGCCGGCCGGGGCCATCCGCGCCGCGGCCGCTTGCCGTCCCGGCCGTGCCCGGAAGCAGAATGTTCCAACGCACCGTCGCGGCCGCCGCCTCCGCCTCCCTCGCGCTGATCGAATGGGGCAGCCGGTCCGCCCCGCGCGGCCTGCTGCTGGTGGCCCTGGTCGCGCTGCTCGCTTTCCTCCCCGGCTACGCGGAACTGCCCGTCACCGACCGTGACGAGGGCCGCTATGTCATGGCGACGAAGCAGATGCTGGAGACGGGCGACTTCATCGACATCCGCAACCAGGACCTGCCCCGCTACAAGCAGCCTGCCGGCATCTATTGGTTGCAGGTCCTGGCCGTGACCGTGGCGGGCGAGGGCACCGCATCCGCCATCGGCATCTACCGCCTGCCTTCCCTGCTCGGTGCCATCGCGGCCTCCATGCTCGCCTGGTGGAGCTTCGCGCCGCTGATCGGCCGGCGCGCCGCGCTGCTGGGGGCGATGCTGCTGGCGGCGTCCCTGCTGCTGGGGGTCGAGGCGCGGATCGCCAAGACCGATGCCGCGCTGCTGGCCACCACCATGCTCGGCATCGGCGTGCTGGTGCGCGCCTTCCTCGATCCGCGCGCGGTGCGGGACAGCCGCCTCGGCTACGTGTTCTGGATCGCGATCGGGCTCGGCGCGATGATCAAGGGGCCGCTCACGCTGCTGGTGCTGGCCCTTGGCACGGTCGGGCTTTCGGTGGCCGGGCGGTCGCTGCGCTGGCTTGGCGCGCTGCGCCCGGGCCTCGGCATCCTGATCGCGCTGGCCATCGCGTTGCCCTGGTATGTCGCCATCGCCATCCGGTCCGAAGGCGCCTTCTTCGCGACCGCGCTTGGCTGGAACGCGCTCGGCAAGGTGACGGAGGTGCATCAGGGCCATGGCGGGCCGCCCGGCTTCTATTCGGGCCTCGTCTGGATCACCTTCTGGCCGGCCGCGCCGTTCCTCGCGGCCTTGCTCGGCTGGGTCTGGGCCAGCCGCCGCCGGCCGGAGGTGCAGGCGCTGCTCGCCCTCATCCTCCCGCTCTGGATCATGTTCGAGGCGGTGGCGACCAAGCTGCCGCACTATGTCCTGCCGGCCTATCCGGCGCTGGCCATGCTGGTGGCGCTCGCGCTGACCGATATCGGCACGCTGGCGCGCGGCTGGTGGAGCCGCCTCGTCACCCACGGCTTCTGGCTGCTGCCGGCCGGGATGCTGGCCGGGGGCGTCGGCCTGTCGATCTGGTTCGAGGGGCGATTGCCGCTGGCTGCCATCCCTATCCTGCTGCTGGCCGTCGCGGTGGGGGCGGTCGCGACCGCCGTCAGCCGCCGCGCGGCAGAGGCGACGGTGCCGGTCGCGGTGGCTGCCGCGCTGCTCACCTGGGCCGGCACCTGGCCGCTGGTCGCGCGGCTCGACACCTTCTGGCCCTCGCCGCGGATGGCGGAGGCGGCGCTGCGCGTGGTGGGTTGCCCCGACCCGCGCATCGCCACCGCCAACTATCATGAGCCGAGCTTCGTCTTCCTGACCCGCACCGATACGCTGCTGGCCGGCGGCGGCGCCGCCGCGGCCGATTTCCTGGCCGAGGGCGGCTGCCGGCTTGCTTTCGTGGATGCGGCACCGGGCCGGCGCGGCCGTCCCTCCGAAGAAAGTGCCTTCCTCGCGCGCCTTGCGGAACGCGGCCTGCGCGCGGAGCAGCTGGACATGGTGGAAGGCCGCAACCTCAACGGCGCGAGGCTGCGGCAGATGGGCCTCTGGCGCCTGACGGAGGCCCCCCGATGATACCGCGCCTGACGGTCCTGATCCCCGTCCGTGACGAGGAAGCCAACATCCTCTCCCTCGTGGAGGAGATCGAGGCCGCGCTCGGCCCCGTGGTGCCCTATGAGATCCTCTATGTGAATGATGGATCGACGGACGGGACGGAAAGCGCGGTGCTCCGCGCGGCGGCTGGCCGGCCGCAGCTGCGCCTGCTGGCGCTCGACCGCAATTCCGGCAAGGCGGAAGCGCTGCGCGCCGGGGCGCAGGCGGCGCGCGGCGAGCTGATCGTGCTGATCGATGGCGATGGGCAGAACAACCCGGCCGACATCCCGCGCCTGCTGGCTGCCTTCGACGCGGCGCCGGGCGCGGGGCTGGCCATGGCGCAGCGCGTGGGGCGCAAGGACACGGCCTTCAAGCGCTGGCAGTCGCGCACCGCCAATGCCATCCGCAAGCGCCTGCTGCGGGACGACACGCGCGATGCCGGTTGCGGCTTCGCCTTGCTGCCGCGCGACGTCTTCCGCAGCCTGCCCGTCTTCGCCGGCATGCACCGCTTCCTGCCCGCCTTGGTCCGGCGCGAGGGCCGGCCCGTGGTCTTCGTGGATGTGGTGGATCGGCCGCGCCGCGCGGGCGTGTCGAAATACGGCTTCTTCGACCGGCTGTGGGTGGGCATTGCCGATATGTTCGGCGTGTTGTGGCTGATCCGCCGGCGCGGCCGGGTCGGCACGGCGGCGGAGCTTACCCTTCCACCACCCGCCCCGCGCGATGCCGGCGCATGAGCCGGAAGCCGAGCCACATGCTCAGCCCCAGCAGCACCACCGAAAGCCCGATCTGCCAGGCGCCATCCACCCGGATGCCCTTGCCGAGCAGGGCGAAGACAAGGGTCTGCGGCAGGTAGCCGAGCGCTGAGGCCGCCAGGAACGGCGTCACCCGCAGCCCCGCCATCCCCGCCAGCGTGTTCAGCGCCAGGTTGTTGCCGACCGGCAGCAGCCGCAGTGCCAGCGTGGTGCCGAAGGGGCTGCCCGCCAGCGCGTCCTTCAGCGGGCGCAGCCGGTGGCCGAAGCGCCCTGCTAGCCGCCGCTCCGCCCAGTCCCGGCCCAGCAGCCGCGCCCAGCCGTAGGCCGCGATGCAGCCCAGCAGCGTCGCCGCCAGCGCCACCGCCGTGCCGAGCGCCGCGCCGAAGGCATAGCCGCCGAGGAAGGCGATGCTCTGTCGCGGCAGGCCGATGGCCGTGACCGCGGCGCCGACAGCGATAAAGACGACCTCGCCCCACAAGCCCTCGTCGCGGACATAGCGGTCCACCCAGTCGGTGCCGGGCACGCCCCCCATCTCCCGCAGCGCGATGCCGAGCAGCAGCAGCCCGCCCGCCAGCACCAGCAGCTTGGACAGCGCCTGCCAGCGCCCGCGCGCCTCGCCTGCCGGGGCAGGCTGGTCTTGTGCATCGGGCCGGTCGGACGACATGCGCGCCCGGTAGCAGCGGGGTGCCCGCGCGGCAAGCAGCGGAAGATCGCATCCAGGATCACACGGGGGAGGTGGGCGAGCGCCCAACCCGTCCCTAATATGAGGGCACCATGCCGTTCGATCTTCGCTCCCCCGCCCCCGCCGACAACGTCCAGCCCGCCGGTCTTCCGGGTGGCCAACCGCTCGGCGGCGCGCCGCGCGCGGTGGCGCTCTGGCTGCTGGGCGTGGCGGGGCTGGTCTGGATCATGGTCGCGATCGGGGGGGCCACGCGGCTGACCGGCTCGGGCCTGTCCATCATGGAATGGGCGCCGCTGTCGGGCATCCTGCCGCCATTGTCAGACACGGAGTGGAACCGCCTCTACGACCTCTATCGCACCGTGCCGCAATACCAGCTGCAGAATGCCGGCTTCGGCATGGAAGGCTTCAAGGAGATCTTCTGGCTGGAATGGATCCATCGCCAATGGGGCCGGCTGATCGGGCTGGCCTATGCGGCGGGGCTCGTCTGGTTCTGGGTCCGCGGCCGCATCCCGGCCGGCTACAAACCGGCGCTGCTCGGGCTACTGGCGCTGGGCGGGCTGCAGGGCGCGATCGGCTGGTACATGGTCGCCTCCGGCTTTGAGGCGGGCCGGACCGAGGTCTCACCCTATCGGCTGGTGATCCATCTCGGCCTCGCACTGGTGATCTATTGCGCGCTGCTCTGGACCGCGCTCGGGCTGCTGCGGCCGGGGCGCGACGCGCCGGCCTCGGTGCGGCCGGTGCGGCGGATGGTGCAGGTGACCTTCTGGTGCGTGGCCGCCGCGATGCTCGCGGGCGGCTTCGTTGCCGGCATCCGCGCCGGCTTCACCTACAACACCTTCCCCCTGATGGATGGCCGTCTGGTGCCGGAAGGCTATCTGGACCTCGCGCCCTGGTGGAAGAACGCGACGGCCAATGTTGCCGCCGTGCAGTTCAACCACCGTCTGCTGGCGACCCTGGCGGGGCTGGTGGCGGTGGGCGCGGTCTGGGCCGCCTTCCGCCGCCTGCCCGACGGCTTCGCCCGCCGCGCGGTGATCGGCCTTGGCCTTGCGGTGGCGCTGCAATACGCGCTGGGTGTGGCCACACTCCTTTATGTCGTGCCGGTCGGGCTTGGCACGCTGCACCAGGCCACCGCGGTGCTGGTGCTGACCGCCGGGCTGATCGCCCTGCATGCCCTGAGGCCCGCCGCCGCCACATCCCAGCCGAGGACCGACGCGTGACCGACGCACTGGCTGCCACCGACGCGCTGTTCTTCTCCACCCTGGACCGCGCGGCCGCCGAAAGGCTGACCGCCGCCGCCGCGCAGGGCGCGGAGGATGGGGAGCTGTTCCTCGAACATCGCGAAAGCGAGGCGATCAGCCTGGAGGATGGCCGCATCCGCAGCGCGTCCTTCGACGCGACGCGCGGCTTCGGCCTGCGCGCGGTGGCCGGGGAGGCCGCGGGCTACGCCCATGCCGCCGAGCTCAGCGAAGCCGCGCTGGCGCGGGCGGCGGAGACGGTGAAGGCGGTGGCGTCCGGCCATTCCGGGACGCTCGATGTCGCGCCGCGCGCGACCAACACGCAGCTCTATTCCGACCTCAACCCGCTGGCGGCGATGGAATTCTCCGCCAAGACCGGGATGCTGATGGCGATCGATGCCTATGCGCGGGCGAAGGATTCCCGCGTGAAGCAGGTGATGGCCTCCATCACCGGCGAATGGCAGGCGGTGCAGATCCTGCGCCCCGATGGCCGCCGCGTGGCCGATCTCCGCCCGCTGGTGCGGATGAACATCGCCG
>JBIIRI010000259.1:0-2952 GCA_044341625.1 Roseomonas sp.
GGTGCCGGGGAAGTAGTAATCGTCGTTCCAGTAGTTGTTGTAGAGCACCTTGTGCTCAGCGAACCATGCGGCGGCCTTGTCGATATAGGCCGCGCCATTGTCGCTGTTGACGCCCCATTCCGAATAAGCGGTGGGCTTGCCATGCGCGGCGGCGAAGGCCTGGTGCCAGTTCAGGCCGTAGGGCCGGTTGAGCATCCAGTTCCAGGCGACGTTGGGATCGTTCGAATCACCCCATTGCGGGCCCCAGTAGAAATCCATCCCGATGATGTCGACATAGCTATCGCCGGGATAGGCGTCTTCCGGATTGATGACCGCGCCGTTGTTGCCAGCATTCACGTTCCACTCGAAGACGAAGCGGTCCGAGACGGATCGGAAAATGTCCACCAATTGGCGGAACGCGGTGACATAATTGCCTTCCTGGCCCTCGGCGGCCCAGGGGAACATGGCGTGGTTGAATTCCCAGCCCGGCCGGATGTGGATCACCGCATCCTGGGGCCGTGTATCGGCCAATTCCTTTGCCGCGAAACGATAGTATTCATTGTAGGCGCCGGCCGCCGCATCGGCCAGATTGGCGCCGTTGACGATCAGCGGCACCGACCAGATGACCGGGCGGTCGATCTGGTTCCAGACGGTATCGGCCGCCCATTGGGCGCAGCCCGTGAAATCGGCCCAGCTCTGGTGCCCGATGAAGGCCAGGATCTGATCGACCTTGCCCCCCATCCAATTCTCGAATTCGAAAACCCGCTCGGGGTAGTTTCCGACATAAACGCCCAGGTTGCTCATATCAGTCTGGTCCCTTCGAACATGTGGGACCTCCGGAGGCTCATCACGAATATTTTATACAATCCTCAATGTCAACTATTCCCCGAGCATGCCCCGCCCCCAGGCGGCCAGCCCCCAGGTGGGAAGGCGGAGGCGGCATCTTCGCATGTCCCAGCGCCCCCACGCCGGTTCCCTTCAAGCATTCGTGCCTCACGGATGCGTGTGGGGACGACTCGCCGCAGGCCTCGCGCTTTGGGCTAGATAGGGGGTCTTCCATCGCGCGGAAGGCGATCCCCGAGATGCTCACCCTCATGGCGTTGTCGGTCGCAGCGGTTCAGGCCTCGCCCGACTTCGCGGCGGCCCGGCCGATACCGGGCTGGCTGCATACGGCCTCCGACCTCGCGACCGTCCTGGGCTATCTCACCGTGCTGGGCGTCTTCGGCGCGGTGCTCTGGCTCTGCCTGCCGCGCTGGCTGGCCCTGACGAACCCCATCCTCCTGGCCCGGGAGGTGGAACTCCACCGCGAAGCGGAGCGTCGCGCCCTGGCCAGCGAGGCCCGCGCCCGCGACGCGGAAGCCCGCATGGCCGCCTTCCTCGGCCATCTCCCGGACGCCCTTTTCGTCCTACGAATCGGCGCCGATGGCGCGCTGCGGGTGGAGGTGGTGAACCCCAGCTTCGAGCGCATCTTCGGCGTCCCCGCCGCGCGCGTCGCCGAGGCGCCGGCCGAGGCGCTGCTGCCCGCCGCACTCGCCGGCCCGGTCGTCGCGCGCTGGCGCCAGGTGGCGACCACCGGCGCGTTGGCGGAGGAGGAGATGACGGCCGAACTCGCCGCCGGTCCGCGCGTGCTGCAGACCGTGCTGGTGCCGATGCGCGGGCCGGACGGCCGGGTGGAACGGCTGCTCGGCTCGGTGCGCGACATCACCGCCACGCGGCGCCTCCAGCAGGGGCTGGTGCAATCCGCCCGGCTGGCGACGGTCGGCACGATCTGCGCGGGCCTGGCGCATGAGGCGAGCCAGCCGCTGAATGCCGCGTCGCTCTGGCTGCGCCGGGCGCGCGCGACGGCGGCGGATGTGCCGGACGCCCTTCGCGGACCGCTGGCGCGGGCGGTGCAGGTGGTGGACGGCCAGTTGCAGCGGGCCGGCGACCTCATCGCGCGCATCCGCGCCCTGGCCGGGGAGGATGCGCGAGAGGCGTCGTGTTTCGACGCTGCCGGGCCGGTTGCCGCCGCGCTCCGCATCGCCGCCACGCGCTACGCGGCGGAGGGAATCACCCTGGCGCTGCAGGGGGCGGGGGCGCCGCTGCCGGTGCATGGCAGCGCGTCGCGGCTGGAGCAGGCGGTGCTGCAATTGTTGTCCAATGCGCGCGACGCCGTGCTGGAACGTCGCCGGACAGATCCGCTGGCGCCGGCACGGATCGATGTGGTGCTGCGCCATGAAGCGGGGGCGCAGATGGGCAGGATCGCGATCGAGGTGCGGGACAGCGGCACCGGCGTGGCCGATGCGCTGGTCGGGGTGATCTTCGACCCCTTCTTCACCACCAAGGAACCGGGCTGCGGCACCGGGCTCGGCTTGTCCCTCGCCGCCGGGGTCGCGCGGGCGATGGGCGGGGGGATCGAGACCTGGAACCTGCCCGGCGGCGGCGCCTGCTTCCGCATGGACCTCGCCGCCATCCCCCCGGCGGGGTGCCCCGCCGAACCCCATGCTGCGTGAGGCGCCGATGGTGAAGCTGCGGATCCTGGTGGCGGAAGATGAAGCCCTTGCCGCCATGGCGATCGAGGAGGAGTTGCTGGCCGCCGGCTTCGAGGTGGACCTTGCCCCCGATGGCGAAGCCGCGCTGGAGACCGCGCGGCGCCACCTGCCGGACCTGCTGCTGACCGATTTGCGGATGCCGCGCCTGGATGGCGCGGGCTTGATCCGGGCGGTCCGCGCGCTGGCCCCCGGCCTGCCGGTGGTGGTGATGACCGGCTATGCCGGCGGCCACGGGCCAGAGGCTTTCCGTCGCCCCGGAGAGGGGCCGGTCGCGCTGTTCTCCAAGCCGCTCGACATGGATGCGGTGCTGGCCGATATCGCGAAGCTGCTGCGCTGACGCGGCGGACGCCGCCGCGGGGCGGAGGGTCGCTTGGTTGACCCGCCCGATGGCGTGGGGGTAGCAGCGTCGTATGAACGACCTGTTCTCCCTCAAGGGCCGCGT
>JBIIRI010000138.1:0-9771 GCA_044341625.1 Roseomonas sp.
TCCGTCCTGCAGCGCGCGGGCAAGCAGGATGTGCAGCAGGGCGAGAAGGTCGCGCTCGACGTCAAGGACGGGCAGCGCGGGCGCCAGGCCGTCACGCTCAAGTAATCCACGCCCCTCCGGCGAGGATACGAGACCCCGGTCGCTTCGGCGGCCGGGGTTTTTTGTTGTGGCGGAGAGGGGTTATGTGCGCCCCCATCTTAACCAAGATCACGTCATTGTGCGATGGTGGGCCCATTTATTGATAGTTTATTAACCTCTGCCGTGCCTCAATGCGGGGGCGCGATGATCGCGTTGTCGACGGTAAAAGACCGAAGCCGATGCCCAGCAGAGACCCGAGGCGCATGACCCGCGCCTGGCCCTTCTTCCCGGACCTGGATGGCGAGACCCTCCCCTGGCCGGAGGATGAGCCGAGCCTTGAAAATGCCGTCGCCTCCATCGTTGGCATCGCCGCGCAGCGGGCGCTGTCCAGCGGCACGCTCGACGCCCTGCGCGCGGCGGTGGAGGCAGCGCTGCAAGCCGCCCCGGCATCGGCCGAGGGCGATGCACCATCCCGCATCACCCGCGCCGACCCCCCGCAGGCCCCGTCTCGCTTGACCGACAGGGGTGGCGCCGGGCGGGGGCTTGCGTGACGGGCCCCCGGCCGTCAACTCTTCGCACGCTGCCCGGAGAGAGATGATGAAGCTGACCCGCCGCCTGCTGGCGATCGCCCTGCCAACCTTGCTCGCCGCCGCCCCGGCCGCCGCGCAGCAGGCGCCCGCTTGGCCCAGCCGGCCGATCGAGATGGTGATCGGCTTCCCCAACAGCTCCGGCGTCGGGATCTATGCGCGGCGCATCGCCGACCCGCTGTCGCGCATCCTGGGCCAGCCCGTTGTGGTCACCCCGCGCACCGGCGCGGGCGGCAATGTCGCGTCCGATTTCGTCGCCAAGGCACGGCCTGACGGGCATGTGATCCTGTTCGGCACGGCCGGCACCCATGCCATCAACCAAACGCTCTACCGCCGGCTCAGCTTCGATGTGCTGCGGGATTTCACCCCGATCGCACATCTCGGCGACGTGCCCAATGTGCTGACCACGAGCATCGAGCGGCGCGAGCAGTATCGGACCTGCCAGGACGTGATCCGCGACGCCCGCGCGCGGCCCGGCGCGCTGAACTACGGCAGTACGGGCAATGGCGCCTCCACCCACCTGGCGGGCGCGCGCTTCGCGACCGCGGCGGGGCTCGATATCGTCCATGTGCCCTTCGTCGGCCAGGGCAATGTGGTGGCCGCGCTGCTCGGCGGGCAGATCGACATCTTCTTCAACCAGAGCGGCCCGGCCATCCCGATGATCCAGCAGGGCCAGGTCCGGGGCCTCGCGGTGACAACCCGCGCCCGTATTCCCGCCCTGCCGGATGTGCCGACGGTCAGCGAGGCCTGCGGCCTGCCGGATTTCGAGACGACGACCTGGTACGGCATCTTCGGCCCCGCCGGCCTGCCGGCGGATATCACGCGGCGGCTGAACGAGGAGATCGTGAAGATCATCTCGGAGCCCGCCTTCCGCACCTGGCTGATCCAGGACCAGGGCATCGACCCGCCGACCGTCACTACGCCTGCCGAATTCCGCGCGGTGCAGGAGCGTGACGTGGCGCGCTGGGCGCAGGTGGTGCGCGAAGCGGGCGCGACGGTGGATTGAAGCGCGACCGCGCGGCTGGGGGGGCTATTCCCCCAGCCGCGCGATGAGCTTGTCGATATTGCGTCGCGCGCGGCGTTCCTGCGCCAGGTAGTAGCGGTCGGTGTGGTAGATGCGGTCCCGCCACGCCAGCATCCGCAATTCCGCCGCGCGGCCGGCGGCATAGGCATCGTCCTTCAGATGCGGATATTCGGCGCGGTGCGCGGCTTCATGCGCGTCGAAGGCGGCGGGCTCCGCGCCCAGCGGCGCGCGGTCCATGTCCAGCAGCAGCGCAGCATCGCCGCGCAGCGAAACATCCGGCGTCTCCGGCACCTCCTGCTTCGCGATCGCCATCACCAGCGCTTCGGCGCGCAGCAACCGGGTGGGCGGGGTGGCGCGGCCGGCCAAGTCGCACATCAGCGCCACGCTGCGCGGGCCTGAATCGGGCAGGCGGCGGTCGAAGACGGCGCGGTGGAACAGCACGGCCAGGATGAAGGCCGGACGGTCGGCGATGGCGGCCGCGATGTCCTCGGCCTGTGCCAGCAGCCCGGCGACATGCGACCAGACATGCAGGTGCCGGTGCGGCTCCGCATAGCGCCGGCGCAATTCGTCCAGGATGGCGGCGTCCACGCAGGCTCCTTGTCGCCCAACCGCCCGATGCCTGGGCCATCCGTCGGCCCGGCGCAAGCCGTGCGGCGACGCGGCGTCGCGGCCTTCTACTCCGCCTTCAGCAGGCGCTTCGACCGGGTCCAGCCTTTGGCGAGGCCACGGCAATGGCAGGCGATATGCGGCGCGACCTCATGGCACCAGGCGCGGACATCGGCGTTGACCGTCCGCAGCCGCTCCGCCGCCGCCGCCGCGTCGCGGGACAGCTTCGCCTCGTCCACGCCCAGCACCTTGCGGTCGCGCAGCTTCCAGGCGCCGGCGACCATCACATCGACCACCGCGCTGCCATCCTCGGTCCAGACCAGCTGGTTCGCCGCGTCGTTCAGCGGCGACCAGTTCACATGCCCCAGGTCGAGCAGCACGAGATCCGCGGCGCGCCCCGCCTCGATCGTGCCGCCCTGCTCATGCCCCATCAGTCGGGAGGAACCGACGGTGGCCAGCCGCACCGTCTCTGCCGTGCCGAGCCAGTCGGCATCCTCCGCATCCTCCCACAGGCGGGAGGCGAAGGCGGCCAGCCGCATCGCCTCGAACATGTTCTGGTTGTCGGAGGAGGAGGAGCCATCGGTGCCGAGCCCGACCGTCACGCCGGCGCGGATCGCCGCCCGCACGGGGGCAAGGCCGGAGGCGAGGCGCATATTGGCGCCCGGATTGTGCGACAGCCCCGCCCCGCGCTTCGCCAGCAGATCGAGGTCGGAGGCCGTCAGCCACACGCCATGCGCCACGCTGAACCAGCGCCCGACCAGGCCGAGCCGGTCCATCTGTTCCAGCAGCGTCGCGCCGCCATAGCGGATTTCTCCGCCTGCGGCCTGGTAGCGGGCTTCCGCCACATGGGTCTGCATCGGCAGCCCGTATTCGGCCGACAGCGCGCGGCAGCCGCGCAGGAATTCGTCCGTCCCGTGCAGCGGGATGGTGGGCGCGCAGCCCAGGCGAATGTCATGGCGCGCATGCGACCAGGATTGCGCGGCGGTGCCGATGGTCGCCAGCGTCTCGGCGGCGCTGGCCATCCGCATGCCGGCGGCCCGCGCGCGATGCGGCTCCGGCAATGCCTCGATCAGCCCGGGCGTTGCCTGGAAGAAGGTGAGGTCGGCGACCATCGGCGCGAGGACGGCGCGCAGCCCGACGGCTGCATAGGCCTCCGCCATCGCGTCCAGACCCTCGATGGTCGGGCCGGGGAATTCGGCGGGCATGTCGAAGGCCGCGGTGCAGCCCTTCTTCAACATCTCGACCGCGGTGAGGGTGGTCGAAAGCCGCTTGTCCTCCAGGCTCCGCCCCCCGCCGACCCAGGGCGCATGGGCGAGCAGCAAGGCGAGGTCCCATTTATCGCCCGCCCCCTTGGCCAGCCCGCCATGCCCATGGGTGTGGCCGTTGACGAGGCCGGGGATGACGAGGCGGCCGGATGCGTCGTGCCGCGCCGCATCCTCCACCACCGTGCCCGGCGGCAGGATCGCGGCGATGCGCCCGCCTTCGATCAGCAGTTCGGCGAAGGGGGCGGAGAGGGCATCGGGGGCGAGGACCCGCGCGCCGGTCAGGAGCAGCTTCGACATGGCCCATCGGTCCTTGCATCGGGACCCGGCGGGGGGCGCCGGTCCGTACCCACGGTGCGGCGGCCCAGGGTGCCCTGCCGCGGCCTCGCCACGACAGGATCAGCCCTGTGTCGGGAAAGGGGAACCCCTCCGGGGCTCCCCATCGCCCGGGATGGTCAGATCATGCGTTCGCTGCGCGGCGGCAGGAAGCGGTCGGTGAACATGGTCTCGGCTGCCGGCGGGTTGGCGACGCCGAGCGCTTCCGCATTCACCGCCACCAGTTGGCGCGCGCGCGCCATGTCGAGATGGCCGAGGCCGTTGGCGCGGCTGTTCGGCGTCAGCATCGAACGGTCGCGCGTCATGGCGAAGCGGCGGGTTTCCAACGCCTCGTCGAACAGCGGCTCGCGGCGCTTCAGCGCGGCCATGCCGCCGGGGACGTCGTTCAGCAGCAGCTTCAGCCCCTCGATCGAGGATTTCACGAAGCGCGCCGCCACCTCCGGATTCCGCTCGATCCATTCGGCGCGGGCGAAGACGCCGGAGCCGTAGAGGTCGAGGCCGTGTTCGGCATAGGGCCAGCTCAGGATCTGGTCCTCGGGGATGCCGAGGCCGACCAGGTTGAAGTGGACGGTGAAGAGGAAGCCCGTCACCGCATCAACCTGCGCCGTGCGCAGCATGGTGTCGCGCAGGTTCGCCGCCATGGAGGTCCAGCGGACGGAGGCCGGGTTGATGCCCGCGACGCGTGCGAAGGCCGGGAACAGAAGGCGCGAGCCTTCGCCTTCCGGCGCGCCGAGGTTGCGGCCGGCGACATCCTGCGGGCGGTTGATGTTGCGCCCGCGCAGCGTGACGATGGCGGCCGCCGTGCGGTCGAAGACCGGGTAGAGCATCACCAGCCGGTTCTGCGGGTTCTCGGCGTTGAACTTCACCGCGCCGGAAAAATCCGCGAAGCCGATGTCGTAGGCGCCGGAGCCCACCTTCACCAGCGCATCGCCGGATCCGAAGCCGCGATCCATCCGCACCGCAAGCTGCTGCTGGCGGTAGATGCCGCGATCCTCGGCCAGCGCCCACATGGCGTGGTTGCCCTGCAGCGCCCAATCCAGCGTGAAGCGCAGCGCGGTCTGCGCGTGGGCCGTGCGGATGGTGGGCAGCGCGAGCGCGGCCCCCCCGGTGGCGGCCAGCAGGTGGCGGCGGCTGATGGTCATGCGATGCTCCTTCGTTCGGTGTCGGCCGGTGCGGCCGGCGCGGCGTGGGCTTGCGGGACGAGGCCAGGATGACGCCGGGATTGGTCGATCCCGAATTGAGAAGGATAAGGTCGGCCCCCGCGTCGCAGGCGAAGTGTTCGGGCGTGCGCGGGGGCTTTCAAGCAAACACCATACCGCGGAATCGCCCCCTGTCACGGCCGCGTTATTGCCGGCGATCGGGGCACCAGCTGCCGCTTTGGTGTGCAAGCGCCGCCCCATTTCCAGCGGCGGCGTCATGGGATGTGGTGTGGTGGGCTGGGCCGTCGTCGTGATCGTGCATATGTTCCCCGCGCCCGGCCAGAATCGAGCCGTGGCCGGGAGATCCAAGACATGAACCGTCCGACCCTTCTCAGCCGCCGTGCCCTTGGCGGCCTCGCGCTGGCCGCCGCCGCGCTGCCCGCGCGCGCCCAGGCCGCTTGGCCGGAGCGGCCCGTGCGCTGGATCGTGCCCTTCCCGCCGGCGGGCACGGCCGACATCCTCTCGCGCCTGATGGCGGAACGGCTTGCGCCGCGGATCGGCCAGCCCATCGTGGTGGAGAACCGCGCCGGCGCGGGCGGCATGCTGGCAGGCGACCTGGTGGCCAAGGCGCGCGGCGATTCGCACATGGTCATGATGTCGAACTTCGCCCCGCATGGGACGAGCCCGACGCTGTTCCCCAATGTCCCCTATGATCCGGTGACGGATTTCACCCATCTCGGTCTGTTCGGCGCGCTGCCGATGGTGATCGCGGTCAGCGCATCCCACCCCGCCCGCACGTTGCAGGAGCTTCTGGCCGCGGCCCGCGCCCGGCCCGGCACGGTCGGCATGGCCTATGGCGGCAATGGCACGGCCTCGCACCTGATTGGCGTGCAGTTCCAGAAGGTGGCGGGCGTCGAATTCACCTTCGTGCCCTATCGCGGCGCCGGCCCCGCGCTGACCGATGTTCTGGCGGGCGTGCTGCCCTCCATCATCGAGACCTTGCCGGCCGCCATCGGCCATATTCGCGCCGGCCGGCTGCGGGCGCTGGCGGTCAGCGCGCCGGCCCGGTCGCCGACCCTGCCGGATGTGCCGCATTTCGGCGAGCTGGGGCTGGAGGCCGCGCAGGGCGTGAACTGGTTCGGCTTCGCCGCGCCCGCGGGCCTGCCCGCACCAATCGGCGCGCGCTGGGTGACCGAGATCAAGGCCGTGCTGGAGACAGCGGATATGCGCGAGCGCCTGGCCCAGATGGGCTTCGAGGGCACGAACATGGACGCGGCCTTCACCACCGCCTTCGTCGGCCGCGAGGTCGCGCGCTGGCGCACGGTGATCCGTGAGAACCGCATCAGCGCCGACTGAGAACTCCCCGGCGCGGCGCCCGCTTGGGCGCTGCGCCGGACCCCGGTGCATTTGCGCCTATCGTCCCGCGCTACGCGCCAGATACAGCGTGGCACCCACCATGATCAGCGTGCCCCACAGCAGCGTCCAGCCGGGCTGTTCCGCGAAGAACAGCATGCCCAGAACGGCGGAAGCCGGGATCTGCGCGTATTCCACCGGCGCCAGCAGCCCGACCTGCGCCCGCCGCGCGGCCCAGGACGCGCAGAAATCGCCGAGGATCGCCAGCACCGATCCGGCGATGAGCAGCGCGATGGCCGTCCAGGACGGCGTCACCCAGACCATCGCGCTGATCGGCCCATAGACCACGATCGTCGCCAGCGCATACAGCGCGACAACGCGCGCGGGCGGCTCCGTGGTGGACAGCATCTTGATGGAGATCAGCACCACCGCGCCGGTGATGGCCCCCCCGATGGCCGCCAGTGTGCCGGCCGAAAGCTCGCCCTGGGGGCCCGCGATCAGCAGCACGCCGGAAAAGCCGATGGCGGCGGCGATGGCGCGATCCCAGCCGATCCGCTCGCCCAGGATCAGGAAGGCCAGCGGCAGCGCCCAGAGCGGCCGCGCATGCATGATCGCCACCGCATCCGCCAGCGGCAGCCACAGGATCGCCAGCATGTGCAGGAAGAAGCCGACAAGCCCGGCGCAGATCCGCAATGCATGCGCGCCGGGGCGCCTTGTGCGGAGGTCCGCCCCGCCATGGCGCAGGATCCAGGGCAGCATGATGAGAACCGTCAGCACGCCGCGCGCGAAGGGCATCAGCGGCACCGGCAGACCTTCGAGCATCGCGGCCCGAAAGCAGGCCCCCATGCCCGCGAAGAACAGGCAGCAGAGCAGCATCAGCCCCATCCCCGCCAGCGCACGCGATGGGTCGCGGGGCGGCGACGGGGCGGGGGGGGTGGTCATCACGGGGCAGTGTGGCGCGGTTTCGCGCCCGCCCCAACCCCGCCGTCAGCCCAATTCTGTCAGCGGCGGGGCGGCAGGTCGCGGCGGCGGGGGTTGTCGCCGCGCTGGCCATCGGCGCGCTGGCCCTCACCGCGCGGGGCCGCGCTGCGCGGCGGCGGCTCGGCGGCGATTTCCGCCTCGATTTCCTTGATCCGCGCGACGATGGTGCTCCGCAGGGATGGCGCGGCTTGCGGCTTCAGGTTCGCCAGCGTCTCCTTCAGCTCCGCCAGCAGCCGCTTCTTCTCCTGCGCCGAACGGCGGATCGGACGGTTGTCTGAGAACTGTCCGTCGAACGCGCGCATGAGCCTGTGCCCTCCCCGTTGGTGTCGCTGCGGGGCCGGGTTAGGGGGGCGGGGGCGCCGCGTCAACGCGGGGGCGGGCGGGCTCCTCCCCGATCTCCCACCCGACCAGCCGGCGCAGCAGTCGCAGCAGCTCCGCATGTTCGGCCTGGTTGAGGGCGGCGCCGATCCGCGCCTCATGCGCCTCCACCCGGGCGCGCAGCGTCGCGAAGGTGGTCTCGGCGCCGGGGGCGAGGCGAAGCGCCTGCAGCCGGCCGTCGCTGGCCAGTTTCTCTCGCTTCAGCAGCCCGCGCCGCGTCAGCCGGGCCAGCGCGGGGCTCAGCGTGGATTTGTCGAGGCTGAGCGCGGCGGCGAGCCGCACCTGGGTGATCCCCGGATTCTCGGCGACCAGCGTCAGCAGGCCGAATTCGGCGGGACTCACAGCCTCCCCGAGCGAATCGGCGAAATCGGCGAAGACCCGCGCCTGGGCGCGGCGCAGCAGATGCCCGAGATTGCGGGGCAGGGGGCCATAGGCGACATCCTCGCGCGCCGGCGCGCTGTCCTTCCCCGGCGTCTCGAAGCCGTTCGACACCCCAGCCATCCCCATCCGCCCTGCGCCGACCCAAGCGCGCCCCGCCAGAACGGTCCCTGGCCTCGGGCGGCGCCGCGGGGCGACCTTGCGGGGGATCTAGGGCATCGGCGCGGCGCTTGTCCAAGGCCTTGCCTGCGCTGGGCGGGCCTCCGCACTCGTCCGGACAATATCTTGCCTCCGGACGCCGGTCGGCGCAGATAGCGGTCAATGCGGGCCTATGTCCGCGAACAGGGAGAAGTCGAAGGATGCGGACCGTCGTCACCCCCACCCGCCGCGCGCTGCTGCTTGGCGCCGCCGGCGTGCTCGCCGCGCCGCGGATCGCGGGCGCCCAGCCGGCGCCGATCCGGCTCGGCATCCTCCAGCCCGTCACCGGCGCGCTGGCGCAGGATGGCGAATATGGCCGCCTCGGCGCCGAGGCCGCGATCAACGAGATCAACGCCACGGGCGGCATCCGGTCCATGGGCGGCGCGCAGATCCAGATGGTGTTCGGCGATGCGCGCTCGAACCCCGAAGGCGGCACCGCCGAGGTCGAGCGCATGCACAGCGAAGGCGTGGTCGCGGTGGTCGGCGGCTTCGCCAGCCCGATCTGCCTCGCGGCGTCCCAGGCGGCGTCGCGCTACGACCTGCCCTATATCGTCGATGTCGGCGTGGCGGACACGATCGTGACGCGCGGGCTGCGGAACACCTTCCGCTTCGGGCCGGGCTTCGGGAAGGTCACCTCCGGCGCGCTCGACAACCTTGTGGCACTGAACACCGCCGCCGGCCGCCCGGCGCGCACCGTGGTCGTGGTGCATGAGGACGGGCTGTTCGGCACCGGCATGGCCCGCCTGATGCAGGCGCAGCTGCCCCAGCGCGGCTTCGAGATCCTGGAGACGATCAGCCACCCGACGCCGGCGCGCGACATGTCCAACATCGCGCTCCGCATCCGCGCGCTGAACCCGGACCTGATCATCCCGTCCAGCTACTACGCCGAATTCGTGCTGCTGTCGCAGACCCTGCAGCAGCGCCGCATCCGCCCGAAGGGCATCTACTGCGTGCTGAATGGCGCGGCGTCCAACTTCCGCTTCGTGCGCGAATTCCCGCAGGCGGCGAACCTGGTGATGGACGTGAACCACTGGGCTGACCCGCGCAAGCCGAAGACGGCCGAGCTGCGCCGCGCCGTGGAAGCGCAGAACCGCTTCTGGCTGTACAACACGCCGCTGAACTATTCGGCCGTGATGCTGGTGGCGGATGCGCTGGAACGCGCCGGCCGCGCCGACCGCGTGGCGGTGATCGAGGCGCTGGCCGCGACCGGGCCCGGCTTCACGCGCCACATCATGCCCTATGGCCCGACGCGCTTCGAGAACGGCCAGAACCAGTCGGCGCAGGCGGTGAACACCCAGGTGATCGACAACGACATCAAGGTGATTTTCCCCACCGACTTCGCCGACGCGCGCCCGGTCTTCCCCTGGCCGGCATGAGCCTTGGCCACCGGAGGCAGCTGGCCAAGTGATACGCAGCTTGCGAAGTGCCGACCCGCGCCCCGAAGGGGCGAG
>JBIIRI010000139.1:0-9744 GCA_044341625.1 Roseomonas sp.
CATCCCGGAATACCAGCAGACCGCCGCGCTATGGGTGCGCGGCATGCTGCGGGAGCAGTATGGCGTGGACACGCGCGGCATCCGCTGGCGTTCGGGCGGCGAACGCACCGCCATCGCGCTGCCGGATGGCTTCGACGTGCAGCCGATCGGCGCAGGCGACACGCTGGAAGCCGCCCTGGCGGAAGGCCGGATCGATGCCTTCATCGGCCCGCGCGCACCCGCCTGTTTCCTGGACCGCAGCGCGCCCGTCGCGCGGCTGTTCGCCGACACCCGCGCGGCGGAGGAAGCCTATTTCCGCGCAACGGGCTTCTTCCCGATCATGCATTGCATCGCCATCCGCCGCGATGTCGCGGCCCAGCATCCCGATCTCGCCCCGGCGCTGGTCCGCGCCTTCGCGGCGGCCAAGGCGATGGCGCTGGCGGAGCTGGCGATGGTGAATGTGCTGCGCGTGTCGCTCCCCTGGCTGGCGTCGGAGGTGGAGCGCCAGACGGCGCTGATGGGCGGCGACCCCTGGCCCTACGGCTTCGCCCGCAACCGGGACGAGCTGGCCGCCATGTGCCGCTACGCGCAGGCCGACGGGCTCGCCCCGCGCGATGTCGCGCCGGAGGAGCTGTTCCACCCGGCGACGCTGGCCGTCTGAGACCATGGGTTGACCTATGCGACCGGCGCAGCCGGTCGAGCGGCCGAATGGCCGCCGCCGCCGGTGCTGCGAAAGCCGTCACGCCAGAGGCGTGCCTGCGGCACGACGGCACGACGCCGCGGATGCGGCCGCGTCACGCCGTAGGCGTGCCTGCGGCACGACGTGTCTGAGGGCGTCAGAAAGCGCGACCGGCGCAGCTGGTCGAGTCAGGCGCGGAGTGGGATCACACGCTCCAGCCGGCAGACCAGCGCGTCACCGGGCGCGAAGGCCTGTGCGGCGGCGGGGGTGACGACGAAGACCTGGCCGGCCGGCGTCTCGATCTCGTATTCGCGGGTCTGGCCCAGGAAGGCGGCGCGCTGCACGCGGCCGGGCAGGCCTTCGCCGGATGCGGCCAGCGTGATCGATTCCGGCCGCACCGCAAGCTGTGCGGGCCCCGTGGGATGTGCGCGCATCGCGGTGGACAGCGCGACGCCGCCAAGCGCCACGCGGCCGGGGCCGATCACCTCGCCATCCAGCACATTCGCCTCGCCCATGAAGTCGGCGATGAAGGCGTCGGCCGGGTCTTCGTACAACTCGCCCGGCGTGCCCATTTGCGCGATCTTGCCCGCGCGCATCACGCAGACCAGGTCCGAGACTGCCAGCGCTTCCTGTTGATCATGGGTCACATAGACGACCGACAGGCCGAGGCGCTTCTGCAGGTCGCGGATATCCTCTCGCACCCGGCGGCGCAGGCGGGCGTCGAGGTTCGACAGCGGCTCGTCGAACAGCAGCACCTGCGGGCGCAGCACCAGGGCGCGGGCGACCGCGACGCGCTGCTGCTGCCCGCCCGAAAGCTCCGCCGGCAGCCGGTGGCCCAGCCCTTCCAGGCCGAGCGTCTTCAGCATCGACAGCGCGTCCGCTTCCGCCCCCTGCTTGCGCGCGCCGTTGACCACCAGGCCATAGGCCACGTTCTCCAGCACGTTCATGTGCGGGAACAGTGCGTAGGATTGGAACACCATGGCGATGCGGCGTTCCGCCGCGGCCAGCCGCGTGACGTCGCGGCCTTCGATGGTGATGCGCCCATCGGTCGGCAGTTCGAGCCCGGCGACCAGCCGCAGCGTGGTCGTCTTGCCGCAGCCCGAAGGCCCGAGCAGCGTCACCAGCGCGCCCTGCGGCAGGCTGAAGGACACTTCGTCCACCGCGCGCACCGTGCCGAAGGCCTTGGTCACGCGGTCGAAGCTGATGGCGGCGGTGGTCATGCTAGGCTCCTGCCCGCACCGGGGCGGCGGCGGGCGTACCGGCGGGCGTAACGGGGGCGCGTCGGCCGATCTGGGCGCGGCCGACCAGTTTCTCGATGCCCAGCACGACGGCGAGCATGACGACGATCAGCACGGTGGAATAGGCGATGGCGAGCGCCATCTCCCCGGCCTCCACGCGGCCCACGATATAGACCGTGGCGAGGTTGTGCTGCGCCGAGACCAGGAAGATCACCGCCGAGACCGCCGTCATCGCCTGGATGAAGCTGTAGGCCAGCGCGGTAACGATGGCCGGGCGCAGCAGCGGCAGCACCACGCGGCGCAGCGTGGCTAGCGCGCTGGCCCCCATCGTCGCGCTGGCTTCATCCAGCGAACGGTCGATCTGCGCCAGCGCGGCCAGGCCCCCGCGCACGCCCACTGGCAGGTTCCGGAACACGAAGCAGAGGATCAGGATCAGCGCCGTGCCCGTCAGTTCGATGGGGGGCACGTTGAAGGCCATCACATAGGACACGCCAACGACGGTGCCGGGGATGGCGAAGGACAGCATGGTGGCGAATTCCAGCGTCCGCCGGCCCCGGAAATCCTGCCGCGCGATCAGCCAGGCCAGCAGGATGCCGAGCCCGGCGGTGAAGGGCGCGGCCAGCGCCGCCACCTGGATGGTGGTGAACAGGCTGTCCCAGGCGGAACCACGGAAGGCCATGCCGCCTTCCATCTCCACCTCGAAGGCGGTGACGATGTGGCGCCAGGTGAAGCTCATGTCCCCGCGCCCGATATCGTGCACGAAGCCGCCGACCAGGATGATGCCGTAGACCAGCGCGGTGAAGACCATCCACGGCCAGACGACGAGGGAGGCGCCGATGGCGAGGCCGCGCGGCAGCGGCGCCGGCAGGCCGGAATCCCCCTTGCCCGTCACCGTCGTGTAGCGCCGCTTGCCGAGCCACCAGGCCTGGAAGGCAAAGGCGCCGAAGGTCAGCGCCAGCAGCAGCAAGGCGAGTGCGGCGGCGCGGCCGGGGTCGTGGCGTGCACCGGCGATGGCGAAGAAGATGCGCGTGGACAGCACGTCGAAATCGCCGCCCAGCACCAGCGGGTTGCCGAAATCCGCCAGCGATTCGACGAAGCCCAGCAGGAAGGCCGCCGCCAGCGCCGGCTTCAGCAGCGGCCAGGTGACGGTCCGGAACACCTGCATCCGCCGCGCCCCCATGGTGGCGGAGGCTTCTTCCAGGCTCGGCGAGATCGCGCGCAGCGCGCCATCCAGCAGCAGGAAGGCGATCGGCGCCTGCGCCAGCACCTGCGCCAGCAGTACGCCGGGCAGGCCGTAGATCCAGCGGCTGCGCGGGATGTCGAACCAGTCCCACATCGCGGTGGTGACGATACCGGTGCGCCCGAACAGCACGATCAGCGCCATCGCCACGACGAAGGGCGGCGTGATCAACGGCAGGATGGACATAGCGCGGAAGATGGATGCGCTACGCCGCATGCCGCCGCGCACCGCCAGCAGCGCGAAGAACAGGCCGATGGCGGTGGAAATCACCCCGGTCAGGCTGGCCAGCAGCAGCGTGTTCCACACCACGCCGCAGCCCTGATGCGTGGCGAGGCACGCCAGGCTCCAGGCTTCCGGCGCCGTCAGCCGCGCGGCCAGCGCGTCGGGCGCGAAGCGGTCGCCGTCATAGATCGCCGCCGTCAGGATGGTGGCGAGCGGCGCGAAGACGAACAGGGCCAGCAGCAGCGCGCTGCCGGTGACAAGGAAGGCGATGAAGGCATCCGCCCCGAAGGCGCCGCGCGCCGCGAGCCCGGCCGACAGCAGCCCGACTGCGCCCGCCAGCACCAGCAGTGCGCCCCAGCCGAGCGAGGGCTGCGCCGGCGGCGCACCCAGGATTGGCGCGAGCCAGTCCCATTCCAGCCCGCGCAGCCCGATGGCCTGGCCCATCAGCGCCACCCAGGCCAGTATGCCCGCCCCGGCCAGTGTCAGCAGTGTGCCCGGCGCCTGGCCGCGCAGCAGCGGCGGACCCGCGAGGCCGATCAGCAGCGCCACCGGCCAGAGCCACCAGCGCGACCCGTCCAGCAGCAGCAGGACCAGCGGCGCCGCGGCCCCGCCCGGCCAGGCGGCAAGATCCGCCAGCCCCCGCTCCAGCCCATGCCAGGGCAGGAGCAGGAAGCCGAGCGCGGCGCAGATCAGCGCCGCGCGGCCTGCCGTCAGGGCACCCATCGCGCTGGATGTCTCGCTTGCGTCGCGTCAGCGCGCGCCGGCGCGCACCTCACGCTCCCAGCGCTGCAGGATGCGCGTGCGCTCCTCCGAGCTGCCCCAGCGGGCGAAGTCGTAGTCGATCAGGCGGATATTCTCGAAGCGCGGCGCCTGGGGCGGGATCGGCGCGTTGCGGTTCGACGGCAGCTGGAAGGAATTGGCCTGGGCCGCGATGGCCTGGGCTTCCGCCGTCAGCGCCCAGTCATAGAAGCGCCGCGCCTGTTCCATGTTGCGTGCGCCGCGGATGATGGACATGGACCCGATCTCGTAGCCCGTGCCTTCGCAGGGGGCGACGATCTCCACCGGCGCGCCGGCGATCTTCTGGGTCACCGCGTCGTGCAGGAAGGTGATGCCCACCAGCGACTCCCCGGTGGCTGCCGCGCGCGCGGGCGCGGCGCCCGACCGCGTGTACTGGTTCACGTTGCGATGCAGCGCGCGCAGATAGGTGAAGGCCGGTTCCTCGCCCATCACCTGCACCAGCGTCGCCAGCATGGTGTAGGCGGTGCCGGAGGTGTTGGGATCGGCCACCTGCACCTCGCCGCGGAATTCCGGCTTGGCGAGATCCGCCCAGCAGCGCGGCGCCTCGATGCGGCGGCGGCGCAGCTCGTTCGTGTTGTAGGAATAGCCAAGCGCGCCGGCATAGATGCCGACGGTCTTGAAGCCCGTCTGCCGCGCCTGGCTGACGGCCCAGTCATGCAGCTGGTCCAGCATGGGCGACCGGTATTCGACCGTCAGGTTTTCCTGCGCCGCCTGCATATGCGGGTCGCCCGTGCCGCCCCACCAGATGTCGCCGCGCGGGTTCTGCGATTCCGCACGGATCTGCGTCATCGTCTCGCCGGAGGAGCGGCGCGTCATCGCCACGCGGATGCCGGTGGCGCGCTCGAAGGCGGCCATCATCGGGCGGCACCATTCTTCCTGCACCGAGCAGTAGACGGTGAGCTGGCCTTGCGCGCTGGCCGCGCCGGGCAGCAGGGCGACGAGCGCGCCGCCGAAAAGCGCGCCGATCAGGCGGCGGGATGCTGACATGATGAGTGGTCTCCCTGTGTCCGGGCGGGTTCGCCCCGCGCCGCGTTACGGCCCGAGTGTTACAGTCACAATCTCGCCGGGTCGAGTTGTTCGCCCTGCATCAGCGCGGCCAGCCGGGGGCCGAGCGCCGGGGCGGCGAAGCAGATCGGGTTGCCCTCTGTCAGCCAGGCGCCGCTGTCGAAATCGTTGGTCCAGCACCCCGCTTCCCGCGCGATGGCCAGCGCGCCGCAGGCGTCCCAGGAATTGATGTGAAGCTCGATATAGGCGTCGAGCCGGCCGAGCGCGGTGTCCACCAGCCCGAGCGTGCCGGAGCCGGATGAGCGCATCCCCGCACCCTGTGCCATCACGCGCTCGACCAGCGCGATGAAATCCGCCGGCGGCCGGCGCAGCGACCAGCCGATCTCGATGGTGGCGCGGGCGAAATCCGTGGTCGGCGCGGCCCGCACCGGGGCGCCGTTCAGCGTGGCGCCGCAGCCGCGCGCGCCCAGGATCACTTCCCCCGTCGCATGGCGCGCCACGGCGCCCAGCACCGCACGGCTGTCATGGGCGAGGCCGATGGAAACGCACCACCGGTCGCCGCCGCGCGAGAAGGGGGAGGTCCCGTCGATCGGGTCGAGGATCCAGAGCGGCCCGCTTTCCGGCGCCGCGCCGCCGCCTTCCTCGCCGAGGATCGGCTCCCCGGGGAAAAGGCGTTCCAGCTTTTCGCGCAGGAAGGCCTCGGTGGCGCCGTCGGCTTCCGTCAGGAAGTCCTGCGCGCCCTTCATCTTGGTCTCCGCCATGCCATTCGCGCGCATGCGCGCCGCGAGTGCGGCGGCGCCCCGCGCCAGGGGGGCGACGGCGTCCAGGCGGCGGGCGAGTTCGGCAGGTGTCACGTGTAAGCGCCCATCACATTCTGGTCGAAGTCGATCAGCGCGCCGGTCATCATCTCCGCCGCGTCGGACAGCAGGTAGGTGGCCAGACCCGCGACATCCTGCGGCCTCAGCAGCCGGCCGAAGGGCTGGGTGGGTTGCGCCTTCTCCAGCCAGTCGGGCGGGTTGCCGTCCTTCTGCTGGATCAGGTGCTCACCCGGCGTGTCGGCCCAGCCCATATTGATGCCGTTGACCCGGATCCGCAGCGGCCGAAGGCCGAGCGCGGTGTTCTTGGTCAGCGTCGCCAGCGCGCCCTTGGACGACGAATAGCCGGTCAGGAAGGGCTGGCCGCCATGGCTCGACATGGTGATGACATTGACGATGGCGCCCTGCCGCCCGGCCTCCTGCAGCCGTCGCGCCACCGCCTGGGTCAGCTGGAAGGGCGCGCGGACATTGATGGCGAACAGCCGGTCCCAGAGCGCGACGGAGGTATCGAGGATCGTGCCACGATCCGTCAGCCCGGCCGCATTCACCAGCCCGTCCACCAGCCCGAGCGCCGCTTCGGCCTGCGGCAGGATGCCCGCCACGGCCTCGGCATCCGCGAGATCGCCAGCGACGAAATGCGCGCGCGCGCCCATCGCTTGCAGCCGATCCACCACCGCCGCGCCGCGCGCGGCGTCGCGCCCGGTGATGCAGACCGCCGCCGCCCCGGCTTCCGCCGCCGCCAGCGCGCAGCCTTCCCCGATGCCGGATGTCCCGCCGGTGACGAGGATCGTGCGGCCATCCAGCCGCACTTTCGGCAGCATGGTCATGCCACCTTCACCGGGCGGCCGGTGCGGAGCGATTCGAGTGCCGCATCCGCCAGCACCAGCGCCTGCCGCCCATCCTCGGCGCCGACGGGCATCGGCGTCTTGTTCGCCACCGCGTCGAGGAAGGCGTTCAGTTCGATCCGGTAGGCATCGGCATAACGTTCCAAGAAGAAGTGCAGCGGCTTGTCGGCGGCCACCGCACTCGCATCCGCCAGTTCCACAGTGGTGGGCGTGCGGTTGCCGGCCAGCAGCCGGCCGGCGCTGCCATGCACCTCCACTCGCTGGTCGTAGCCATAAGATGCGCGGCGGGAGTTGTTGATATGCGCCATGCGGCCGGACGCCGTCTTCAGCAGCACCATCGCGCTGTCGATGTCGCCGGCCTGCCCGATGGCGGGATCCACCAAGGTCGCGCCATAGGCGAAGACCTCGGTCGGTTCCTCGCCCAGCATCCAACGCGCCATGTCGAAATCATGGATCGTCATGTCGCGGAACAACCCGCCCGAGACCTTGATGTAGGACACCGGCGGCGGGCCGGGGTCGCGGCTGGTGATGACCACCTGTTCCACCGCGCCGATCGCGCCCGCGCCGATCCGGCGGTGCAACTCGGAAAAACTCGGGTCGAAACGGCGGTTGAAGCCGACCAGCATCGGCACGCCGGCCGCAGCAACCGCGTCGAGGCACGCATCGACGCGGGCCAGCGACAGGTCGATCGGCTTCTCGCAGAAGATCGCCTTGCCGGCGCGCGCGGCGGCGATGACCAGATCGGCATGCGTGTCGGTGGAGGAGGCGATGATCACCGCGCCGACCTTGGGATCGGCGAGCGCGGTCGCGGTGTCCGACACCGTTGCGCCGTGCTTGGCCGCCAGCGCGGTGGCCGCGGGCGCGTGCACATCCACGACATGCGCCAGCCTGGCCCGGCCACTGGCCGCGAGGTTCGCGGCATGGATGGCGCCGATGCGGCCGGCACCGAATTGTGCGAAGTGGAGCATGACGTTTCCCGAAGTCGCCCGCTTGCGGGCGCTGTCATCAAACCGTAACACAACTCCCCCCAGCGATGAACCCTGGGGCGATGGAGAAGGCATGGCCATTCTACGCCTGACGGCGGCCGAAGCCACGGTCCGTTTCCTGGCCGCGCAGCAGACCGAGATCGACGGCCGCATCGTGCCGCTATTCGGCGGCGTCTGGGCGATCTTCGGCCATGGCAATGTCGCGGGGCTCGGCCCCGCGCTGCACGCGCATCGTCGCGCCCTGCCCACATTCCGTGCGCACAATGAACAGGCCATGGCGCATGCCGCCATCGCCTTCGCCAAGACGCATGCGCGGCGGCGGATGATGGCCTGCACCACCTCGATCGGGCCGGGTGCGACCAACATGGTGACGGCGGCGGCGCTGGCGCATGTGAACCGCCTGCCGGTGCTGTTCCTGCCGGGCGACATCTTCGCCAGCCGCCGCCCCGATCCGGTGTTGCAGCAGATCGAGGTGCCGGGCGATGCCACCGTCTCGGCCAATGACTGCTTCCGCCCCGTCTCGCGCCTGTTCGACCGGATCATGCGCCCCGAACAGCTGCTGGCCGCGCTGCCGGCGGCGATGCGCGTGCTGACTGACCCGGTGGAATGCGGCCCCGTCACCCTGGCCTTCCCCCAGGATGTGCAGGCGGAGGCGATGGAGGTCCCCGACAGCTTCTTCCGCAAGCGCATCTGGCGCCCCCGCGCGCCAGAGCCCGATGCCGCGGAACTGCGGGACGCCGTGGCGGCGCTGAAGGCCGCGAAGCGCCCGGTGCTGATCGCCGGTGGGGGCGTGAAATACGCCGCCGCCGGGGCCGCGCTGGCGGATTTCGCCGCGCGCCACGGCGTGCCGGTGGCGGAGACGCAGGCGGGCAAGGGCAGCCTGGCCTGGAACCATCCCTGGAATACCGGCGCCATCGGCGTGACCGGTGGTGCTGCCGCCAATACGCTGGCGGCGCAGGCCGACCTCGTGCTGGCCGTCGGCACGCGGTTGCAGGATTTCACCACCGGATCGCGCGCGCTGTTCGGCAAGGCGCGGCTGGTCGCGCTGAATGTCGCGGGCTTCGACGCCCAGAAGCATGGCGCGCTGCCGCTGGTGGCGGATGCGGGCAGGGGGCTCGCGGCGCTGACCGCTTCCCTCGGCCGCTGGTCCGCGCCGCGCCCCTGGCAGGAAAAGGCCGTCACTGCCACCGCCCGCTGGCATCGCGTGGTGGACCGCGTCACGGCCGCGCCGAAGCCGAAGGCCGCGTCCCTGCCGACCGATGCCCAGGTGCTGGGCGCCGTGAACCGCGCCATGCCGGATGGCGGTATCGTGGTCTGCGCCGCCGGCGGCCTGCCCGGGGAATTGCACAAGCTGTGGCGCGCCACCGATGCCGCGTCCTACCACCTGGAATATGGCTATTCCTGCATGGGGTATGAGATCGCCGGCGGCCTCGGCGCCAAGCTGGCGGCGCCGCAGCGCGAGGTGGTCGTGCTGGTCGGCGACGGCAGCTACCTGATGATGAACAGCGAGATCGCGACCGCCGTCGCGATGGGCTCGAAGCTGACCATTGTCGTGCTGGACAATCGCGGCTTCGGCTGCATCAGCCGCCTGCAACGTGGCACCGGCGGCGCCCCTTTCAACAATCTGCTGCCAGCGGCCGCGCCGCGCGTGGATTTCGCGGCCCACGCCGCCGCGCTGGGCGCGGAGGCGCGGAAGCTGGATGGCATCGCCGCGCTCGAAGCCGCACTCCCAAAAGCCTTCGCCGCGAAGCGCACGCAGGTGCTGGTGATCGACACCGACCCCGCCACCAGCACCGCCGAAGGCGGCACTTGGTGGGAAGTGCCGGTCACCGCCGCCCCCGCCACGCCCGCCCAGACCGAGGCGCGCCGCGCCTATGACACCAACCGCCAGCGCCAGTCTTCGGGAGCCTGATCCACATGTCCGTCCGCCTCGGGAT
>JBIIRI010000140.1:0-9614 GCA_044341625.1 Roseomonas sp.
GCCGCCCAGCACCCGCTGGCCTTCCTGGAAGCGGATATTGGTCACCATGCCGGCTACCTTGGTGGTGATCACCACGGCATCGCGGGACCGCACCGTGCCCACGCTTTCGGCACGATCCACGACGGTCGTGGTGCGGACCGGAGAGACGACGACCCCCACCGGGCCACCACCGCCGCCGCGCTGCTGCTGCGTCGGCGCCGCGGCCTCCAGCCCCACCAGGGCGAGCGGGCGGGGCAGGCCATACTGCTCTCCGTACATGTGCCACGCCGCCCCCGCACCGCCGAGGATGGCAATGATGGCGAGCTGGGGAAGTGTTCGCATGCGATCCTGACCTCAGTCACTCTTGTTCTGGCGGCTGGACGACCCCGCCACAAGTACCCAAGACAGTGGCAATGTCTCACCGGACGACACATTGCCAGACTGCAAGGCAGAGGGTTTGCACCGGACGGCGGCGAAAAGTGACCGGGTAATGTGTTGGCCGCAAGATGCCGCGCCCGTCGCCCGGCAAGAGTGCCAGCAAGAACCGCGCCAGCCTGCCCCATCGCCGAGCGCCGGAAGGGAGGTCTAGCCGGCTTCCGCCCGCCGCCCCAATGTGGGGGCAGTCTGCCGCGGGAGTTAGGGGCGATGCGCGCGATCTTCGTGATGATCAAGTGTGAGATGGGCCACGCCTATCGCGTGGCCCGCGAGATGGCCGACAGCATCGGCGAGCTGTCCGAGATGCATTCCATCAGCGGCCAATACGACCTGCTGGGGAAGTTCTACCTGGAGACCGACCAGGATATCGGCCTGTTCGTGGTGGACCGCGTGCAGTCCGTCCCCGGCGTGAAGGATACCTATACATTACAAACGTTTAATGCGTTCTCCGGCGCGCGGGGATAGCCATCTGTGCAGGCCGGCGCGCGTTCATCCCTGAACGCGCGCCGCCCAGCCAAGCTCCCAGCCGGTCAGCGGAAGGTGCGGAACTCCGCCATGGCGGAGATCGGGCCGGCGGCCTTGAGCCCCGCGATGTCCGGCACCGGCCGGGCCAGGGTGGCATCGCCCGCCACCGCGGCCTCGATCGCCGCCGCCGCCGCCAGCACCAGCGCATCGCCCCCGCGCGGCCCGACGATCTGCAACCCGAAGGGCATCCCCGCCCGGTCGCGCCCGAGCGGCACCGAACAGGCCGGGTGGCCGACCAGCGTCACCGCATAGGCCAGCGCCAGCCAATGGAAGTAGGTCCGGGTCGGCTGGCCGTCGATCTCGGTCGGGAACAGCTCACGCCAGCTGCGCGGGCTGATGGTGATGGCCGGCGAGATGATCAGGTCATGCCGCTCGAAGAAGGTCTGCCACACGCGATAGAGCCGCGTCTGCTCCGCCCCCGCCCGCGCCACGTCGCCAAGGCCATAGCGCAGCCCTTCCTCGACATTCGCGCGCACATTCGGGCCGACCTTGTCGGGGCTCGTCTCCACCTTGGCGCGGTGGGCCTGCACGAAGCTCAGCGCGCGCAGCACCTCGAAAGCCTCGTCGCTGCCGCTGCAGTCCGGCGTGGCCTGCTGCACGCGGCCGAACAACGGTTCCAGCTTCGCGACGCGATCCGCGAAGACCTCCCGGATGTGCTTCTCGGTCGGCGCGAAGCCGAAATCGGCCGTCGCGGCCACGCGCAGCGTGCCGAGGTCGAGCCCCATCGGCGGGAACAGGTCGCGGTCGCCGCGCCGCACCGGGCGGCCATGCAGGGTGTAGGAGAGCGGGTCGCGCGCATCGTCATCAGCCATCGCCGAAAGCAGCAGCGCCGTATCCGTCGCATCCCGCGCCATCGGCCCAAGCACGCTGAGATTGGACCAGCCGAGCCCGCGCGATTCACTCGGCACCAGCCCGGCCGAGGGCCGGAAGCCGAAGATGCCATTGAAGGCGGCGGGGTTGCGCAGCGACCCGCCCATGTCGCTGCCCGAGGCCAGCGGCACCATCCCCGTGGCAAGCGCCACCGCCGACCCGCCCGAGGAGCCGGCCGCCGATTTCGACGGGTCGAAGGGGTTACCCGTCGCGCCATAGACGGCGTTGCGGGTGTTCGCACCTGCGCCGAATTCGGGGGTGTTGGTCTTGCCCATCACGATCGCGCCGGCGGCGCGCAGATTGGCGACCATCGCCTGGTCCTGCGCCGGCACGTGATCGGCGAATAACGGGCTGCCGAAGGTGGTGCGAAGCCCCGCCGTCTCCTCCAGGTCCTTGATGCCGATGGGCAGGCCGTGCAGCGGGCCGAGCTTGTCGCCCTTCATCACCGCCGCCTCGGCCGCCTTGGCGGCGGCGCGGGCGCGGTCGGTGTCGAGGGCCACCATCGCATTGACGGCATGGTCCACCGCCGCCGTGCGCGCGAGGCAGCTGTCCAGCAGTTCCACCGGGCTCAGCTGCCGCGCGCCGATCATGCGCCGCGCGGCGACGGCGGAGAGATCGCAGGGTTCGGTCATCGTCTTGTCCTCTCGTGCCGTACGCTCAGTAGCCCAGCGCACAGCCATCCTTGCGCGGGTCGGACCCGCCGATCAGGCAGCCGCGCTCCCGGTCGATCAGGATCGCCTGGCCGCCGCCATGCGGCTTCTCGATCAGCTCGCAGACATGGCCCATGCGGTTCAGGCGGTCGACGACCGACAGAGGGATGCCGCGTTCGACCTGTACCTTGCCTTGCAGCGGGAACAGGCGCGGCGCGTCCAGCGCTTCCTGCACGTCGAGGCCGTATTCGAAGTGGTTGGCCAGGAACCAGCTCTGCCCCATCGGCTGGAAATGCCCGCCCATGACGCCATAGGGCATGATCGCCTGCCCATCCTTCATGACCATACCGGGGATGATTGTGTGCATCGGGCGCTTGTCGGGCGCGATGCAGTTCGGGTGGCCGTCCTGCAACCGAAAACCGTAGCCGCGGTTCTGCAGCATCACGCCCGACTTCTCCGCCAGGATGCCGCTGCCGAAGCTCTCGAACAGGGAGTTGATGAAGGAACACGCATTCCCGTCGCGATCCACGACCGAGAGATAGACGGTGTCCTTGTGGCGCGCCCAATCGGCCGTCCCCGCCGGCGGCAGTTCCGGCATGGCGGTTTCGGCGGCGATCAGCTTCGCGAGTTGATCCAGATAGGCGTCGGAGGTCAGGCGGCCGACCGGCACCTCGACCTGCGCCGGGTCGGCCAGGAAGGCGTCGCGGTCCCGATAGGCCAGCCGCGCGGCCTCGATATGAAGATGCGCGCGCTCGGCCGACAGGAAGCCCTGCTCCACCGTGCCCAGCTTCTCGATCATGCCGAGGATCATCAGCACGATCAGGCCCGAGCCGTTCGGCGGGCACTGGAACACTTCCATGCCCCGCCAGGCGCGGCTGATCGGTGCCACGAATTCGGCGGCCGTCGCGCCACGGGCGAAATCGGCCTCGGTGTGGGTGCCACCGGCGGCGCGCAGCGTCGCGACCATGTCGGCTGCGATGGCGCCTTCATAGAAGGCCTTGGCGCCGCCCTTGGCGATGGCGCGGAGCGTCGCGCCCAGTTCCGGCTGCACGAAGCGGTCGCCACGCGCGAAGGCCGCGCCATCCTTCAGGAAGCGCCGCGCGGCGGAGGGATGCTTCGACAGCTTCCCGACCGAGGACGCCCAGTCGGAGGCAACGCGGCCCGACAGATGAAAGCCTTGCTCCGCGAAGCGGATCGCGGGCTGCAGCACCTCATCGAGCCCCTTGCGCCCATGCGCCTTGGACAGCGCTTCCCAGGCCGAGACCGCGCCGGGGACGGTCACCGAATGGGCCGAGAGCGCGTCCATCTGGCTGAGCCCCGCCGCCCGCAGCGCGTCCGGCGTCGCGCCCATCGGCGCGCGGCCCGAGCCGTTGATCGCGATCACCTTCCCCGTGCCGGCCGGCGCGTAGAGGCAGAAGCAATCCCCGCCGATGCCGGTGCTCTGCGGTTCCACCACGCCGAGCACGGCGGCGGCGGCGATCGCGCCGTCCAGCGCATTGCCCCCCGCCCGCATCACATCGAGCGCGGCCAGCGTCGCCTGCGGCATGGAGGTCGCGGCCATCCCGTTCGCGGCATAGACGGCGCTGCGGCCGGGGGCGTGGAAGTCGCGCTTCATGGTGCAACCTTTTCAAGAGTGCGCTGGCGGCCGGCAAAGCCGGCCGAGGCCGCGAATGCGGCCCGCGCACAAACCAACCGTCCCATCCGTGGACCAGCGGCCTGCGCGCAGCCAAGGCCGCGAAGCGGCCGCCCGGCGTCTGAGGGCCTGTTCAATGCGTCAGGGAACCGCCATCGATGACCAGGCTAGCCCCGGTCACCATGACGCTGGCGGGCGAGAGCAGGAACACCACCGCGCCCATGATGTCCTCGACCTGCATCACGCGGCCGAGCGGCATGGACCGCACCACGCGGTCGCGGAACTTCGGGTCCTGCAGCACGGGACGGGTCAACGGCGTCTCCACGAAGCCGGGGCAGATGGCGTTCACGCGGATGCCCTTCGGGCCGAGTTCGAAGGCCATCGCCTTCGTCATCCCTTCCACCGCGTGCTTGGTCGCGGTGTAGACGCTGCGATTGGCGCCCGCGACATGGCCGTTCACCGACGACAAATTGAGGATGGCGCCGGCCTTGCCCGCTTCCGCCATCCCCTGCGCAACCGCCTGGGCCACCGTGAACATCGCGCGGATATTGAGGTCGAGCAGCGTATCGACGGAGGTATCCTGCACCTCCAGGAACGGCTCGCGGATATTGGTGCCGGCATTGTTGAGCAGCGCGTCGAACGGCCCTTCCGCCGCCACCAGCGCGCGGACCGCCGCGCGGTCGGTCACGTCCAGCGCGCGGGCCTTGCCAGAAAGCCCGGCGGCGGCGAGTTCGGCCACCGTCTGCTCCATCTCCGCGAGGCTCCGGGCGGCCAGCACCACCTCGGCCCCGGCGGCGGCCAGCGCCACGGCGCCGGCGCGGCCGATCCCCTTGCTGGCCCCCGTGACGAGGGCGCGCTGGCCATCGAGGCGGAAGGGCGGCGTGATCGGCAGGGTCATGGCGCGTTGTGCTCCGCGTGGCAGATCAAGGGGAGGCATGCTTGGCCGCTTTGTGTGAACCCCTCCCCCGCCCCGCGCAAGACACCCTCCGTCGTGGCCCGTCCGGCGACAGGAAACGACCCCGGCCGGGCTGCCCCTTCCCCTGCCCCTTCCCCCGCAACCCCCGATTGGCTAGGACGCGCCATGGACCAGATCGCCATCGCCGATTTCGACAGGGTGGATATCCGCGTCGGCACGGTTGTCGATGCTACCCCTTTCCCCGAGGCGAAGAAGCCCGCGATCAAGCTGTGGGTCGATTTCGGCGCGCCGCTCGGCGTGCGGCAATCCTCGGCGCAACTCACCGTGCACTACACGGCGGACCGGCTGATCGGCCGCCAGGTCGTCGCCGTGGTCAATTTCCCGCCCCGCCGAATCGCCGGATTCGAGAGCCAGGTCCTGGTCCTCGGCCTGCAGGACGAGAACGGGGCGGTCGTGCTGCTCCGTCCGGACATCAAGGTGCCGGACGGGGGGAAGATGTTCTGAGCCCCCGGATGCCGGCGCACCGGGGCGGTTCTGCAAGAGGAATTCAGGATGGCCATCCGCTACTACACGGTGACATGGGACCAGCTGCACCGCGACGCCAAGGCGCTGGCCTGGCGGCTGGTTGAAAAGGGCCCCTGGAAGGGCATGATCGCGATCACCCGCGGTGGCCTGATCCCCTGCGCGATCATCTCCCGCGAGTTGGAATGCCGCCTGATCGAGACCGTCTCCATCGTCACCTATGACGAGGAGCAGCGCGGCAAGCCTTCCATCGTGAAGCCGCCCACCGCGGCGCTGGAAAGCCAGGGCGAGGGCTGGCTGATCGTGGACGATCTGGTGGATACCGGCACCACCGCGAAGGTGGTCCGCGCCCTGCTGCCCAAGGCGCATCTGGCTACCGTCTACGCGAAGCCCGAGGGCAAGCCGCTGGTGGACACCTTCATCACCGAGGTGAGCCAGGACACCTGGATCCTGTTCCCCTGGGACACCGAGCCCCAGTTCGTCGCCCCCATCGCGAAGAGCCACGCGGCGGCGAGCTGAAGCTACAGCCGATCTGGTGGAACCGCTTCGCGGTTCCGCCGATCGGGCACAAGCTGCTCTGGGTTCGGACCCTGGAGCCTGCTGGAGCGCAGGATCCGCGGCGCCGCGCGCGCTCCTCAGAGACCGTTTGAGAATACCGGCGGCTGAGGGTCCGCAGGGGATTTTTCGGTCCTGCCAGGAAGCGGACGCCGCCGATGCTGGTTGCATCGGCAAGTCCGTTGACGCCGCAGGGGCGGAAAAGAACCGCGGAACCGACCCGTCCGGTGTTCTCAAACGGTCTTTCAGATCGCGAAGTCGAGCGGTTCCGTCAGCGGGCGGCGCAGCCCCGCCTGGGTCGCCCGGCGCAGCAGGTCGCCCACGGTGAGCTGCGCGAGCTTCTCGCGCAGCGTCGCATCCAGCTCCGCCCAGAGCGGCGCGGTGACGGCGCCAGAAAGCGCGCCGGCGGGCGGCGCGGCGTCCTCCGCATCCAGCACCGCATCCACCGCATCGATCAGGGGAATGGCGCGCGGCGCGCGGGCCAGGCGGTAGCCGCCGCGCGGGCCGCGGGTGCTGTCGAGCAGACCCGCGCGCGTCAGCGCCTGCAACACCGGCTCGATCCCACGCCGCTGCGCGCCGAGCCGTTCCGCGATATCGGCCGCGCCCGTCGCGTCCGCCGTGCGGCCAGCGTGGAAGGCGACGTCGAGCACGATGTCCACCGCCATCAGGGCGCGGTCGCGCTTCAGCAGCATCGGCTCAGCCCACCGTAATCCGCGCGCTGGCGCGGGACGTCCGGCCGCGTTCGTCGGTGAAGGTGAAGTCGAGGTCGCTGCTGCGCTCCAGCCGCAGGAAGAAGACATGGAAGGGATTGGCGGCGGTGCCATTCCGCAATTCCGCCTGCAGCGCGACCTCTCCGTTCACGCGGACGACCATGCGGTTCAGCAGGTCGCGCGGCACGGTCCGCCCGCCATCCTGGCGCAGCCCGGTTTCCATCGGATGCTCGATCAGGGTGCGGATCTCCACCGCCTCTCCCGGACGGGCGGAGCGCGGGACGCGGATGCGCGGGGTGGCCAGCGCGCCGCTCATGACAGGCACCCGCCCATGGTGACGCGCACCTCCGCCACCGCGCGCCGGACCGATCCGTCGGACATCTGCGCCAGGGCGATGACGCGCTGTTCCTCCGATAGCCGGATGCGCGTCTGCACCTCCGCCCGCGCCAGCAGCGGCGTCAGGCGGAAGCTGGCGACGCCGGGGGTTGGGTTGCGCGTTGCGAAGAGGTGGATGGCGCTGACGTGCTGCGCCGCGGTCTGCGGGCTGTCCACCAGGACCGTCACCGGCACCTGCCCCCCATTCTCCGCGACCACCGGGGCGCGGAGCGTGATGCCGCCATCCTCAATGCGGGCATCGCCCACCTGTTCGCGGATCGCGGCGTCGAGCTCGCCCTCCGTCGCCGCGCCGGCCGGCAGGGCAATCAGGGCGAGCGCCGCGCCGAGGGCGCCGCGACGGGTGAGACCGGGCTGCATCAGGCGAACATGTCCCTCGTGATGCTGTCGTACCAGGCATCCGCGTAGATGGCTTCCAGGCGGCGCTGTTCCGGCAGGTTGCCGCGCGGCGAAACGCCGCCCGAATTCGGCACTTCCACGATCGCCGTGCCGTCCGCGTTGGGGCGGAAGATCCCGACGACGGAGATCCCGTACTCGTCGCCCACATGGGAATAGCAGGTGTTGTAGTAAAGCGCGGTCGGCGGCGCCTCTCCGCGCAGGGAGGCAGCGGCGGAAGCCACGGCCTGCTTCGCCGTGCTGTTGGCGATGTAGCCCGATTTCGGCATCGGCCCGGGGATATTGGCGTCGCCAACCACATGGATGCCCGGCGCCACGCGGCTTTCGAAGGTGACGGGGTTCACCGGCGCCCAGCCGGAATTGTCGGTGAGCCCCGCCTCGATCGCGATGCGGGCGGCCGATTGCGGCGGGATGACATTGGCGACCGCGACCTTGTGCTTCTCGCCGAACTCGGTCTCCAGCACGCGTTCCCGCGCATCGACGCGCACCACGCGGCCGTCGCGGTTGGCGGGCACCCATTCGATCAAGCCGGGATAGAGCTCGGCCCAGGCATCCTGGAACAGCCCCTGCTTGCTGAAGGCATCCTTGGCGTCCAGCGCCAGGATCTTGGATCGCGGCTTGTGGCGCTTCAGGTAGCTGGCGATCATGCTGATCCGCTCATAAGGGCCGGGCGGGCAGCGGAAGGGATTTCCTGGAATGGCGATCCCGACCACACCGCCATCGGGCATCGCCTCCAGCTGGCGGCGGAGCAGCGCGGTCTGCGCGCCATCCCCCGGCACCCAGGCATGCGGCATGACCTCGGACGCGGCTTCGTCGTAGCCCTCGACCGCGCCCCAGCGCAGCGCGATGCCGGGCGAGAGGATCAGGCGGTCGTAGGTGAGCGTCTGCCCCCCGGCGAGGCGCACGGTGCGCGCATTGGCGTCGATGCCCGAAGCCCAGTCATGCACCACCCGCACGCCGCGGGCGCGCAGCCCGTCATAGCCGTGGGAGATGTCGTCGATCCGCTTCGTGCCGCCGATCACCAGATTGCCATAGGGGCAGGTGACGAAGCGGGTCTTCGGCTCGACCAGCGTCACCTCCATCCAGGGGAAGCGCCGGCGGGCGAAGCTGGCGGCGCTGGCGCCGCCGAAGCCGCCGCCGATGACGACAAGGCGGGCCTGGGCGGCCGTGCCGCCTTGGGCGTTCACCGCGCGCGGCGCGGCGAGTGGGGCGAGAAGAGCGGCGCCGAGGGCTGCGCGGCGGGTCAGGGTCTGCATGGGGATCGTCCTCAGCGCCGGATCTGCGCGAAATGCTCGGCCATGGCGGCGATCTCGGCATCCGTGTAGCCGCGGGCGATGCGGCCCATGATCGTGCCGGGGCGCTCATTGGCCCGGAAGGCGAGCATCTGGGCGCGAAGTTCCGCCGCGTCGCGCCCGGCGATGGCGGGGATGCCCCCTGCCCCGGTGCCGCCGGGCCCGTGGCAGCCATAGCAGCCCTCGGCGCTCAAGGGCGCCTGGGCGGCGGCGGGTGCGAGTGGCGTGGCCAGAAGGCTGGCCAGCAGGGCGCGTTGAAGCATGGGGCGCAGGGCGGACATGGCAAATCCCGATTTCGGTTCGTGGAAATCCCGAACCGCGTCAGCGCATTCGTAAATTCCACACACCCTGAATGTCAAATCAGAAAAATCACGATCCCGTGCCTGCGCAGCCCTAAAGGCGGAAGAAGGGCCGCAGCTTCAGCCCCACCCAGTTCCCCGCCAGCGCCGGCACGATCCACACCCATCCATGCAGGCTGCCGCTCGCGATCCCGCCGAAATAGGCGCTGATGTTGCATCCCGTACCGAGTACGGCGCCGTAGCCCAGCAGCAGCCCCCCGACGAGGGAGGCCGCCGCCGCCCCCGGCGCGGGCCATTCCCATTGCCGCGCGCAGCCGGCCAGCGCCGCCGCCAGCGCCGCCCCCGCCATCAACCCCAGATCCATCACGGTCGTCCTGTCGGCCGCCAATGGCCGAAGCAGCGCCTCGGTGCGGGTCGGATCCTCCCAATAGGGCCAGAA
>JBIIRI010000028.1:0-27650 GCA_044341625.1 Roseomonas sp.
GCGCAGCCACCTGCCCGCGGCGCAGGATGTGGGTGGCGAGCACCTGATCCCGGGGATCGTGGACGTCCACACCGATAACCTCGAACGCCAGGTGCAGCCGCGCGCGAATGCCCGCTGGCCGTCGCGTTCCGCCATGCTGGCGCATGACACGCAGACCATCGCGGCGGGTGTCACGACCGTGCTGGATGCGCTCTGCCTGGGCGATCTCGGCTTCGATGCGGGGCGCACCAAGACCTTCCTGGACGGGGTCGCCGACCTTGATGCGCTGGCGCCGACCGGGCTGCTGAAAAGCGAGCATTTCCTACATCTGCGCTGCGAATTGCCCGCCGCCGACATGCCGGAGTTGGTGGAGCCGGTGGCCGACCATCCGCTGGTCCGGATGGTGAGCCTGATGGACCATTCCCCTGGCGTCGGGCAGTACCGCGACATCCCGCGCTACCGGCAGATGCGGATCAAGCAGATGAACGTATCGCCGGCCGATGTGGATCGGCGCATCGGCGAATTGCTGGAGCAGCGCGAACGCCTGCGCGAGCCCCAGCGCCGCTGGCTTCTGGACCGCGTGCGCCATCGCGTCCTGCCTCTGGCCAGCCATGACGACGACAGCGCCGAGCAGGTCGCGCGCAACGCGGCGGACGGCATCCTGATCAGCGAATTCCCGGTGGTGATGGAAGCGGCGCAGGAAGCGAAACGCCTTGGCGTCGCGGTGATCGCGGGCGCGCCGAACATCGTCCGCGGCGGCAGCCATTCCGGTAACGTCGCCGCCGCCGACCTGGTGCGCGCCGGCGCGGTGGATGTGCTGGCGAGCGATTACGTCCCGCCCGCGATGGTGGAGGCCGCCTGGCTATCCGCCGCCAGCGGCGCCATCACGCTGCCGCAAGCCGTCGGGATGATCACCGATGCCGCCGCACGGATGGCCGGCCTGACCGATCGCGGCCGCATCGAGCCAGGCCTCCGCGCCGATCTGGTGCAGGTCCGCCCGCATGAGGGCCATGCCATCATCCGCCGCGTCTGGCGTGCGGGTGAGCGCGTCGCCTGATGCGCGTCGCGTTGTACTGGGCGCCGCGGATCGATGATCCGCTGCATGCACTCGGATCCAGATGGCTGGGCCGCGATGCAGAGACGGGCGCGATGCTGGCGCAGCCCGCCATTCCCGGGCTCGATATCGCCGCGCTGACGGCGGATGCGCGAGGATACGGCCTGCACGCCACGCTAAAGGCGCCCTTCCGCATCGCCACTAGCTGGCAGGCGGTGCGCGATGTGGCGATGGAACTGGCCGCGCGGACCCGGCCCTTCGCGATGCCGCCTCTGCGGCTGGCGGAGCATCACGGCTTCCTTGCCCTGCTGGAGGCAGAGGCATCGCCCGCGCTTCAGGCCTTCTGCGACGCCTGTGTCACCGCGCTCGACCCGCACCGCGCGCCTGCGACGCCCGAGGAGATCGCGCGCCGCAACCCCGCGCGCATGACGGAACGGCAAAGGGCCTATCTGGAACGCTGGGGCTATCACTATGTGCTCGAGGAATGGTGGTTCCACGTTACGCTGACCGGCCGGCTGACGGAGGCGCAGCGCGAGGTGCTGATGCCGCTTCTGGCCGCGCATCTCGGCGATTCCCCCGCCCTGCCCCGGCGCGTGGCGGAACTCTGCCTCTTCACCCAAGCCTCGCCCGGCGCGCCGTTCCTGATTGCGGAGCGACTGCCGCTGCTGGGCTGATGGCGTTACGCCATCGCCCCGCGCAGCACCGCGACGACGGCGGCGATGCCCTGGTCCGGCGAACCGTCATTCACGACCCGGCGGATATCCAGGCCCTCTGGCAGCGGCGCTTCTCGGCTCAGGCGGCGGGCGACATCATCCACACTTTCGCGCCCGCGTGCGGCGAGGCGCGCGGCGCGAAGTTCGAGCGGCGCGGTGATCTCCAGCACCAGCAGCGGGAAGCGCGCCGCAGCCTCCGCCAGCACGCCGCGCGAAAGATTCGCGACGACGGCGCGGCCCTGCCCGGAATCGGCCGCGAACCGCGCCGGAATGCCATAGGACAGGCCATGCGCGTCCCACCACAGCGCGAAGTCGCCCTTCTCGCGCATCCGGGCGAACTCATCGGCGGTCGCCGGCAGGTGATCCTCGCCCCCCGCCTCGGCGGGGCGGGTGATGACACGGCGGGCAAAGACGAAGCGCGCATTGCCGGCCAGGGCGGCGCGGGCGCCGTCCATCAGCGTGTCCTTGCCGGCACCCGAAGGCCCCACCACACCGACGAGCACGCGACTTCTCCGTATTGACCACAGCGCTTGTGCCTGTGCCTATCGCGCCGTTCAAGCGGCCGTCCATGAAGGTTCATCGCATGTTCACGACACGCCCCGAAATCGCCGGCACCTTCGGCGTCGTCGCTTCGACGCATTGGATCGCCTCCCAGGTCGGCATGAGCGTGCTGGAGCGCGGCGGCAACGCCTTCGACGCCGCCGCCGCCGCCGGCTTCACGCTGCAGGTGGCAGAGCCGCATCTGAACGGCCCGGGCGGCGACTGCCCGATCATCGTCCATGACGCGAAATCCGGCGCGCAGCACGTGATCTGCGGCCAGGGCGTCGCCCCCGCCGGGCTTTCGGTGGCCCATGTGAAGGGCTCGCTGGGCCTCGACCTGGTGCCCGGCACCGGCCTGCTGCCGGCGATGGTGCCGGGCGCCTTCGATGCCTGGGCGCGGATGCTGCGGGACCACGGCACCTGGTCGCTGCGCGACGTGCTGTCCTATGCCATCGGCTATGCACGGCGCGGCATCCACTACGTACCTCGCGTCATCGCGACGCTCAACACCGTGCGGCCGCTGTTCGAGACGGAATGGCCCACCTCCGCCGCGCTGTGGCTGCGCGATGGCGGGCCGTGCGAAGGAAAGCTCTGGGCCAACCCGACCCTGGCCGACACCTGGGAACGCCTGGTGCGGGAAGCGGAAGCGGCGGGCCATGACCGCGTGGCGCAGATCGATGCCGCGCGCGACGCCTGGTATGGAGGCTTCATAGCCGAGGCGATCGACCGCTTCTGCCGCACCAACGAAGTGATGGACACCTCCGGCCGCCGCCATCGCGGCGTGCTGACCGGCGACGACATGGCGAAGTGGCGCGCCCCGGTCGAGGCCCCGCTGCGGCGCGACTATCGCGGCACGACGCTGCTGAAATGCGGCGTCTGGAGCCAGGGCCCGACCATGCTGCAAACCATGGCGCTGCTGGAAGGCTTCGACATCGCCGGGATGGACCCGCTGGGGGAGCGTTTCATCCACACCGTGGTCGAATGCATGAAGCTCGCCTTCGCCGATCGCGAGGCCTTCTATGGCGATCCGGATTTCGTCGATGTCCCGACCGCGACGCTGCTGTCGGACGCCTATATCGCCGAACGTCGTAAGCTGGTGGGCGAGACGGCGTCGATGGAACTGCGCCCCGGCACCATCCCCGGCTACGACCGGCCCGCGCCGGACCTCGCCGCCGCCGTCGCCCGCGGCGAATGGGCCGCGCGCGCGCCGGGCGCGGGGGAGCCGACGGTCTCGCGGCTCGGCGCCTCGGGCGCGGATACCTGCCATCTGGATATCATCGACCGCGAGGGGAACATGGTCAGCGCGACGCCGTCCGGCGGCTGGCTGCAATCCTCCCCGGTCATTCCGGAACTCGGCTTCTGCCTCGGCACGCGCGGGCAGATGTTCTGGCTGGATGAATCGCTGCCGAACGGTCTCAAGCCCGGCAAGCGGCCGCGCACCACGCTATCGCCCGCGATGGCCCTGAAGGATGGCCGCCCCTGGATGACCTTCGGCACGCCCGGCGGCGAACAGCAGGACCAGTGGCAGCCCATTATGTTCGCCCGCATGGTCGATCACGCGATGGGGATCCAGCAGGCGATCGACGCGCCATCCTTCCACACGGAGCACTGGGTTTCCTCCTTCTGGCCGCGCCCCGCAAAGCCCGGAAAGGTGGTGATCGAGGGCCGCTACGCGCCCGATGTCGCGCCGGCGCTGGCCGCGCGCGGCCATCTGGTGGAGGTCGGCGGCGAGTGGTCCGAAGGACGGCTCACCGCCGCACGGCAGGAAGCGGATGGGCAGTTGTTCGCCGGCGCCAATCCGCGCGGCATGCAGGGCTACGCGGTGGGGCGCTGAACGCGCCACACCGAAGCCTGGTCCCCACAAGGCCGCCTGACAGCCTTGTGGGGCGGGCCACTACTTGCCCCAGCGCAGCACCATGGGATCGAGGCGCTTCGCCACCTCGATCAGCCCCGCGCGCGTCGCCGGATGCAGCGGCGCGATCGGGGCGCGCGGCGCGCCGCAGCGGATGACGCCGCCTTCCTCCATCAGCGCCTTGGCGGCCAGCAGGCCGCATTGGCGGTTCTCGTAGTTGATCAGCGGCAGCCAGCGCGCATAGGCATCCATCGCGCCATTCCGGTCGCCGGCGAACCAGGCATCGGTGATCTGCCGGATGCCGTCCGGGAAGCCGCCGCCGGTCATCGAACCCGTCGCGCCGGCATCGAGATCGGCCATCAGGGTGATGGCCTCCTCCCCATCCCAGGGGCCGATGATGGCCTCCCCGCCCAGCTCGATCAGCTCACGCAGCTTGGCGGCCGCCTGCGGCACCTCGATCTTGAAATAGGAGACGTTCGCGATCTCCCGCGCCATGCGGGCCAGGAAGGGCCCGGACAGCGTGGTGCCGCTGACCGGCGCGTCCTGGATCATGATCGGGATCGAGATCGCGTCGGACACGCGGCGGAAGAATTCGTAGACCCCCTTCTCACCCACGCGGATGGTCGCGCCGTGATAGGGCGGCATGATCATGACCATCGCAGCACCCATATCCTGCGCGCGGCGGCTCCGCTCGGCGCAGATATGGGTCGCGAAATGCGTCGTCGTCACGATCACCGGCACGCGCCCGGCGACGTGCTTCAGCGCCGCCTGCATCACCCGGTCGCGGTCCTCATCCGTCAGCACGAATTGCTCGGAGAAGTTGGCGAGGATGCAGAGACCCTCGGACCCCGCATCGATCATGAAGTCGATGGCGCGCTTCTGGCCTTCGAGGTCGAGTGCGCCATCGGCGTGGAAGATGGTGGGGACGACCGGGAAGACCCCGCGATAGGGCTGTGGCATCGGGGGCTCCTGCTCAGTGGTTGTCGCGCGGCACGGGCGCACCGGAACTGCCGACGAGGAAGTCGAGGTCGGCGCCCTCATTCGCCTGCTGCACGTGATCCAGATACATCTTCACATAGCCACGCGTGGCCGCCGGGGCTGGTGGCACCCAGGCGGCGCGGCGCGCGGCCAGTTCTGCTTCGTCCACATGCAGGTGCAGGCTGCGCGCCGCGACATCGAGGGTGATCAAATCGCCGTTCCGGACCAGCGCGAGCGGCCCGCCCGCCGCGGCCTCCGGCGCGACATGCAGCACCACGGTGCCATAGGCGGTGCCGGACATGCGCGCGTCCGAGATGCGGATCATGTCGCGCACGCCCTGCTTCAGCAGCTTGGCGGGAATCGGCATGTTCCCGACCTCGGCCATGCCGGGGTAGCCCTTGGGGCCGCAATTCTTCAGCACCATGACGCAGTCGGCGTCGATATCGAGGTTGGGGTCGTCCTTGCGGGCGTGCAGATCCTCGATCGTCTCGAACACCACCGCGCGGCCGGTGTGGCGCATCAGCTTCGGGGATGCGGCGGATGGCTTGATGACCGCGCCATCGGGCGCAAGGTTGCCGCGCAGCACCGCCATGCCCGCATCCGGCTTGAAGGGCTGGTCCCAGGGCGTGATGACGTCCGGGCGCCAGCAGCGCGCGTCCTTCACATTCTCCCAGATCGGCTTGCCATTCGCGGTCGGCGCGTCGCGGTTCAGCAGCCCCGCCTCGCCGAGCGCCTTCAGCACCACCGGCAGGCCGCCGGCCTCGTAGAAATCCTCCATCAGGAAGCGGCCCGACGGCATGAGGTCCACAAGGCACGGAATCCTGCGACCAAGCGCGTCGAGATCATCCAGCGTGAAGGGCACGCCAAGCCGGCGCGCGATCGCCAGCAGGTGCACGACGGCATTGGTCGAGCCCCCGATCGCGCCCAGTACGCGCACTGCGTTTTCGAAAGCGGCGCGCGTCAGGATTTTCGAGATGGTAAGGTCTTCGCGAACCATGTCCACGATGCGCCGCCCGGCCATGCGCGCCAGCAGGTTGCGCCGCGCATCGGCCGCCGGGATGGCGGCGTTCTGCGGCAGCCCAAGCCCCATCGCCTCGACCAGCGACGCCATGGTGGACGCAGTGCCCATCGTCATACACGACCCGGCGGAGCGGTTCATGCCGGCTTCCGCCTCGTGGAATTCCTCCAGCGTCACCTCCCCGGCGCGCAGCTGCTCGCTCATGGAGATGATGTTGGTGCCAGAACCGATAATCTGCCCGCGATAGACGCCGCGCAGCTGCGGCCCGCCGGACACACCGATGGTCGGCAGATCGACGCTGGCCGCGCCCATCACCAGGGATGGCGTGGTCTTGTCGCAACCCATCAGCAGCACGGCGCCATCCAGCGGATGCGCGCGCAAAGCTTCCTCGACATCCATTGCGGCGAGGTTGCGATAGAGCATCGCGGTGGGCCGCATCGTTACCTCGCCGAGCGAGGAGACGGGGAATTCCAGCGGATAGCCGCCGGCTTCCAGAATGCCGTCCCGCACATGCCGCGCCAGGTCGCGGAAATGCGCGTTGCAGGGCGTCAGTTCCGACCAGGTGTTGCAGATGCCGATGACGGGGCGGCCATCGAACTGGTCCTGCGGCGTGCCGTGATTCTTCAGGAACGACCGGTAGTAGAACCCCATCTTGTCCTGGCGGCCGAACCAGGCCTGGCTGCGCAGCGGCTTCTTGGTGCTCATCTTCCATCAGCCCCGCGCGCGGCGCCGCGTGCCCATGGCGCAGGCCAAGTCGAAGGCCGCCTGCAGCGCGCCGACGCGTGCGATGCCCTTGCCCTGGATGTCGAAGCCCGTGCCATGGGCGCAGGTCGCGATCGGCACCGGCAAGCCGCCGGCCACCGTGATGCCGCGCCAGAAGCCCATCAGCTTCATCGCGATCTGCCCCTGGTCATGGTACATGGTGACGATCGCATCCACGTCGCGCGTGCCGTCCGGCTTGGGCTGGGCGCGCAGGAAGATGGTGTCGGCGGGGTACGGCCCCTCGCAGGGCAGGCCGCGACGGCGCGCTTCCTCCAGCGCGGGGCCGATGATCTCGATTTCCTCGCGGCCGAAGGCGCCGTTGTCGCCATTGTGGGGGTTCAGGCCGCACACCGCGATGCGCGGCTGTTCGATGCCGGCCTGGACCAGCGCATCGCGGATCAGCGCGACGGCGCCGATCACCTTCTCCGGCGTGATGAGATCCGCCACCTCGCGCAGCGCCACATGGCTGGTCACGCGACAGGTCCAGAGCCCGTCCAGCACGTTGAATTCGCTATGCGCGCCCTGGTGGCCGAGCACTTCCGCGAACCAGTGCAGCTCATCCGGATGGCCCATCTGGGCCATATGCAGCGACGACTTGTTCAGCGGCGCGAAGCAGATGCCGTCCACCGTGCCGGCCTGCGCCAGCGCCAGGCATTCGCGCAGCGTCGCCATCGCATGCGCTCCGCCCTCGGCACTCGACACGCCGCGCGGGATGGGCGCGGTGCGCCGCACCTCATGCAGCGCGATGCGGCCAGGGGCGAGCGCCGCCGGGTCGTTCACGCGGGTGATGGGCAGATCGACACCCGCGATCCGCATGCCCTCCGCCAACTCGTCCGGGTCCGCCACCAGCAGCAGCGCGGCCTTGTTGCGGTTGCTCTCCTCGGCCAGCAGCTTGGCCATGATCTCCGGCCCGATGCCGGCGGGATCACCAAGAACAAGGGCGAGGCGGGGCGTCATTCGGCAACTCTCCGGCTGGATTGCGCGCCTCGGCTCAGCAGCCAGGCCAGGATCGGCCAGGCGAGCAGCAGCAGCGCGAGGGTGGTGATGGAACCGACAAGCCAGTTCGACCAGAAGATGGTCAGGTCGCCACGGCTCATCAGCATGGATTGGCGGAACGCGTCCTCGGCCTTGTCGCCGAGCACCATGGCCAGGACCATGGGCGCGATGGGGTAGTCGAGCTTCTTCATCACGTAGCCGACGACGCCGAAGCCGATCGCCAGCAGCACATCGAAGCCGTTGGAGGAAACCATCCAGGCGCCGCTGATGCAGATCGCCATGATCATCGGCGCCAGCAGCCCGATGGGCACCCGCATGACGGAGGCGAAGATGGGCACCGTGGCCAGCACCAGGACCACGGCCACAAGGTTCGCCACATACATGCTGGCGATCAGGCCCCAGACGAAGTCCGGCTTGTCCTGGAACAGCATCGGGCCCGGTTGCAGGCCCCAGATCATCAGCCCGCCGAGCATCACCGCCGCGGTCGCCGATCCCGGCACGCCGAGCGCGAGCATCGGCAGCAGCGCAGAGACGCCTGCGGCGTGGTCCGAGGTCTCCGGGCTGACGACGCCCTCGGGCTCGCCCTTCCCGAAATTCTCACGCCGCTTGGAAAAGCGTCGCGCCACGCCATAGGACATGAAGGACGCCGCCGTCGGCCCGCCCGGCGTCAGCCCCATCCAGACGCCGATGGCCGCACTGCGGACCAGCGCGACGGTGTAGCGCGGCATCTCCGCCAGCGTGCGCAAGACGGCGGCAAGACGCACGCGGGCCCGAATGCCCTCGACCTTCTCCGTCTCATCCGCCGTCGAGAGCAATTCGCCGATGCCGAACAGGCCGATCACCGCGACGAGGAAGGAGATGCCGCGGACCAGCTGGTCCTGCCCGAAGGTCAACCGCATCTCGCCGGAGACGGTGTCCATCCCGATGGTCGCGAGCGAAAGGCCCACCAACAGCGAAACCGCTGTCTTCAGGGGATCGCTGCCACCCATTCCGATGAAGGCGCAGAAGGCGAGGAGATAGACGGCGAAATACTCGGCCGGGCTGAAGCGCAGCGCGAAGCCGGCGATGTCATCGGCCACGATGGTGATGGTGATGACGCCAACCAGCGCCCCGAAGCCCGAGCACAGGAACGCCAGCGACAGCGCCTCCGCCGCCTTGCCCTGCTTCGCCATCGGGTGCCCGTCGAAGGTCGTCGCGACGGAAGATGGCTCGCCGGGGATGTTGAACAGGATCGAGGTGGTGGACCCGCCGAGCAGCGCGCCCCAATACATCGACGACAGCAGGATGATGGCGCTGACCGGCGGCATGAAGAAGGTCAGCGGCATCAGCAGCGCGACCCCGTTCGGCGCGCCAAGGCCCGGCAGGACGCCAACCAGGATGCCAATCAGCACGCCGACCACCATCAGCCCGATGTGGTAGGCGGTCAGCGCGACCTCGAAGCCGTGCAGAAGCGCCGCGAGGCCTTCCATCAGTAGATCCCCAGCGCTTCCTCGAGCGGACCCTTCGCGAGCGGGACGCCGAGCCAGACCTCGAACAGCAGGAAGAACCCGGCTGGCATGGCGAACGCGATCAGAAGGGACAGCGCCCAGCCCGCGCGGGCCGTGCGGCGCGCCATCCACAGCAGATAGAGCATCATCGGCAGATAGGCGCCGAGCGGCGCCATCGCGGCGCCGAAGATCAAGGTCGGCACCAGTAGCCCGGCGACGCGGCGCGGCGCGCCAGGCTCCGAGAAGCGCCCCGGCACGCCGGCCAGCACCTGCCGCAGCGCGAGAAGCGCCGCGACGCCGATCAGCAGCAGCCCGATACGGAACGGGAAATACCCCGCGCCGGGCCCGGTCGGCCCCCAGCCCGTATCGTGCTGCAGCGCGCCGAAGACGACCACCGCGCCGAAGCCCGCGGCGGCGAGCGCCATGCCCACCTCCGCGGTCCGGCGGCCGCCCAGGCCCCCTTTAGGACCGCTCATTCAGGACTGCTCATGGCGCCACCCTCGGGCCCGGGTCGATCGGAGCGATCAGCCCTGTTCGACCAGCCAGCCGTAGTCGCGGAAATGCTCGCGGTTGGTGGCCTCATCGGCGCGAATGAAGTCGGCCAGCTCCGTCCCGGTCTGCCACAGCGCGCCCTGGCTGCCGCTTTCGAGCCAGGCCTGCCATTCCGGCGTGGCGCGCACGCGGTCCAGCAGCTGCGTCCAGAAGGCGGCTTGCGCGTCGGTGGTGCGCGCAGGCAGCCACACGGTGCGCGGCATGCGGAAATCGGCCGGGCCAATGCCCGCTTCGGTCGAGGTCGGGATGTCGGACCAGCCGACGCCGTTATGGACCTTCTCCGTCAACGTCAGGCGCCGCGGGTTGAAGACGCACAGAGGCCGGACGCGGCCCGCGCGCCACTGGCCGACATTCTCGGCCGGGTTGTTGGTGTTGGCGTCCACATGCCCGCCGGCCAGCTGCACCGCGACCTCGCCGCCCGAACGGAACGGGACATAGGTGAAGGTCACACCCGTCGCGCGCTCGATCAGCTTGGTCAGGATGTGGTCGGTGTCGCGCGCCTGGCTGCCGCCCATACGGAAGGCGCCCCCACGCTCGCGCGCCGCATCGATCAGCTCCCGCGCGTTGCGGAAAGGCGCATCGGTGTGCGTCCAGAGGATGAACTCATCCGCCGCCATCGAGGCGACGGGGCGGAGATCCGCCAGGCTGTAGCCGACGCGCGTGACCAGCGGCATCAGCCACACATTGTTCGTCCCGAAGACCACCTTGTGCGGGTCGCCTGCGGCGCCGCGGCCATAGACGAAGGCCTCCGTGCCCGCGCCGCCGCCCTTGTTCGACACGATCACGGGGGACCGCAGCAGGTTGTACTTTTGGATGATCGACTGGACGATGCGCGCGAACTGGTCAGTGCCGCCGCCCGGACCCGCGGCCACGATGAACTCCACCGGCCGCTGCGGTTGCCAGCCAGCGCCCTGCGCCAGCGCGGGACGCGCCAGCAGCGCGGCGCCACCGGCGAGCAGGAGCGCACGGCGCGACGGACGAAGTGCGGAGATGGTGGCGGATGCGGCGTCGTGCTGCGCCATGGCGAACTCCTCCCTTTTTTGTCGCAGGCGAACTTTGCGTCGCACCGCGTGACATGGCGAAGGTTGGCCGACGCGCCGCGCGCTTGTCAACCGGCCCGGTCACCGGACCAGTAGACCTTCGCCGCGGGACCGCGTTAGGCTTCCCGCCATGCATGACAGCTTCGCCCTGCTGCAATCCGCCGTCTCGAAGCGCACGATGCGCGAACAGATCACGGATCGGCTCGCCGGCATGATCGTCTCGGGCCTGCTCCGGCCGGGCGATGCGATGCCGGGCGAACGGGAATTGGCCGCGCAGCTGGATGTGAGCCGGGAGACGGTGCGCGGCGCGATCCAGGCCCTGGCCGCGCGCGGGCTGATCGAGGTCGCGCAGGGCGCGCGGTCCCGCGTGCTGCCCGCCGCCAGCTGGACCGCCCGCCCTGCCCCCGTCGCGCGCTACACGCCCGAGGAAGTGCACGGCGCACGCATGGTGCTCGAAGTGGCCGCCGCCGAGGCCGCCGCGCGCCACGCCGATGCCGCGACCCGCGCACGCCTGACGGAGCTTGCGGCCGAACAGGGCCGCGCGCTGGAGGATCCGGCCGCCTTCCACATCTCCGGCTCCGAATTCCATGCGACGCTGCAGCGCGCGGGCGGCAACCGCCTGCTCGCCGCGCTGATTGCGGAAGCCTATGGCCAATCCTCGGAACTCAGCCATCGTGCGCTGGCCGCGCCCGGCGCGATGCGGCGATCCTGGCTGGACCACAAGCGCATCGCCGCGGCCATCGAGGCGCGCGACCCGGAAGCCGCCGCGGCCGCCATGCGCCGGCATCTTGAACGCATCGGCACCGCCGCCAGGCGGTCCGAGGAGAAACGCGACGCGGCCTGAGACCGTCCGCGCGCATCAGGGGGAAGCACGACATTGCAGTTCACTTCGATCTTCAGCCCGGCGGCCGAGCGCCCCGTTGTCGCGGCACTGCTCGGCTGCGGTGAGTTCGGGCTCTCGCTGATCGCGCAGACGCACCGCCTCTCGGGACTTCGCATTGTCGCGGCGCTCGATCTGGACACCGCGCGCGTGGCCGCGAACCTGGCCGTGGATGGCGTGCCACATCGCCGCTGCGAAGGCCCCGCCGATATCCGCGCCGCCATCGCAGCCGGCGAGGTCGCGCTGACCTCGCGCATCGACGACCTGCTCGCCACACCGGGCCTGGAACTGGTGGTGGAGGCGACGGGCCATCCGGAAGGCGCGGCGCGCCATGCGCTCGCAGCGATCGCGGCGGGCAAGCATGTCGCGATGGTGTCGAAGGAATCCGAATGCGTCGTCGGCCCGCTGCTGGCGGCGAAGGCACGCGCGGCGGGGCTGTCCTACACGCTGGTCGAAGGGGACCAGCCGGCGCTGCTGGTCAGCCTGATGAGCTGGGCGCGCGTGCTCGGCCTGCCCATCCTCGCGGCCGGCAAGTCCAGCGAATATGACTATGTCTTCGACCCCGCCACCGGCCGTACACGCTGGCTGACGGAAGAGGTGGAGAGCCCGGAGATCGCCGCACTGATGGCGCTGGGTGACGACGCGGCCGGCACCATCGCCGCGCGCGCCGCCGCCCTCGCCGCGCTGCCGCAGCGGACCGTGCCCGATTATTGCGAGATGGCGCTGGTCGCCAATGCCACCGGCCTGCCCATCGCGCGGCCGGACTTCCACGCGCCGCTCGCACGGACGCCGGAACTGCCGCAGCTCTATGGCCTCAAGGCCGAAGGCGGGCTGCTGGACCGAGTGGGCGTGATTGATGTCTTCAACTGCCTTCGCCGGCCCGACGAAGCCTCCTTCGCCGGCGGCGTCTTCGTGGTGGTCGAGCTCGCCGACCGTCGGACGGGGGAGTTGTTCGCCGGCAAGGGCATACCCGTCTCCCGCGATCGGCGGCGGGCGCTGATCTACAACCCGTCGCACCTGCTGGGTGTGGAGGCGCCGATCTCCGCCATGGCGGCCGGGCGGCTCGGCCACAGCGTGCCGGATGCGGGGTATCGGCCGGTGGTGGATCTGGTGGCGCGCGCCGTGCGGGACCTGCCTGCGGGGCATGCGATCGAGATGGAGGGCAACCGCCACGCCGTGCCGGGGCTCGATGCGCTGCTGTTGCCCGCGGCGCCCGCCAAAGGCGCGTCGCCCGCACCCTACTACCTGGCTGTCGGTCAGCGGTTGCGGCGGTCTGTCGCGGCCGGCGCACTGATCACCTGCGACGACCTGGACATCCCCGCAGACAGCCTGCTGTGGCGGCTGCGCGCCGAGCAGGACGCCGCCTTCGCCACCGCGACCGGCTGACCGGCCGCAGGGCAACGGCACGCGGTGCTGGCCGGGCGCGTCAATCCAGCGTGGCGCCCGCCAGCCGCACGATGCCCGGCCAACGGGCGGATTCGGTGCTGATGAGGTTCGCGAAGGCTTCGGGCGTGCCGCCGCGCAGCTCGAAGCCCTGGCGCACCAGGCTCTCGGCCACCTCCGGCGTCCGCAAGGCCGCCAGCAGCACGGCGTTGAGCCGCTCGATCATGGGGCCCGGCGTGCCGGCGGGGGCCAGGATGCCCTGCCAGGTCACCACTTCGAAGCCTTCGAGCCCCTGCTCCGCCATCGCCGGCACCGGCGGCAGGGCCTGATTGCGCGTGAGGGAGGTCATCGCCAAGGCCTTCAGCCGCCCGGCACGGATATGCTCGATGGCGGCGGGCAGGGTGACCAGCAGCGCATCCAGATGGCCGCCCACCACATCCAGCACCGCCGGCCCGCCGCCCCGATAGGGCACATGGGTGAAGCTGACGCCCGTCCGCTGCGTCAGAACCGCCCCCGCCAGATGACCGATCGAGCCATTGCCCTGGCTGCCCATGGTCGTCGCCCCGGACGCATGCTGCGCCAGCCGCAGGAAGGAAGCGAGATCGGTCGCCGGGTGGCCAGGGTTCACCACCAGCACCTGCGGCGCTCGCACCAACTCGGTCACCGGGGCGAAGTCGCGGACGGGATCATAGCCGACGCGGCGGTAGAGGGAGGGGTTGATGGTCAGCGGGTCGGACCCGACCAGCAGCGTATGCCCGTCCGGCCTCGCGCGGGCGACCATCTCAAAGGCGAGGTTGGACCCGGCGCCGGCATGGTTCTCCGCGACCACCGGCTGGCCGAGCGCGGGCGTGATGGCCCGGGCGAAGGTGCGGCCAAGGATATCCAGGCTGCCGCCGGGGGCGACCGGGATCACGATCCGGACAGAGCGCTCGGGCCAGGCGGGCTGGGCGCGGAGCGGCAAGGGCAGCAAGGCCGCGCCAAGGGCGAGGAGGCTGCGCCGGGACAGGGTCGGGTGGGGGATAATGCACTTGTTCATGGCAATTTTTTCTATCGATTGGCTGATATGAGTCAATCTTAAGAATAATTTTCTTCTTCTGCTCACTCCGCCCCACATCGCATTCTAACCCGCAATACCCGAGGAGTTGAACCAGATCGATCGCGAGCGCGATCCCCGTGCGATGCCGACAACCGCGATCTCCTTTGCCGGGACCGGCACCGCAGTTAGCGTTTCCGGGCGGCCGAACCCTGCCGGATCGCAAGACAACTGCGGAGGACCACCGATGACCGTGCCTATCGACCCACAGGGCGGCCCGGTGCCTGGCATGCGCCTCGGCTTCATCGGCATCGGCATCATGGGCGAGGCGATAGTCCGCCGCCTGATGGAATGCGGACACGGCCCCGTGACGGTCTGGAACCTCGAACCGGAACGGCTCGCGACCGTGGTCCCGCATGGCGCCATCCCGGCCCCGACCCCAGCCGCCGTCGCCGCGGCCAGCGACGTGGTGATGCTCTGCGTTCTGCACACCGAAGCGGTCCACAGCGTCGTCTTCGGGGCGGAGGGCGTGGCGCGGGCGCCTGGTGGCGCGGGCAAGCTGCTCATCGATCTCTCCACCGCCGATCCGGATGCGACGCGCCGGATGGCGGCGGCGCTGCGGGCGGAGGCAGGCATGGCCTGGGTCGATGCGCCCGTCTCCGGCGGGCCGCTGGCGGCGCGGGCCGGCACGCTGGCGGTGATGGCGGGCGGCGCGGAGGCCGATATCGCCGCCGCCCTGGCCCTCCTCCGGTCCCTGGCCACCAATGTCACGCGGATGGGCGAGGTCGGGGCGGGCCAGACGACGAAGGTGATCAACCAGGCGATCGTCGGCACCGGCTTCGTACTGATGGCCGAGGCGCTGGCCCTGGCCGAAGCCGCAGGCATCGACGCGGCCGCCCTGCCCGGCTGCCTCGCCGGCGGCTTCGCCGATAGCGAGTTGCTGCGCCGCATCTGGCCGCAGATGCAGGCCCGCCGCTTCGATCCACCGGCCAGCTATGCGCGCCAGCTGCTCAAGGACATGAAGGCCGTGCAGGCCTTCGCTGAGGGCCTTGGCGCGGAGTTGCCCGTGGTCGCCGCCGCCGCCGCGCGCTACGCGGACTTCGTTTCACAAGGCAACGAAATGGCCGACAGCGCCGCGATCCTGCGGCTCTACCGTCCCGACGCGTGAGCAACCCGATGGCCCCTACCGCCGCCCGCTACCTAGCCTCCGGACGGGATGCCGACCTGCCGGTGATCGACGCGCACCATCACATCTGGGACCTGGCCGCCAACCGCCATCCCTGGCTCGCCGAGGATGCACCAACGCGGTTCCGCTACGGCGATAGCAGCCCACTGCGACGCAACTACCTGGCCGCCGATTACCGCCGCGATGCCGCCGGCCAGAACATCGTCGCGACCGTCTATATGGAAGCCGAACACGACCCTGCCGACCCGCTGCGGGAGACACGCTGGGTGCATGAGGTCGCCGCGCGAGACGGCCTGCCGCGGGCCATGGCCGGCGCCGTCTTCCTGGACCGCGAGGACGCCCCGGCGCTGATCCGCGCCCAGGCCGCCTTTCCACTGGTCCGCAGCCTGCGCCACAAGCCGCGCGGGGTGGACGCCGCTGCGGCCTACGACCCCGCGCACCGCATCCCCGGCTCCATGCGCTGCCCCCGCTGGCGCGCGGGCTATCGCCACCTGGCCGATTCTGACCTGTTCTTCGAGTTGCAGACGCCCTGGTGGCACCTGCCGGACGCGCTCGAACTCGCGCGCGACATGCCGTGCACGCTGATCGTGCTGAATCATCTCGGCCTGCCGGCAGACCGCGGGGACAAGGGGCTGGCCGGTTGGCGCGAGGCCATGGCGCGGCTGTCCGACGCCCCCAATATCCGCGTGAAACTCTCCGGCATCTGCGTGCCGAGGGAGCCTTGGACGGCCGCCCTCAACGGCTGGATCGTGCTGGAAGCCGTGCGCCTGTTCGGGGCGGCGCGCTGTATGTGGGCCAGCAACTTCCCCGTGGATGGCCTCGTCTCCGGCTTCGGGGAGATCCTGGGCGCCATGCGGGAGATCACAGCTGGCCTGCCGCGCGAGGATCGCCTGCGGATCTTCCACGGCACCGCCGCGGCGACCTACCGCCTGGCCTGAAGCGACGCCGGCGCGCGACCCGGCGGCCAGCGCCGCCGGGCCGTGCGCCGCTCAGCGCCGTGCCGTGGCGTGGCCCTGCTTGCCGCGTTCCCGCGACATGCCGGACAGGGCGCGGCCGATCCCTTGCCAAGCGCCGGCTTCCCGCGCCAGATCGCCGAGCGAGACGATACCAACAAGGCGCTTGTCGCGGTTCAGGACCGGCATGCGCCGGACCTGGCGCCCCCGCATGCTCTCCGCCACCGCGCCGAGATCCTCATCCTCGAAGACATAGGCCGTGCCGGGCGTCATCACGTCGCGAACCTTGGTGCGGGCCGGATCCTTGCCCTCGCCGATCACACGCACCGCCAGGTCGCGATCGGTGATCATACCGACCAGCCGGTCGTTCTCGCCGACCGGGACGGCGCCGGCATCGGCCTCGCCCATCAGGCGCGCGGCCTGCTGGACCGTTTCCTCCGGACCAACGACACGGACATCGCGGGTCATCACCTCCGCCACGCACGGGCCGCGGTGCTCCTGGCCGCCGCCCCGGTTCTGGCGGGCCTCGCCGCTGCGGCGCTCCATCTGCTCCTCGAGCGGGCGCAGCGCTTCATCCGCCGTACGGCGCGTGGCGCGCAGCATGGTGGCGCCGCCCTCGACCAGGGTTTCGAGATACTCCCGCATGAAGGCGCCCTGCAGTTCCACAACGGCGCCGGGATTGGTGCGGCGGAACATCTCCTGCGTCATCCGCAGATTCGTCCGCATCACACCGTTCATCAGCTGGCTCATCGCATCCTGCATGTCCTGCAGCCCGCCACCGGCGGTGCGGGGCATCATCATCAGGCGGCCGATGTCATGCGCCATGCGGCGGATCGCCTCCGCCGTGCGCTCGGCGGTCTCCTCCATGTCGTGTGCGGCGCCCTCGGCCATGTTGCGGCTGCCCTCGGCAAGGGTTTGGGTGCCGCTGCGCGCCATCTCGCCCATCGCCTCGCCGCCGCGCTGCATCGCCTCCCTGCCCATCTCCGTGTTTGCGCGCATCGCGCTCGCCGCGGCCTGGCCGCCGCGCTGGCCGGCCTCTGCCCCAGCCTCGGCGCCCTGGCGCATCTGCGCCGCGCCTGCGCGCGCGGCCTCCGGCTGGCCGCGGCCGCCGCGCTCGCGGCCGGCCTCGCCCGCGCCGGGCGTGTCCTGCTGCCTGGTCTCTGCCATGCTGCCACTCCTCGCTTGTCGTGTTGGGATCCCATCCTGCGGCCTCGGATTCGGCTGCCGGATCCTGGGCGGGCGGCACGGCGGATCGCCCGGCCACATACCCACGGACCGGATCTCAACGAGGCGCGGCGTGATGGGTTGCCCGCCGGGGCGCAGACAATACGCAGAAGGCGCAAGAGGCGGATGCGGTTCCGCACCGGCCACGACACGGAACGTGCCGGGCCCGTCGCCGAGCCCGGCCGGAAAGGCTGGCGCGGCCTCGCCTCAGGCCGCGTCCGGCTCCTGCCGACCCCGGATGAAATCGGCGGCCTTTTCCGCGATCATCATGGTGGTGGCGTAGGTGTTGGCCGAAGGCATCGCCGGCATGATCGACGCATCGACGATCCGCAGCGCCTCCATCCCATGCACCAGCAGGCGGTCGGAGACGACGGCGCCGGGGTCCGTCGCCGGGCCCATGCGGGCGGTGCCGATCAGGTGGTAGGTGGTGCTGCCGTTCTTCTTCGCGAAATCCAGCAGCTCGTCATCGGTCTGCGCCTCGGCGCCGGGCAGCGTCTCCAAATCCAGGAAGGCGGCCAACTGCGGCGTCGCCAGCATCCGCCGCACAAGCCGGATGCCGCCGAGATGGACGCGGACATCCATCGGGTCCGAGAGATAGTTCGGGTTGATCTCCGGATCCTCGAACACATCCGCGCTGCGCGCGCGGACCCAGCCATGGCTTTCCGGCCGGTGCTGCCAGGACCCCGCGGTCACGCCCGGATAGTCGTCCAGGATATAGACCTTGCCCGCAGCATAGGAGCCGGGGGTGAAGACGCATTGCAGGTCGGGCTGGTCCAGGCCTTCGAAGCTCTTCCAGAACACATGCACATGCGACGGCGCGGTCGCCAGGATGTTCGGCCGCCGCGTCGCCCAGCGGGCCAGTTGAAGGCCGAGCTTCAGGCCGCGCGACAATTCGTTCAGCGTCTCGACCCCCGGCTTCGCCCGCATGACGATGCGAGAGGCGTAGTGGTCGCGGAAATTCGCGCCGACGCCACGCAGCTCATGCACCACCGGCACGCCGAGCCGTCCCAGCAGATCCGCCGGGCCGACGCCCGAGACCTGCAGCAGCCGCGCCGTATTGACCGTGCCGGTGGACAGGATCACCTCTCGCCGCGCGCGAACCTCCTTCGCCGGCGCGCCGGGCGCGGCGAGATAACGGATGCCGACCGCGCGCTTGCCGTCGAAGATGATGCGGCTGGCGCGGGCATTGGTGCGGACCTCCAGGTTCTTCCGCGCCATGGCGGGATGGAGGAAGGCGCGCGCGGCGGAGACGCGGCGGCCATTGCGGATGGTGCGCTGGAAATAGCCGACCCCCGCCTGGTCGCCCGAATTGTAGTCCCGCGCGCGCGGGATGCCGAGGCCGAGGCAGCCCTGGATGAAGGCTTCCGACACCGGGTGGATCCAATCCATGTCGGTCACCGGCACCGCGCCCGCGTTCCGCCCGCGCGTGTCGTCGGACAGGCCGATGCGGTTCTCGCTGCGACGGTAATAAGGCAGGCAATCGGCATAACCCCAGCCGCGATTGCCGCGCTGCGCCCAGTTGTCGAGATCCGCCGGCTGGCCGCGATTGTAGATCATGCCATTCACCGAGGACCCGCCGCCGAGCGTGCGGCCCTGGATGGTCGGGATGCGCCGCCCGCCGGTCATCTCCGTCGGTTCCGTGCGGAACTGCCAGGTGACGGAGGGATCGACCATCGTCTTGATGAAGCCGGCCGGGATGTGGATCCAGGGATTGCGGTCGGGCGGGCCGGCTTCCAGCACGCAGACGGTGACGGCGGGGTCCTCCGTCAGCCGGGCCGCCAGCACCGATCCGGCGGCGCCGGAGCCCACGATCACATAGTCGAAGCTGTCGGTCATCACGCGCCCTTCCAGGCCACCAGATCGATCTCCACCAGCGCGCCGCGCGCCAGACCCGTGACGCCGATGGTGGTGCGGGCGGGCAGGCGATCGGCGGGGAAATAGGAAGCGTAGGTGCGGTTCATCGCCGCGTAGTCGCGCTCGAAATCCGTCAGGTAGATGCGCGCCTGCACGACATCGGACAGCGCATAGCCCGCCCCCGCCAGCACGCGCTGGAGGTTCGACATCACCTGCCTGGTTTGCGCCTCGACCCCTTCGGGCAGGGGTCGAAGGTTGTCGGCGGGATCGGTCGGCATCTGCCCCGTCACCAGCAGCCAGGGGCCGACGCGCACGGCATGGCTGAAGGGGGCGACCCGATCCGGGCCATCCGGCAGGGTGAGGAACACGGGTGCGTCCATGGCAGTGCCCTTGTCGTCAGAGGTTGCGCCGCGCGGCGCGCAGCGTCGGCAGGCCGATGCCTGTCGCCTCGAACCCGCCATCCACCGCGATGACCTGACCGGTGATGTAGCTGGCGCGCGGGCCGCAGAGGAAGACGATCGTCTCCGCCAATTCGCTTTCCAGCCCGTAGCGGTTCAGCGGAATGGTGTCGTGGTAGTCCCTGCGGATCTCCGGCGAGTGGACGGCCTTCGCCATCGCGGTGTCCACCGGTCCGGGCGCCACCGCGTTCACGCGGATGCCGAGCGCGGCCAGTTCCACCGCCTGCTGCTTGGTCAGATGCGCCAGCGCTGCCTTGCTGGTGCCATAGGCGACGCGCAGCGTGGAAGCACGCAGGCCGGAGATGGAGGTGATGTTCACCACCGCCCCGCCGCCGCCTTCGGCCATCAGCGGCGCGGCCGCATTGGTCGCGACGAAGGGGCCGGTGAGGTTGACGGCCATCACCCGCGCCCATTCCTCCGGCGTCGTCTCCAGCATCGGTTTGAAGACGGCGGTGCCCGCATTGTTCACCAGCGCATCCAGCCGCCCGAACCGTGCCGCCGCCCGCCGCACCGAGGCCTGGACCGAGGCGACGTCGGCCACGTCGCAGGGCAGCGCGAGCGTATCCCCTGGCGCGGCGAGGGCGGCCATCGCGGCCTCCAGCAGCGCCGGATCGATGTCCAGCAGCGCGACGCGCCAGCCCTCGGCCAAAAAGCGACGTGCGGTGGCCAGGCCGATGCCGCGACCGGCGCCGGTGACCAGCACCACCGGCAGGCTGGCCTGCGGGAGGGTTGCTTGCGACATGGATGCGTCCTCCGGTTTCCGCGCGCTGCCTTGGCATGGTTCCACGCCGCGCGGTATCCGCCCAGGGGGCGCACCAGGCGGGGCTGGCCTGCGCCGTGCCGCGCGGCCAGAGTGGCCGCATGGCCAATGACCTCTCCGGGCGGCTGGACCGCCTGATCGCCGGGCTGCCGCATGCCTATCCCGGGCCGGGTGGCGCCATCGCGGTGCTGCGCAGGGGCGAGGTGATCGCCCGCCACGCCTGGGGCTACGCCAATGCCGAACGGCGCATCCCCTTCACGCCGCGGACCCTGTTTCGCATGTGCTCCATCACCAAGCAGTTCACCTCCGCACTGCTGCTGGATCTCTGCCCCGACCCGCATGTGCTCGACCCGCTGATCCGCGCCCGGCTGCCAGGGCTGGAGAACGCCGCGCCGGATGTGCTGCGTCTCGCGCACAACCAGTCGGGGCTGCGCGACTACTGGGCGGTGGCAATGCTGCATGGCTCGCCGGCCGAAGCCCCCTTCGGGGATGCAGAGGCCGCGCGAGTCATCGCCGGCACGCGAACGCTGCACTTCGCGCCGGGCACGCGCGCCTCCTATGTGAATCAGAATTTCCGCCTGATCTCCGACGCGCTCGAAACCCATACGGGGCGCGGCTTCGCGGAGCTGCTCCGCGCCCGGATCTTCGCCCCTGCCGGGATGGACAGCGCCTTCCTCGCCGCCGATACGCGCGCCATGCCCGATGGCACGGAGGGCTATGAGGGAACCACAGCATCCGGCTTCCGCGCGGCGGAAAACCGCATCCTCTGGACCGGCGATGCCGGGCTCGGCGCATCCCTCGACGACATGATCGCGTGGGAACGGCACATCGACGCCACGCGCGACGACGCGGGCTCGATCTACCGGCGAATCTCGGCGCCCGTCGCCTTCGCCGATGGCGCGGCGGCGCCCTATGGCTTCGGGCTTGGCCGCGCGACCGAATTCGGCGTGTCGTTGACCGGCCATGGCGGCGCCCTGCGCGGCTGGCGCGCCCACCGGCTGCATGTCGCGGCGGAACGGATCTCCGTCGTCGTGATGTTCAACCACATGGGCGATGCGGGCGCCGCGGCGCTGGACCTGCTCGGCGCCGTGCTGGACAGGCAGCGCCCCAGGCCCGATGCCTCGCTGCCCGCCCCCGGCTGGACCGGCGCCTTCCTCGAGCCCGCGACCCGGCTTGCCGCCCGCATCGAACCCGCCGCCCCCGGCCAGTTGCGGCTGCGCTTCGGCCAGGCGGCGGAGCTGCTGATGCTGGATACCGATGGCGGCGCTTCCAATGGCCGCACGGCGCTTCGCATGACGGCCAAAGGTCTCCGCATGGACCGCCCGCAGGAGAATTGGTCCACGCTGCTCCAGCCGCGCGGCGGCGCGCCATCGGTCGATGTCGCAGGACTCTACCGCTGCGCGGAACTGGACGCGACACTCTCCATCGCCGATGCGGGCGGTGCGCTGTATGGCGGCTTTGGGGGCTTCCTCGGCCAGGGCCGGATGGAACGGCTGGAGCCCATCGGGGCGGATCTCTGGGCCCTGCCCTGCCCGCGCGCGCTGGACCACACGCCGCCCGGGGATTGGACGCTGGCCGTCACGCGCGATGCGCGGGGCCACGCCACTTCCATCGATGTGGGGTGCTGGCTGGCGCGGCGCCTGCCCTATACGCGCATCGGCTGAACACGGCCCCGCTGAGTGGTGGCTGCCTCGCGCAGGGGTGATGCCGCTCCGCGCGCTTGCCGCCGCACATCTCCTGCCGCAGCAGCGGGAGAGACGGCATGCCCAGCACAGGCCTCGAGGTCTTGGATCGGACGATCCAACTCACGCATATCTGGCTCGACGAGATCATGGATGCGACCGGCGAGGACCGGCAGGCCGCGTGGCACGCGCTCGGCGCCGTGCTGCGCGCGTTGCGGGACCGACTGCCGATCGAGGTGGCGATGCATCTCGGCGCGCAGCTACCGCTGCTGGTGCGCGGCACCTATGCCGAGCAATGGCACCTCGCCGGCGCGCCCGCGCCGGTGCGGGGGATGGAGGATTTTCTGGACCTCGTCGCCTCGCATCTGGGCCGCGGACGCGCGATCGGGCCGGATGCCGCGACGGCCGCCGTCTTCCGGACGCTGGCGCGGCATATCGATGCGGGCCAGGTGGACAAGGTGCTGGCCGTGCTGCCCGGCGAGATCCGCGATGCGCTCCGCGCGGCGACGAGCTGAGCGGAGGCAACCATGGCGATTCGCGACATTCTTGTGCACCTCGACGCCGCGCCGGCCGCGCCCGCGCGCCTCGAATTCGCCGCCGCCCTGGCGCGGCGGCATGACGCGCGGCTGACCGGCCTCGTGGTGATCGACATCGTGCTGCCGCCCATCGCGACCCCCGATGGCGGCGGCGCCGCGCTCGGCCCGCTGCTGGACGCGATGCGGCGCGATGCGCTGATCGAGGCAGAGGGCATCCGGACGCGTTTCGAGGACACGACGTCCCGCATCGGCGTCGCGGGCGAGTGGCGCGTTGCCGAGGGGCTTACCGCGGAGCTCGTCGCGCGCCATGGTCGTACGGCGGATCTGGTCGTGCTCGGCCAGCCCGATCCAAAGGAGGGCGCACCCAACGCCACGGCCGTGTTCGAAGGGGCGCTGTTCTCCTCCGGCCGGCCGGTGCTCGTGGTGCCGCATGCCGGGCGCTTCACCGAGGTCGGGCGCCGCGCCCTGATCGCCTGGAACGGGCGGCGCGAAGCGGCCCGGGCCGTCCACGACGCGCTGCCGCTGCTGGCGGGGGCGGCGCATGCGGTCGTGCTGACAGTGGGGCCTGCGCCCACGGAGGCGGAAGATGATCCCGCGGCGGAGATTCTGCGTCACCTGGCGCGCCACGATCTGCCCGTCAGCGCAGCGCATGAAACCGCGACCGACCTCGATGTCGCAGATATCCTGCTGAACCGCGCCGCGGAGAGTGGCGCGGACTTGCTGGTGATGGGGGCCTATGGCCATTCGCGCTTGCGCGAATTCGTCCTCGGCGGGGCCACACGCAGCATTTTGCGGCAGATGACGCTGCCGGTGCTGATGGCGCATTGAGCCACCCCCGCGAAACCGCGCCGCGGCTTCGCGGGGCGTCCCCCTTGCGCTACGCCGTGCGGCGCAGCTTCGCGGGATCGGCCTCGTCCCAGACCTTCTCCGGCATGGGCAGGCCGTCGAAGGTCTCGCGGCCAAGCGGGCGGTCCGGCGCGATCCCGAGGCCTTCGAGCACCCACATGAACTGCCGCACATGCTGCCCGGCATGCCAGACGGTGCGCTCCAGGAATTCGTGCATCGTCTGTTCGCCGTAATAGACATCGGCGCGCGCCGACCAGTCCCGCGTGCGGCCGGGCCCGTCGAACCAGGCGGACATCCGAACGCGCATCTCCTCGCAATAGGCGATCAGCTTCGCGCGGTCGCTGTCTTCTTCCGCCGGCACGCGCATGTAGCTGTCGAAGGTCAGCGGGATGCCGTCCTCATGCTCCAGGAAGGCATCGGCGATGTTGGCGATGTGCCAGCCGAGCTGCGCGAAGCTGCGCGGGCGGTTCGGCAGCATCTGCGCCAGCGCGTGATCCGGCATCTGCGCCAGGAAGCGCGCCGCCCCGGCCAGCACCGCATCCAGCCGCTGCCGCATCTCCGCCACCGGCAGCATCTTCGTCGCGCCATAGGGAATGTCGCAGAGCTTCGCCACGTCGCGCAGGATCTGGCCATTCGCCCAGGCGTCGCCGCGGGTGACGATCGGCACCTGCTTCAGCCCGAACTGCTCCAACTCGGCATAGGCGCTCTCATCCTCCAGCACATTGCGCGACAGGAAGGGCACGCCGTGCTTCTGGAGAAACTCCTTCGTGCGGAGGCAGGAGGAGCAGCCGGTCATCCAATAGACGCGGATCGCGCCATCGGTCGTGGTTGTTGTTCCCATGGTCGTCCCCTTCCCTCACGCGCCCTGCGCGGAGAGTCCGGCGAGATAGGACACCACCTCATCACGGCGCACAACGTCGCCATACTTGGCGTTGATGTCGAACAGGTTGGCGTCATGCGGCCCGTCGTGGCGGTCGCCGACGCATTCCTGGGGCACGATCACGCGATAGCCATGCTGCACCCCGTCGAGTGCCCCGGCGCGCACGCAACCGCTGGTGGAACAGCCCGCGAGGATCAGCGTATCGACGCCGAGCGCGGCGAGCATCGGCGCCAGCGGCGTGCCGAAGAACGGGCTCGGATACTGCTTAACCAGCACCACTTCCTCGGGCAGCGGGGCGACGGCCGGGTCGATCTGCGCCAGCTTCTCGCCGGCCACCATCTTCCGTAGCGCCGGCACCTTGCGAACGAACCAGCCGCCATCGGCGCCGGAGGGATGGTACTCGACCCGTGTATGGATCACCGGCACCCCCGCCGCCCGCGCCGCCGCCAGCAGCGGGACCGTGTCGCGCACCGCGCGCACCACGCCCTCGGCGAAGAAGGGGGAGCCGGGCGTGGTGTAGGCCAGGGTGAAATCGATGACGATGACGGCAGGCTTGCGGCCGTAGCCGACCTTGCCGTCGAAGACGCCAACATAATTCTGTTCACGCGTCGCGGTCATGGGTCGTCCCTTTTCAGCTCTCGTCGGGGAAGTGGCAGGCGGCGAAATGCGTCGCCGCACCGGCCGGTGCCAGCAACGGGTCCTGTTCCACGCAGCTGCGCGGCAGGCGCGCGCCGGCGGCTTCCACCGTGTCGCCGCCACGGGCCGCCACCAGGCGCGCACGCGGGCAGCGCGGATGGAAGCGACAGCCGGAAGGCAGCGCAGCGGCGCTGCCGATCTCCCCGATCGGGCGGATGCGCGCCCTGCCCCGTTCCTTCTCCGGATCGGGGCGCGGCACGGCCGACAGCAGCGAGACCGTGTAGGGATGGCGCGGCCCGCCATACAGCGCATCGCGCGACGCGAGTTCCACGATCCGGCCCAGATACATCACCGCCACGCGGTCGCTGACATGGCGCACCACGCCAAGGTCATGGGCGATGAACAGGAATGCCACGCCGGATCGCGCCTGGATCTCCGCCAGCAGGTTCAGGATCTGCGCCTGCACCGAGACATCGAGCGCGCTGACCGGCTCATCCAGCACAACCAGCGCGGGATCGAGCGCGATGGCGCGGGCGATGCCGATGCGCTGGCGCTGCCCGCCCGAGAATTCATGCGGATAACGTGCCGCCATGGCCGGGGAGAGACCGACGCGTGACAGCAGCTCCGCCGCCCGGCGGGATGCCTCCGCCCGCGCAATGCCATGCGCGACCATCGGTTCCGCGATGATCGCACCCGCCGTCATGCGCGGATCGAGCGAACCATAGGGGTCCTGGAACACCATCTGCATGCGCGGCCGCAAGGCGCGAAGCCCCGCCTTCGAGGCCGCGGTAACATCCTGCCCCTCGAAGCGCACGGTGCCGGCGCTGGGCTCGATCAGCCGCAGCACGAGGCGGCCGAGCGTGCTCTTGCCGCTGCCCGTCTCCCCGACCAAGCCGAGCGTCTCGCCGCGCGCCAGGGAGAAGGAAATGCTGTCCACCGCCCGCACCGCAGGGCGCTTCGCGCCGAACAGGCCACTGCCGCCGCCGAATGTCTTGTGTAGCCCTTCGACTTCAAGCAGCGCGGTCATGCCGCCTCTCCCAGCGCGTCCTGGCGATGGCAGGCGGCGGCATGGCTTGCGCCGCGCAGCAGCGGGCGATCCGTGCGGCAGCCGGCAGAATCGGCCACCGCGAAGCAGCGCGGCGCGAAGGCGCAGCCAGCCGGACGACGCGCGGGATCGGGCGGGCTGCCGCCGATCGGCGCCAGCCTGGTGCCGGCCGGCGCATCGACATCCGGAATGCTGCGGAACAGGGAGATCGTGTAGGGGTGCTTCGGCGCGCGGAACACCTCCGCCACCGTCCCCGTCTCCACCACCCGCCCCGCATACATCACCGCCACCCGGTCAGCCTGCCGCGCGACGACACCAAGGTCGTGGGTGATCAGGACCATCGCCATCCTGTCCGCATCGCGCAGATCACCCAGCAGGTCGAGCATCTGGGCCTGCACCGTGACGTCGAGCGCCGTGGTCGGTTCATCCGCAATCAGCACGCGGGGGCCGAGCGCGATGGCCATGGCTGTCAGCACACGCTGGCGCATGCCACCGGAGAATTGGTGCGGATAGGCGTCCACCCGGCTGGCCGGGTCCGGAATCTGCACCCGCGCCAGCAATTCCACCGCGCGGTCGCGCGCGGCGCTGCGGCTGATCGGAAGATGCGCGCGCAGAACCTCGGTAATCTGCTCGCCCACCTTGAAGACGGGGTTGAGGCCGGTCAGCGGGTCCTGGAACACCATGCCGATGCGCGCGCCGCGCATGCGGCGCAATTCCTCGGGGCGCAGCTTCAGCAGGTCCACGCCATCCAGCAGCGCCTGCCCCGCAATCACGCGCCCGGGCTTCGGCAGCAGGCCGAGCGCGGAGGTGAAGGTCACGGTCTTGCCCGAGCCGCTCTCACCGACCACCGCAAGCGTCTCGCCTGCTTCGACATGCAGCGAGACATCCTCGACCAGCCGCACCGCCGCCTTCTCGCCGGGCACCGCCGCGGTCAGGCCGCGCAATTCGAAGGCGGCGGTCACAGCAGCTTCCCCGTATTGCGCCGCATCTGCGGATCGAGCGTGTCGCGCAGCCCATCGCCCAGCAGGTTCAGCACCACCACCGTGAAGGCGATGCACAACCCGGCCGACAGCGAGATCAGCGGATTGGTGGTGATCGACGTCTGCCCTTCCGCGATCACATTGCCCCAGGTCGGCGTCGGCGGCTGCACGCCGAGGCCGAGGAAGGACAGGCCCGCTTCCGCCAGGATCGCCGTCGCGGCGCTGACGGTCGCCACCACGATCACTGGCGGCAGGGCGTTCGGGATGACATGCCGCACCACGATGTTCCAGGGCGTGAGCCCGATGGCCCGCGATGCCTCGATGAAGGGGCGCGGGCGGATCG
>JBIIRI010000260.1:0-2852 GCA_044341625.1 Roseomonas sp.
CGGCGCCGGTGGTGGTGGTGGTGGTGGTGATGGAAGCGGCGGCGGCACGGGCGGTGGTGGCACGGGCGGCGGCGGCACGGGCGGTGGTGGCGCGGGCGGCGGTGGTGGTGGCGGTGATGGAAGCGGCGGCGGCACGGGCGGCGGCGACGCGGGTGGTGGCGGTGGTGATGGGAGCGGCGGCGGCGCGGGCGGCGGCGGCACGGGCGGTGGTGGCGCGGGCGGCGGCCCCGGTGTTGGTGACGGAAGCGGCGGCGGCTCGCCGCCAGTCGGTCCTTCCCCTGAACCGCCCGCTGGTCTCGTGCTGCCGTTGCTGCTGCCTGTCCCACTGCTGCTCGTGGACCTCGCCAAGCCGCCAGGCGATGTTCCCACCACCTCGCTTCCCGCGATCATCGAGGAACGGGAGGCCGACGCGTCGCGTTGATCGTCCCTGCACCGCCGCCAGAGCGCTGTCGAAGGGGGAATCGCCATGTCCGGATCCAGGCAGGACGCCGACCGCAAGCAGGACGCCAAGCAGGATGTCGCCGACGCCGACAGCTTCCCCGCCAGCGACCCGCCCGCTTCCATGGGTGGCGAGGCCGGGACCCGCGCCGTGCCGCCGCAGCGCATGATGGACCGCCCCCGCCCCGTCGCCGCCGACGCCGTCACGCTGCGCCGCCGCTTCCCCTCCACCGAGGCCGCCAAGCTGGCGCTGGAATCGCTGGTGCGCGACGGGCCGCTCGATCGCGGCGCGGCGGAATTGGTGCGGATCGGCCGCGAGATCGAATTGTGCATCGCCGCCGATCCGGACGACGTCCACCGCCTGCGCGGCCTGCTGGCGCACGCCTGACGGCCGCGCCCACCTGCCCGCGCCTGAGAACACAATAGGAACATTTTGCTTGCATCGCATGTGATCGTTTTCCTATTCTCGCGCCGAATGCGAGAGGGATGCGGCGCATGCGACTTGGCTTTCCTGTCTTCCAACGCCTGGCCGCCGGGCTGATCCTGGCGGGGCTGCACGCCCCGCCGGCCCTGGCCGAGACGATGGGGGCGGCACCGCCGCCGCTGCCCGTCATCCTCGGCGTCGTCGTCTTCGTGCTGTTGATCGCCTTCGGCCTGGGCCGCCACGCCTTCGCGCTGCGCCGCGACTTCCTCCGCCTGCTCTCGGCCACGCCCGAACGGGGCGCCGCCCTGTTCCGGGACGCGCCGGCCGGGCTGCCAGATGGCTCGGTCCGCGCTGCCATCGCGGTCGCCATCGTGCTGGTCACGCTGCCGGCGCTGGTGCTGTCGCGCGCGCTCGGGCTCGGCAGCACGGGTGAACTCGGCACGATCCTGGGCGGCGTGCTGGGCTATTACTTCGGGGCGCGCGGCGGCGCCGATCCCGGTGCAGGGATGGGCGCGGCCATGGGCGCGGCCCGCGCCGCCGAACACGCCGCCGCCACCCGCATGGCCGAGCAGCGCGCCGCCCAGGCGGAGGAAGTGGCCGATGCCGCGAACCGCCTGCCCGCTTTGGCTGACCGCGCGGCGGATGCCGCCGCCGCCGCGCGCGCCATCGCGGCGCTGCTGCCGGCCGGCCCCGCCGGCGTTCTGCACCGGGCCGGCGACACTGTGGACGCGGTCAGCCGCGCGCTGCGCGATCCCTCCCCCACCCATATCGCCGCCGCCGTGGAGGCCGCCCGCCTCGCGCTGCGCGAAGCGGGGGAGGGCACGGAGCTCGCCGCGCGGCTGGACGATGCGCTGCGGGCGCTGGGCGCGGCCGCCGGGACGCTCGGCGCGGTGCAATCGGCGGTGCGGGACCCGTCCCCGGACCGCCTGGCCGAGGCCGCCACCCAGGCCGCGCGGCTGGCGGGCGCGCCGGAAGGCCTGGCCGCCGCCATCGCCCCCGCCCTCGGCCTGCTGGGCACGACGATGCGCCTGCCGGGCGTCGCGGGGGCGCTGGGCCTCGCGGGGCCGGCGGGGGTCGCGACCGCCCTGCTGGTGGGCGCGGCGGAGGCCGCGCGGATCGGCCGCGCCCATTACCAGCGCTGGGTGGCGCGGGTGCTGGACCGGCCGGTCTCCCGCGACCTGTTCCCCGCCGGGGAGTGGGACGGGGAAGCGGCGCGCGCGCTGATCGGGGCGGACCCCGCGCTGGCCACCGCGCTCGCGCCCCGGATCGGCCCCGACGCGCCGCAGGCGGAAGCCGCCGCCGCGCTGGCCGATCTGCTGGAACACGGCGCCGGCGCGAGGCTTTTCGCCGCCGCGCCGGATGGCTTCGCCAGCCAGATGGAGGCCGAGGCCGCCATCGCCCGCCTGCGCCGCCTGCTGCTGGAACGGGAGATCGACGCCGCCGATCCCCGCCCCATCACGCTGGGCGAGCTGGCCGTGCCGCAGCCCCGGCTGCGCCAGGACCTCGACCTGCTGCGGGAAGCCGGGGCGGGGGAGGCGCTGGATACGCTGCTGCTGCTGGCGGACGGCGTGATCGCCGCGCGGCCGGATGCGGCGGCGCCGACGCTCGCGGCCGCCGTCGCCGCCGCCGCCGCGCCGCGGATGGAGGACGCGGCATGAGGTGGCTCGCGCTTTTCCTGCTGCTGGGCGGCTGCGCGGCGGGGGATCTCGACCGGATGAAGGATCTCGATGCGCGCGGAGATTGGGCGGCGCTGGCGGCGGTCGATTTGTCCGAATGCGACAGCCCGCGCGATTCGCTCTGCGCGGAGGCGCAGTTCCTCCGCGCCCGGGGCTGCGCGCGGCTGGCGGTTGGGCATTTGTCCGAATCCGACCGGCGACGCGCGCTGGATTGCGCGGTGGAAGGCGGGCGCGCGGCGCTCGCGGCCTCTGGCGCCACCGCCCCGGCCGAGCGGACCGCCTGGCGCGAGGCCTATGCGACGGCGCTTTTCGCG
>JBIIRI010000141.1:0-9530 GCA_044341625.1 Roseomonas sp.
TCATGTCCCCTGCCCCGCGGCCATACATCCGCCCGCCGCGGATCGCGGGTTCGAAGGGCGGCGTGGTCCATTCATCGGCGGCGCCTTCGGGCACCACATCCACATGGCCCTGCAGCACCAGCGACCGCCCCGTCGCGTTGCGCGGGCGGTGCAGCGCCACGACATTGTCGCGCCCGGCATAGGGGATCAGCGGCGGCGAGAAGCCGGGATGGCCGCTGAGCGCTTCCACATCCACCGGCACGCGGCGGGGGGCGAGGCCCAGCGCCTCGTAGTTCCGCGCCATCTCCTCCAGCGCCGAGGCCTCGTTCCCGAGGGTGGAGGCGCAGCGCACCAGACGGTCGAGCGTCGCGACGCCGTCGGCGCGCAGCGCGTCGCAGGCGTCGAGGATGGCGCGGCGGGCGCCGGGGTCGAGTGCGATCATGGGGTCTTCCTTCCGCCGGTTCCGGTCGGGCTTACGAGGCGTTAGCCTGCACCGGATGAAAGCCTTCGCACACCCCGCCGAGGCGCGGCACGATCCGCGCTTCTTCCTGATGCGCGGCCGCCTGCGGCCGAATTTCGAGATCTCCGCCCGCGCCGCCGCGCTGGAAGCCGGGCTCGCGCGGCTCGGCATCAGCCCTGCCCTGCCCCCGCCGGCGCCGCGCGCGGCGCTGGAGGCGGTGCACGCCCCCGCCTATCTCGACTTCCTCCGCGATGCGCCGGCCGCATGGGCGGCGCTGCCTGATCCGGGCGCGGAGGTGGTGGGGAATGTCCATCCGACGCCGGAGATGCTGGCGCAGGGCGCATCCTGCCCCGAAGGCCTGGTCGGGCAGGTCGGGTGGTTCACCGCCGACACGGCCTGCCCCATCGGGCCGGGCACCTGGGACGCCGCGCTGGGGGCGGCCGCCTGCGCGCTGGCGGCGGCGGGGGAAGCGGCTTCGGGCCGCACCGCCTATGCGCTCTGCCGCCCGCCGGGGCACCACGCCTATGCGGCGCGGGCGGGCGGGCATTGCTATGTGAACAACGCGGCGCTGGCGGCGCAGGCGCTGCGGAATGCGGGTGCGGCGCGCGTCGCGGTGCTCGACATCGACAGCCACCACGGCAATGGCACCCAGGGCATCTTCTGGGACCGCGGCGATGTGCTGACCGTCTCGGTCCATGGCGATCCGAACCGCTACTACCCCTGGTTTGTCGGCCATACGGCGGAGACCGGCGCCGGCGCGGGGGCGGGCTGCAACCTGAACCTGCCGCTGGCGCAGGGGCTGGGCGATGCCGCATGGCTGGCGGCCATCGAGGCGGGTCTGCGCGCCATCGCGGCGTTCCGGGCGGATGCGCTGGTGGTGTCGCTGGGCTTCGATGCGTCGGAGCATGAGCCGCTCGGCTTCCTGCGCGTGACGGAAGACGGCTTCGCCCGCGCCGCCGCCATGATCTCCGCCGCCGGCCTGCCCGCCGCGATCATCCAGGAGGGCGGCTACAATGTGGAGGTCATCGGCGGGCTGCTGGAGCGCACCCTTCAAGCCTGGGGCGACTGAATTGGGTTGATTCGGAACGCAGAACCCACAACCCTGGGTTTTGTGAGTTCCATCGCCCGCATCCCGACCTTCGCCTTCGCCGGCATCGAGGCCGTCCCCGTCGAGGTCCAGGTGCAGCTGGCCCAGGGGCTGCCCGCCTTTCTCGTCGTCGGCCTGCCGGATAAGGCGGTGGCCGAGAGCAAGGAACGCGTCCGCGCGGCGCTGACCGCCATCGGGCTGTCCCTGCCGCCGAAGCGGGTGATCGTGAACCTCGCCCCCGCCGATCTGCTGAAGGAAGGCAGCCATTTCGACCTGCCCATCGCGCTCGGCGTGCTGGCCGCGATGGAGGTGATCCCGCGCGACGCCATCGCGGAATTCGCCGCACTCGGCGAATTGGCGCTGGATGGCACGCTGGCGCCGGTGGCGGGCGTGCTGCCGGCCGCGATCGGCGCCGGGGCGCGCGAGCTCGGCCTGATCTGCCCCGGCCCCCAGGGCCCCGAAGCCGCCTGGGCCGGCACGGTGGAGGTCCTGGCGCCGGCCGACCTGCCCGCCCTGATCAACCATTTCGCCGGCCGCCAATTGCTGACCGCGCCCGCTTTGTCCCCCGCCGAGGCCGAGCCCTGGCGCGGTCCGGATCTGGCGGAGGTGCGCGGCCAGGACAGCGCCAAGCGCGCGCTGGAAATCGCGGCGGCCGGCGCCTTGAACCTGCTGATGGTCGGCCCGCCCGGCGCCGGCAAATCGATGCTGGCCGCGCGCCTGCCGGGCCTGCTGCCCGACCTGACCCCGGCCGAGGCGCTGGAAGTCAGCCTCGTTCACTCAGTGGCGGGGATGCTCTCGGGCGGCAAGCTGATCCGCCGTCCGCCCTTCCGCGACCCGCATCATTCAGCGAGCGTCCCCGCGCTGGTCGGCGGCGGGCATCGCGCGAAGCCCGGGGAGATCAGCCTGTCGCATCTCGGCGTGCTGTTCCTGGATGAGTGGCCGGAATTCCCGCGCCCCGCGCTGGAAGCGCTGCGCCAGCCGATGGAGACCGGGCGGACCACGATCAGCCGCGCCAACGCGCATGTCAGCTATCCGGCGCGCTTCCAATGCATCGCGGCGATGAATCCCTGCCGCTGCGGCTATCTGGGCGATGCCGCGCGGGAATGCGCGCGCGCCCCCGGCTGCGGGCAGGACTACCAGAACCGGCTGAGCGGCCCCCTGCTGGATCGCATGGACATCGTCATCGAGATCCAGCCCATCCCCGCCGTGGAATTGGCCCGCGCGCCCATCGGCGAACGGACGGACGCGGTCGCGGCGCGCGTCGCCGCCGCGCGGGGGCGCACCCGCGCCCGCGGCGGCGCCCGCTGCAATGCGGAAGCCGGCTGGGACGAGCTGCAACCGGGGCTGGAGGCGGAGGCGCTGAGCTTGCTCGAAGCCGCCTCCACACGGCTACGCTTGTCCACCCGCGGCCAGGTGCGCGCGCTGCGCGTGGCGCGCACCATCGCGGACCTCGCGGGCGCGGAGCGCGTGACGCGCGCGCATGTGGCCGAAGCACTGGCCTATCGCCACCGCGTGCCCGGCCGCTAAGGCTCAGTCGCCGAGCCTGAACGCATCCGCGATGCGCCGGATGCGGCCCGCGCCATCCACCAGCACCACATCGAAGCGCACGCCTGCTTCGCCATGCCCTGGGTTCGCGCCCAGCCACCATTCCCCCGCGCGCAGCAGCCGCGCGCGCTGGGCGGCGCCGAGCGCGAAAGCGGCATCGGTCAGGGTCGCGCGGGCCTTCACCTCGACGAAGGCCAGCAGCCCCGCGCGCTGCGCGACAAGATCGATCTCGCCCAAGGGCGTGCGGACGCGTTGCGCCAGCACCTCCCAGCCTTCCGCCGCCAGCGCCTCGGCGGCGCGGTGCTCGGCATGGCGGCCCCTGCGGTCGGCGGCTTCGCGGATGGCGCGGTCACGCGGCATGCGCCTAGCATCGCATGATCGTGATGGAGTCCGGAATGCGCCGCCTGATCGCTGGGCTGCTCGGCCTGATCCTCGTCGCCACCGGCGCCGCCGCGCAGCCTGCGTCCGATGCCCGGCCAGCGCAGCGCCACATGGTCGTCGCCCCGCACCCGATGGCCGCCGAGGCCGGGCGGGAGATGCTCCGCGCCGGCGGCACCGCGCTCGACGCCTCCATCGCCGCCGCCGTGATGCTCACCCTGGTCGAACCGCAGGCGAGCGGCATCGGCGGCGGCGGGCTGATGCTGACCTACACTGCCTCAACCCGCAGCATGGAGGCCTGGGACGGGCGAGAGACCGCGCCGGCCGCAGCGACGCCCGCGCTGTTCCTCCGCCCCGATGGCCAGCCCCCAGGGACACCAATGTCCTTCCCGAATGCGATGGAAGGCGGCCGTGCCGTCGGCGTGCCGGGGCTGCTGCGGATGCTCGAAGCCGTGCATCGCGACCAGGGCCGCCTGCCCTGGGCCATGCTGATCGCGCCGACCATCGCCGCCGCCGAGCAAGGATTTCCCGTCCCGCCCCGGCTCGCCGCCGCCATCGCCGCGCATACCGCGAGCCTCGGGCGCGACCCGGCAGCGCGGGCCTATTTCCTCGATGCCGGCGGCAATCCCTGGCCGCCCGGCCACATCCTGCGGAACCCTGAACTGGCACAGACGCTGCGCGCCGTCGCGGCGCAGGGCGCCGAGGCGCTGCATCGCGGCGCGATCGCGGAAGATATGATCCTCGCCATCCGCACCCACCCCAACCCCGGCCTGCTGACCCTGCAGGACCTGGCCGAGTACCGCCCCGAGCGCCGCGCGGTCGCCTGCCTGCCCTATCGCGCGCGGCTGGCTTGCGGGATGGGCCCGCCGACCTCGGGCGGCGTCGCGGTGGGGCAGATCCTGGCGCTGCTCTCCGGCTTCGATCTCGCCTCCCTCGACCCGCGCGGCGCGGAGGCCGCGCATCTGCTGGCCGAGGCCGGGCGGCTGGCCTTCGCCGATCGCAACCTGTTCCTGGCCGACGATGCCTTCGTGCGCGTGCCGCTGCGAGGGCTGCTCGATCCCGGCTACCTCGCGGACCGCGCCGCGCTGATCGCGCCTGGCCGCGCCATCCCGGCGCCCGCGCCCGGCGACCCGCCCTTCCGCGAGGGCGGCCTCGCGCCGCAGCAGGCCGAATTCGGCAACGGCACCAGCCACATCGTCGCGCTGGATGCGGCGGGGAACGCCGTGTCCCTGACACCGACGATCGAGGCGCCGATGGGCGCGCGGGTGATGGTGCGGGGCTTCCTGCTCAACAACCAGCTGACCGACTTCGCCTTCCTCCCCGAGCAGAATGGCCGCCCCGTCGCCAACCGCGTCGAGCCCGGCAAGCGCCCGCGTTCCTCCACCGCGCCGACCATCGTTCTGGACCCGTCAGGCCAGGTGGAGATCCTGGCGGGGTCCGCGGGCGGGGCGCGAATCATCGGGCATGTGGCGCAGACGCTGGTCGGGCTGATCGACTGGAACCTGCCGCCCGACCAAGTGGTGGCGCTGCCGCGCGTGGGCGTGATCGGCACCGGCCCGGTGGAGCTTGAAGCCGGCACCCCGGCCGCGGCGCTTGCGCCCGCATTGCAGGCGATGGGCCACCGCACCGATGTGCGGGAGATTCCCTCCGGCCTCGCGGTGATCCGCGTGACGCCGCAGGGATTGCTCGGCGCCGCCGATCCCCGGCGCGACGGCGTGGCGCGCGGCGACTGAGGGCGCCGCCGCGCTAAGCCCGATACGGTGGTCAGGCCCGCCGGGGCATGGGATCGGGCCCGGCGGCGCGGATTTCGGCGACCGTGCGTTGCCAGGCGGCCAGCCGTTCCGGCCCGGTCGGGTGGCTCCGCAACAGGCTCGGTTCCTCCGGCCGCCCGGCGGCCTGGGCCAGGCGGATCCAGATGCGGCCGGCCTGTTCCAGGTCGTAGCCGGCGCGGTGCACCATGAAGGCGGCGAGGTAATCGGCCTCTCGCTCCTCCTCCTGCGAATAGACCAGCCGCGCGGCGCCACCGCCCAGCTGCGCGCCGGCCTGCGCCCCGGCCCCGCCGCCGAGATAGGCGCCGAGCAAGGCGCCCGCCAGCGCGCCGGCCTGAGTACGCGTGCCCGCGCGTTCGATGTGGCGCGCCAGATGATGGCCGAATTCATGCGCGACCACGGCGGCGAGTTCGGCGTCGTTCCGCACCGCCTCCATCATCCCGCTGGTCACGCCGACCAGGTCGCGGCCAGAGGCGAAGGCATTGATCTCCGATCCGCGCTGCAGGCCGATGCGGAAGGCGCAGGCGTTGTCGATATAGGCGCGGCAAAGCGGCTCCGACGCCCGCGCCACGCGGGTGGCGACGCGAGAGAGCATCGCGGTCTTCTCCGCATCGCTTCGCTCCTCCCGCACCAACGGGCCGGCGGCGGCGATGGCGCGGCGGGCCTCGTTCACCTGCGCGGCCGGAGGCTCCGGCAAGGCATGCTGCGCACCGCAACCACACAATGTCGCGGCACCGGCGAGCACCACGAAGCGTCTCGACAGCACCCTCTCTCCCGCGAGGCGTGGCATCGGCGCGTCTCCCTACAGAGCGACCGCCGCAGGCCCGGACGGCCTGCGACATCCATCACGAAGCGAAACGAATAGCTGGACCATGCTCGGCGCGTCCATAGGCGCGGAGCATGGCCTAGCCGGCCAGGGCGGCCATGCCGGCGGCGGCCTCGGCCCCGCCGTCGCGGCCTTCCTCGACCGCGTGGCAGGCAACCGCGGTCTGTTCGGTGCCGCGCGCGGGCTTCAGCTCGGGGCGCTCGGCCTTGCAGCGGTCATTGGCCAGCGCGCAGCGCGGATGGAAGGGGCAGCCGGAGGGCGGGCTGATCGGGCTCGGCACCTCGCCGCCGACGGGGATGCGCTGCCGGCCGGTCATCTCCAGGTCCGGGATCGCTTCCATCAGGGCGCGCGTGTAGGGGTGGCGCGGCGTGGTGAACAACGTCTCCGCCGGCGCGAGTTCCACCAGCCGGCCGAGATACATCACGCCCACCCGGTCGCTCACCTGCCGCACCACCGCCAGATTGTGGCTGATGAACAGGTAGGTCAGGCCCAGCTTCTGCTGCAGATCCTTCATCAGGTTCAGGATCTGCGCCTGCACGCTGACATCGAGCGCCGAGGTCGGCTCGTCGCAGACCAGGAATTCCGGGTTGGAGGACAGCGCCCGCGCGATGGAGATGCGCTGGCGCTGGCCGCCCGAGAATTCATGCGGGTATTTCTGCCCATCCAGCGGCGAGAGGCCCACCTGCGTCAGCAACTGCGCCACGCGCGCCGCGATCTCCGCATCGCCCTGCGCCAGGCCGAAGGCGCGGATCGGTTCGGCGATGATGTCGCGCACGCGCCAGCGCGGATTGAGGCTGGCATAGGGGTCCTGGAAGATCATCTGCATGCGCTTGCGCTGCGCCGCATCGGACCGCGCGACGGCCAGATCCTGCCCGTCGAAGAACACCTTGCCGCGCGTCGGGCCATAGAGGCCGACGACCAGCCGCGCGACGGTCGATTTGCCGCAGCCGGATTCGCCGACCAGCGACAGCGTCGTGCCCTTCGGGATGGCGAAGGACACGCCATCGACGGCGCGCAGCATCCGCTTGCCCTCCCCCGCCAGCACACGCTGGATCAGGGGGCGGGAGACGTCGAAGAAGCGCGCGACGTCCTGCGTTTCGAGCATCGGCGTGGTGGGGCTCATGGGGGCGGTCGCGTCAGGCATGCGCGCCTTCCTTGGCGTACAGCCAGCAAGCCGCCTGGGTCTCCCCGGCCGGCAGCAGGTCCGGGCGGTCCTGGCGGCAGCGGTCGAAGACCTTCGGGCAGCGTGGGTTGTAGGCGCAGCCGCGCGGGATGGCGGACAGGCGCGGCATCGCGCCCTCGATCTGCTGCATCCTCTCAAGCCGCCGCGTCACGGGCGGGATCGAGCCCATCAGGCCGATCGTGTAGGGGTGGGACGGGCCGCGCACGACGTTCCGCACCGCGCCGATTTCCGCGATGCGGCCGGCATACATCACCGCCACGCGATCCGCCGTCTCCGCGATCACGCCCATGTCGTGGGTGACGAGCATCATCGCCATGCCCTTCTCTCGCGCCAGCATCTTCAGCAGCGCGATGACCTGCGCCTGGATCGAGACATCGAGCGCGGTGGTCGGCTCATCCGCCACGATCAGCTTCGGCTCCGCGCACAGCGCGAGCGCGATCACCACGCGCTGGCGCATCCCGCCCGAGAATTCATGCGGGTAGCTGTCGATGCGCTGCGCGGCGGCGGGGATGCCGACGAGTTCCAGCCATTCGATGGCCTTCTTCCGCGCTTCCGCCGGGTTCAGCGGCAGGTGGGTGGTCATCGTCTCCACCAGCTGGCGGCCGATGGTGTAGAGCGGGTTCAGCGTGGTCAGCGGGTCCTGGAAGATCGCGCCGATCTGCCGGCCGCGGATCGTCCGCATTTCCTTGTAGGGCAGGTTGTCGATCCGCCGCCCGGCCAGGCTGATGGTCCCGCCCGCGATCCGACCGGGCGGTTCCAGCAGGCCGATGATGGCCGCGCCGGTCATGGACTTGCCCGCGCCCGATTCACCGACCACGCCGAGCACCTCGCCCGGATGGATGTCGAAGGACACGTCGTCGAGCGCGACCAGCGTGCCGCGCCGCGTGGGGAATTCCACGCGGAGGTTCCGGACCTCAAGCAATGGACTGGAATGGGACATCAACGCAGCTTCGGGTTGAGGGCGTCGCGCAGCCAATCGCCCAGGAGGTTGACGGACAGCACCAGCGTGATCAGCGCGATGCCCGGGAAAATCGTGATCCACCATTCGCCGGAGAACAGGTAGTCGTTGCCGATCCTGATGAGCGTGCCGAGCGAAGGCTGGGTCGGCGGCACGCCGACGCCGAGGAAGGACAGCGTCGCCTCCGCCAGGATGGCGAAGCCCAGCTGCAGCGTGGCGATGACCAGCACGGGGCCGAGAACGTTCGGCAGCACATGGGTAACCATGATCCGCGCGCGGCTCAGCCCGATCACGCGGGCCGCCTGCACATATTCCTTGTTGCGCTCCACCATCGTGCTGCCGCGCACGGTGCGCGCGAAGGACGGCCAGTTGGAGATGCCGATGGCGAAGATCACGACATACAGCGCGACCTCGTCATGCACGTCGCGCGGCAGCGCCGCCCGCGTCACGCCATCGATCAGCAGCGCGATCAGGATGGTCGGGAAGGTCAGCTTGATGTCGGCGATCCGCATCAGCACCGCATCCACCGTGCCCCCGAGATAGCCGGCCGCGAGCCCCATGGAGACGCCGATGAGCACCGACATCACCACCGCCAGGAACCCCACCAGCAGCGACACCCGCGCGCCATAGATGATGGCGGACAGCATGTCGCGGCCCTGGTTGTCGGTGCCGAGCAGGTAGGTGGTGTCGCCATCCGCGGACCAGGCCGGCGGCTTGAAGGCGTCCAGCAGTTGCAGGGACGCGAGGTCGAAGGGGTTGTGCGGCGAAATCCAGGGCGCGAGCACCGCGCCGCCGATGCAGATCGCGGCCACGATGGCGGAGATCACCGTCACCGGGTTGCGGGTGAAGGACCACCAGATGTCGCTGTCGAAGAAGCGGCCAAGGGCCTGGGTGACGGCCTGCATTTCAGTGCCCCCCCTTCCCGCCGCCGATCCTAAGCCGCGGATCCACCGCGAAATACAGCAGGTCCACGATCAGGTTGATGGTGACGAACAGCGCCGCGATCAGCAGCAGATAGGCCGCCATGACGGGGATGTCTGCGGCGCCCACGGATTGGATGAACAGCAGCCCCATCCCCGGCCATTGGAAGACGGTTTCCGTCACGATGGCGAAGGCGATGATGGCGCCCAGCTGCAGGCCGGTGATGGTGATGACCGGCACCAGCGTGTTCTTCAGCGCATGGCCGAAATGGACCGCGCGGTTGGTCAGGCCCCGCGCGCGGGCAAACTTGATGTAGTCGGTCCGCAGCACTTCCAGCATCTCGGCCCGCACCAGGCGCATGATCAGCGTCAGCTGGAACACGCCGAGCGTGACCGATGGCAGGATCAGCGCCTTGAGCCCCGCC
>JBIIRI010000142.1:0-9524 GCA_044341625.1 Roseomonas sp.
GGCGAACATCTCCTCCACCAGCAGCGGCGACAGGCCGAGCGAGGGCTCGTCCAGGATCAGCAGGCGCGGTTCCGCCATCATGCCGCGGCCGATGGCCAGCATCTGCTGTTCCCCGCCCGACAGCGTTCCCGCCGCCTGGCCGGTGCGCTCCTTCAGGCGCGGGAAGGTCTGGAAGACGCGGTCGAGGTTGATCGCGCGGTTCGCCTTGGCGCGGCGATAGGAACCGAGTTCCAGATTCTCCCGCACGCTGAGGTTCGGGAAGATCTTGCGCCCTTCCGGCACCTGGATCAGCCCCGCGCCCATGATCTCGGCCGGCGGGCGGCCGGTGATGTCGCGCCCCTCGAAGGTCACGCTGCCGGCGCGCGGCTTCACCAGCCCGCTGATCGCCATGTTGAGCGTCGTCTTGCCCGCGCCGTTCGAACCCAACACGGCCACGATCTCACCCGCATTCACATGCAGGGAAACGCCTTCCAGCACGCGGGTCAGGCCATAGCCCGCATGCAGATCCCGGACCTCAAGCATGGGAACCGCCCGCCAGCCTGGTCGCGGCGCCGTGGCCCAGATAGGCCTCGATCACCGCGGGGTTGCTGACCACCTCGGCCGGCGTGCCGCCGGCGATGATGCGGCCCTGCGCCAGCACATGCACCACGTCGCACAGGTTCATCACCGCCTGCATCACATGCTCGATCATCAGTACGGTGACGCCGCTGTCGCGGATCGCGCGGACGACGGGAACGATGTCGCGCACCTCGGACGGGTTGAGGCCAGCCAGCACCTCATCCAGCAGCAGCAGCTTCGGCTGGGTCGCCAGCGCCTTTGCGAGTTCGACGCGCTTGCGCCCCGCGACCGTCAGCGCGGCGGCAGGCTTGTCCAGTTCCGCAGACAGCCCGACCCGCGCCGCTACCTGCTCGGCCACCGCGATGGCCTCCGCGCGGCGATGATGGCGCAGGAAGGCGCCAACCGCGATATTCTCCCGCACGCTCAGCCCGGCGAAGGGCTGCACGATCTGGAAGGTGCGGGCGATGCCGTCGCGGGCCAGAAGATGCGGCGCGCGGCCGGTGATCTCCTCACCCCGCCACAGCACGCGCCCGCTGGTCGGCTTCTCGAAGCCGGAGACGATGGCGAACAGCGTGGTCTTGCCCGCGCCATTCGGCCCGATCAGCCCGGTGATGCTGCCCTCCGCCGCGGTGAAGCTGGCGTCGGAAACCGCCAGCAGCCCGCCGAAACGCTTCGAGACGGAATGGACCGAGAGGAAGGCAGGATCGGGGTTCACCGCGCCTTCCTCCAGCCGCGGATCAGCCCGGGGATCTCCCGCGGCGGGAAGCGCACGACCAGGATCAGCAGCACGCCGAAGATCACCAGGTCCACGCCCGGAATGCGGCCCACCAGCGACTTGGTGAATTCGCTCAGCGAATGGAGGATGATGCCGCCCAGCACCGGCCCGAAGACCGTGCCCGCCCCGCCGATGATCGGCGCCAGCAGCGCTTCCACGCTGATCCAGGTGCCGTAGGCGATGTTCGCGTCGAGATAGAGGAAATACTGCGCATACAGCGCGCCCGCCGCGCCGGTGATCGCGGCCGAGAGCGCGATCGCGGCGAGCTTCACCCCCATCGCATCCACGCCGAGCGCGCGCGCCGCGCTTTCATTCTCCCGCACCGCGACCAGCTGCGCGCCGAGGCGGGAACGTTCCAGAGCGCGGGTGATGACGAGCGCGATCACGACCAGCGCCAGCGCGACCCAGTAGAAGGTCGCACGGTCGGCGAATTGGAAATTAGCAACCCGCACATCGAGCTTGATGAGCACGCCCGCCGCCCCGCCCGTCCATTCGGACGCGTTGGCGAGCACGCGCAACACCTCGGCGAAGGCGAGCGTGACCAGCGCGAAATAGCTGCCGCGCAGGCCGGATCGGAAGGACAGCGCGCCGATCACCCACCCCACCGCGCCCGCCGCCGCGATGCCGACAGCGAAGCCGAGATAGGGATCGACACCGTAGCGCACCTGCAGGATCGCGGTCGCATAGGCCGCCGTGCCGAAGAAGGCCGCATGGCCGAAGCTGTACTGCCCGCCATAGCCGCCCAGGATGTTCCACCCCTGCGCTGCCAGGCAGATGATCAGCGTGAAGACGGCGAAGTTCAGCCAGGTCCCAGCGGTGACGAAGAAGGGCAGCAGCGCCGCGACCAAGCCGAAGATCGCGATGGGCAGAAGATCCTTCGCGGTCACGCCTTGGCTCCGAACAGGCCGGTCGGGCGGAACAGCAGCACCAGGATGAAGATCAGGAAGATGCCGATCTGGCCCAGGCTGTCGCCGAGATAGAGGCCCGACAGGCTTTCCACCACGCCGATGAACAGCCCGCCCAGCAGCGCGCCCACCACGCTGCCCATCCCGCCGAGGACGACGATGGTGAAGGCCACCAGCACGAAGGCGTTGCCGACGCGCGGCGTGACATAGAAGAAGGGCAGCAGCAGGCAGGCTGCGACGGCGAGGCAGGCTGCGCCGATGCCGAAGGTCACGGCATAGACGTGGTTGACGTTGATGCCGACCAACGCCGCGCCGGTGCGTTCCTTCGCCACCGCGCGGATCGCGCGGCCGGTGTCCGTCATGGTCAGCACCACGAACAGCACCGCCGCCACCACGAAGGCGACGCCGAAGCCCGCGACGCGCGGGAAGCTCAGCAGCATCGGGCCGAGTTCCACCACCTCCATCGCATACGGCACCTGCACCGTCAGCGTGTCGGACCGGAAGATGGCCAGCATCAAGTTCTCGATGACGATCGAGAGGCCGAGCGTGACCAGCAGGATGTTGGAATCCTCGCCCCGGCTCGCCGGCCCGATCACGAAGCGCTGCACGCCGTAGCCGAGCAGGAAGAACATCGGCACCAGCGGCAGGATCGCGACATAGGGATCGAGGCCGAAGACCTTCCACGCCACGAAGGCCGCGTACATCGCCAGCGTCAGCAGCGCGCCATGGGCGAAGTTGATGATGTGGAGCACGCCGTAGACCAACGTCAGCCCCAGCGCCACCAGCCCATAGATGGACCCGGTGAGGAGGCCGTTCAGCACGGCCTCCCCCACGATCTCGATCGGATAGCTTCTCACATCAAGCGCACGAAGGCTTCACCTTCGTGCCCCTCAGACGCGTCGTGCCGCAGGCACGCCTCCGGCATGACGCGCCGCGCATCCGCGCGGCTTGGCTTCGCCGCACTGGCGGCGGCGGCCATTCGGCCGCTCGCCCCTTCGGGGCGCAGGTCGGAACTTCTTGCGCTGAGGATCACGGGCCCTTGCCCGCCCAGATACGGCTCGGGACGAAGATCTCACCCTTCATCAGCAGCCGCGCCGTGCGCAGCGTGCCGCCGGCGGCGATGGTGGGGGCGCCGGTGGCGTCCTGCGCGGTGGTGATCACCGCTTCCATCGACCCGGTCGGGTGTTCCAGCACCACCGCTTCGCGCGCCGCGTCCGTCACGCGGGCGATGCCGGCGGCCACCGTGCCGGGCAGCTTGCAGGCGGAGGCGATGCAGATGCCGCCCGTGACCGCCATCGCCTCATGCGTCGCGAGCGGCGTGAAGTAGCGCGTCAGCACCGAGCCATCCGGCGTGGCGGGCGGGGCGATGATCGCGAATTTCGGGATGACGCGCCCCTCGGCGTCGCCCATGCCCATCGCGAGGCTGGCGGCGCGGCGGACGCGCTCGATGCGCGCGAAGAACTCCTTATCCGCATCCAGTTCCTTCGCCGTCTCCAGGCCCGTTTTCCCGAAGTCGCTGGCGCGCGCGATCACCACCGGCATGCAGACATCGAGGCAGGTGACATCCACGCCTTCGATGTGATCCAGCGGCTTGCCGGTCGGCATCAGCTTGCCGGTGGCGCCGCCCACCGCATCGGCGAAGTTCAGCAGGATCGGCGCCGCGGTGCCGGGGACGCCCGCGATGGCGGTGTCACCGTCATAGCGCACGCGCCCGCCGGGGGTCTGCACCACCGCCTCGATCAGCGCGCCAGTGTTGACGGCGCGGATCATCACGCGGGTCTCGCCATCCTCGGCCGGCACCAGGCCGCTTTCGATCGCGAAGGGGCCGACGCCGGCCAGCATGTTGCCGCAGGTCGGGCCCCAATCGACGAAGCCGCGATCGATCGCGGGCTGCGCGAAGAGGTAGTCCACCTGCTGCGGCTGGTCGGGCTCAGCACGAGAGACGATGGCGACCTTGGTGGTCAGCGTGGTGGCGCCGCCGATGCCGTCGATCTGGCGCGCATCGGGGGATCCGACGGCGGCGAGGATGACCTGCCCCATCGCGTCGCGGTCCGTGGGCAGGTCGGCGCGCAGGAAATAGGGGCCGCGGCTGGTGCCGCCGCGCATCAGGGTGCAGGGGATCGCGGTCTGGGTCATCGAAATCTCTCAGCGCAAAGGCCAGGGCAGGTCGAAATAGGCCTGGAGCAGGCCGCCCGGGAAAACGAGGTTCAGCGCCCAGGCAAGCCCGAGCGTAGCCCCGCCCGCACAAGCCGTCAGCACCAGGATCTGCCGCCAATCGCTGCGCGCGATGACGCGCAGGAAGACGACGAAGAACAGCAGTAGCGCCGCGTAGAAGCCGATCAGCGCGGTCAGTGCGATCAGGCCAGCGAACCAGGCGGCGAAGATCCAGGGGCCCTTGTCCGTCGTCTGCGCTTCCGTGTCGAAATTCGCGGTGCCGGCGAAGGCTGGCCCGCGCGACTGCGCGAACAGCACCATCACCGCGGTCACCGCGCCGACGCAGCCCACGATCACCGGGAACAGCATGGCGAGGAAGGAGTTCTTCTGCCCGTCGATGATCGCGAAGGCGAAGAAGCCCAGGACGACGGCGGTGAAGGCCACCTGCGGCCACAGCACCTTGGCGCGCGACTGTTCGATATCGCCTTCCGTGCTGATGGCGTTGCGCTTGTTCTGCCGGATGCCGACCCAGAGCGAGAAGAGCGTGAGCGCGATCAGCACCAGCACCAGCGGCCGGCTGAGGAAGGCCGCGCCCTGGAACTGCACCGCCTGGTACAGGTAGCGTTCGGTGTCCGTGGACAGCACGAAGCCGATCAGGAAGGCCGCGCGCGACCAGCCGAAGCGGCGGAGGAACATGCCGAGCACGCCGAGCACGAGCAGCGCCAGAAGGTCAGAGAAGCTGCGCGTGGCCTGGAAGGCGGCGAAGGTGATGATCAGCATCATGAAGGGCGCGACCAGCACGTAGCGCACGAAGGTCAGCCGCGCGATCTGCGGCGCCAGCACGATGCACAGCGCGGTGCCGATCACATTGGCGATCGCGAGCGACCAGATGATCGTATAGGTGACATCCAGGTGCCGGTCCGCCATCGCCGGACCCGGCTGCAGCCCGAGCAGCACCATCCCCGCCAGGAACAGCGCCATCGAACCCGAGCCCGGGATGCCGAACATCAGGGTCGGCATCAGGTCGCCGCCGAGCGTCGCGTTGTTGGCCGATTCCGGGCCGATCACGCCGCGCGGCTCTCCCTTGCCGAATTGCGACTTGTCCTTCGTCGTCTGCACGGCGTGGGTGTAGGACAACCACGGCACCACGCTGTTGCCGATGCCGGGCACGATTCCGACCACCGAGCCGATGACGGAACAGCGCAGCACCAGCCAGCGCGCCGCCAGCGTGTCGCGCAGGCCCTGGAGCCAGCCGCGGCCCAGCCGCTGCCCCTGCGCGATGGATCCGCCGCCGCGCAGCAGGTCGAACATCTCCGGCAGCGCGAAGACCGCGAGGCCGACGATGGTCAGCTGCAACCCGTCCGACAGATAGAGCATGTCGAAATCGAGCCGGTATTCGCCGGTGGCCGGCGCCGCGCCGACCATGCCGAAGACCAGGCCGAGGGACGCCGCCGCGATGCCCTTTGCCAGGTTGCCGCCCGATAGCGCCGCCACCGTGGACAGGCCGAACAGCGTCAGCATGAACAGCTCGGCCGAGCCGAAGGACAGGATCAGCGGCCGCGCGACGATCACCGTGCCCGTCAGCACCAGCGCGCCGAACAGCCCGCCGATCATGGAGGCGAAGAAGGCGGCCGACAGCGCGCGCGCGGCTTCCCCGCGCTTGGCCATCGGGAAGCCGTCCACCACCGTCGCCTGCGCCGAGGATCCGCCCGAGATGCCCATCAGCACGGAGGAGAAGGTGTCGGCCGTCGGCACCACCGCGAGCAGGCCGATCAGCATCGCGACCGCCGCGATCGGCTCCATCCCGTAGACGAAGGGCAGCATCAGCGACAGGCCGGCGATGCCCCCCAGCCCGGGCAGCACGCCGATGAAGATGCCGACCGTGACGCCAATCATCATGAACATCATGCGGTCGACGGTCAGCAGGCCGACGAGCGTGGACAGCATCAGGTCGAGCATGGCGGTTTTGCCTTCGGGCGGGGGCGCCGGGGGAGGAGGAGGGGGGCGCCCCCGGTTTCAGAAGCGGACGTTGTGCTGCGTCGTCAGGAAGTTCCGCACCCAATCCCGCGCTTCGGACGAGATGGTGGTGGCGGTGGCGTAGAGCGCGTCCGCCGCCGGGCCGACCGCCTGCGGGTAGTCGCCCAGGATGTCGCCGCGCCGCGCGATCACGTCGGGGTCCTTCACCGCATCCTCGAAGGCCTTGCGGAAGGCGGCGAGGATCGGCGCGGGCGTGTCCTTCAGCATCACCGCCGGCTTCTGCCCCGCGAAGGCGGCGACCGAACAGGCGCGATAGGCGGCATAGCCCGGCCCGTCCGGCGCGCGGCCATGCATCAGGCGGAAGGCTTCCTCGAAGGTCGGGATCTCGGGGAAGGAAGGGTCGCGCTGGATGTTGCCCTGCGCGTCCGGCACGCCGTAGGAGAACAGCGGCACCGCCGCCCCGGCGCGCACCATCGGCACCATCTGGGTCAGCCAGGCCGCCGTGGTCTGGTGGTCGGCATTCGCATCGCCGCGTTCCACCGCGATCCGCGCCTCCCCGCGCCCGCGCATGCCGTAGACATAGCGCGTGTTCAGCCCGAGCAGGTGCAGCGCCAGGATCGGCACGATGTCGAGCCCCGTGGCACCCTGGCTCGGGAAGACCAGTTCCCGCCCGCGCAGCTGCGCGATCTGGTCCCCGCGCGTGATGCCGGTGCGGGAGGAGACATAGACCACGCCCCCGGTGGGGGAGACGATCAGCGGCGTCCACTTCGTGTAGTCGTAGCGCACGCGCCGGTCGCCCAGCAGATAGGGCAGGTGGGTGGAGGCGGAGGGGCCGAAGAAGCTCGACCCATCCGGCCGCGCGCGCTGCGCCCATTCATTGGCGCCGGTGATGGACCCGCCGCCGGGGATGTTGCGGACGATCACATTGGGATTGCCCGGCAGGTGCTTCGACAGCGCCGGCGCGAAGAACCGCGCCCACACATCGCTGCCGCCCGCTTCCGCGAAGGGGATGACGAATTCGATGGTCCGCCCGGCGAAGGACAGCTGCGCCTGCGCGCGGCCCGAAGTGGCGACACCCATCGCGGCGGCGCCCAGCAGCGCGCGCCTTCCAATCCGGACCATGGCTCAGCCTTTCTCGCTCAAAGGGCGGCCGCCGGCGGCGCCGGCGGCCCAGCCCAGTTCAGAAACGCGTGTTGTGGTTGGTCGCCAGGTAGTTGCGGACCCAGGCGCGGGCATCGGGGTCGATGGTCGTCGCGACCTCGTACAGGCGCTGGATGTTGTCGCCCACCGCCTGTTCGTAATCGCCCAGCACCTCGCCCTTCTTGGCCTGCAGCTCGGGGTCGGCGACCGCCTGGGCGAAGGCGCGGCGATAGGTGGCGACGATCTCGGGCGCCGTGCCGCGCGGCAGCATGGCCGGCTTCTGGGCGGCGAAGCCCGAACCGAAGAAGGCCAGATAGGCGTTGAACTCGACGCCCGACGGCTTGCGGCCGTGCAGCATCTCATACGCCTCGACGAAATGCGGCAGCTCGGGGAAGGACGGGTCGCGCGCCACATTGCCCTGGGCGTCCAGCACGCCCCAGGAGAACAGCGGCACCGCATTGCCCGCCTGGATCATCGGCCGCACCTGGGTGAGGTAGGCGGAGGAGGTCTGGTAGTCGATCGTCGCCTCCCCACGCTCGAGCGCGAGGCGGCCTTCGCCACGGCCGCGCATGCCGAAGACATGGCGCACATTCAGGCCGAGCACGACGAAGGCCAGCATCGGCACGAGGTCGAGCGAGGTCGCGCCCTGGCTGGCATAGACCAGCTGCTGGCCGCGCACCTTGCCGAGTTCGGAGGCGTTGGCGACGTTGAAGCGCGCCGGCAGATAGACCACGCCGCCGGTGGGCGAGACCAGCACGGGCGCCATCTGGGCGTAGTCGTAGCGCACCCGCGGATCGCCCAGCAGGAAGGGGAACTGCGTGGAGCCGGAGGTGCCGATGAAGGTCGAGCCGTCGTTCCGCGCCCGCAGGAAGAAGTCATTGGTGCCGGTAATGGACCCGCCGCCCGGGGTGTTGCGGATGACCACATTCGGCCGCCCCGGCAGGTAGCGGGCCAGGTAGGGCGCCATGAAACGGGCCCAGACATCGCTGCCGCCGCCTTCGGCGAAGGGGACATTCCATTCGATGGTGCGGCCGGAGAAATCCACGGCACGCTGGGCAGAGGCCGGTGCTGCGCCAAGGGAAGCGGCACCCAGACCCGCCGCGCCGCCCAAAAGGGTCCGACGGCCCAGAAGCCCGCGTATGGTGTCGTTATTCATTCTTGCCCTCCCTGAAGCACGTTGCGGGCCGCGCCAGACCGGCGCAGCCCGATTACTCCCCTTATGACAAGGCGATAGGGGGTGCGTAAAGCGGCCGGGCACGCTGACGCGGGATCACCCCGCCCGGAATCGCGCCACCGTCACCGCGTCGCCGGCCAGCGCGGCCTCGATCTCCGTGCGTGCCTCTGGCGTCTCGGCCAGGGCGATCACCTGTTCGAACCAGGGGCAGGTCGTGCGAACCCGCGCCTGGAACAGCCGGTCGAGCGCCGCCGCCGCCGGACCCCGCCCGGCGCAGCAGGCGCAGGCCGCCGCATGGGCGGCGGCCGAGAGGTCGAAGCGGGCCAGCGCGACGGCGCCGGGCGGCGGGGCGTCTGGCCGCGAGGCCCCCGCCGGCGCGGGGCCCAGCAGCAGGGCAGCGGGCCGGCCGCCGGCCAGCGCGGCGTCCAGCGCGGCCGCCAGCGCCGCCGGATCGGCGACCATCACGATCGGGATGCGGGCATCGAGCGACCAGGGCATGTGCTAGACATAAGGATATCTTTATGGCATTTACAAGCTCATCGAAGGAACGATGATGGAACAGCTTCTCGCGCAGCTGCGCGCGGCCGCGGAGCCGACGCGCCTGAGGTTGCTGGCGCTCTGCGCCCGGCACCCGTTGTGCGTGACCGATCTCTGTTCCGTGCTCGGCCAGTCCCAGCCGCGCCTGTCGCGGCATCTGCGCCTGCTGGTGGAGGCGGGGCTGCTGGAACGCATCCCCGAAGGCGCCAACGCCTATTTCCAGATGCCCGCCGGCGCCGACATCGCCCGCCTGGTGCTGGCCCGGCTGCCGGAGGGCGACCCCCTTCTCGCCGCCGATCGCCGT
>JBIIRI010000029.1:0-27268 GCA_044341625.1 Roseomonas sp.
CGCGCCGAAGAAGGCTGCCGTGAAGAAGGCCGCGCCGAAGAAGGCCGCCGCCAAGAAGCCGGCTGCCAAGAAGGCCGCGCCGAAGAAGGCCGCCGCCAAGAAGGCCGTCGCCAAGAAGGCCGCGCCGAAGAAGGCTGCCGTGAAGAAGGCCGCGCCGAAGAAGGCCGCCGCCAAGAAGCCGGCCGCCAAGAAGGCCGCTCCGAAGGCCGCGCCGAAGAAGGCCACCTCGGCCCGTTCCGAGGCCGCGAAGCGTGGCGCGGCCACGCGCGCCGCGAAGAAGGCTGCCGCGGCTGCCGCTCCGGCGCCGACGACCGACTCCGCGACCTGATCTGACGACCGATCCCGGCGTCGAGGGCGTCACCCGCAAGGGTGGCGCCCTTTGCGCTTCTATGGGTGCCTCGGCCGGCTTTGCCGGCCGCCTGAGTGCCCTATCTTCTTCGCATGCCCGTCTCGATCCGCCCCCTGCCGCGCGATGAGCGCCATCGCCTGGGGCCGCTGCTTGCGGCCTATGCCGAGGAGATGCGCGCGACGCTGGCCGGCCACCGTCCCGCCGCGCCGGAGGCCCAGGCCGCGCTGCTGGCCTCGCATCCCGCCGCCGAGGTCCTGGTCGCCGAAGATGCGGCGGGGGTGCCCTGCGGCTTCGCCGTGATCTTCGACCTGCCGGAGATCGTCTTCGCGCGAAGCTGCGGCTTGCTCGACGATCTCTTCGTCCATCCCGCCTCGCGCGGGCAGGGCATCGCCCGCGCGCTGATCGCGGAGGCCGCGACGCTAGGCCGCGCGCGGGGCTGGTCGCATCTGCGCTGGATCGTGCCGGAAGCCGATGCCGGCGCCATCGCGCTCTATGAGCGTATCGCCGCCCGGGCCGATTGGCGGAGCTATGTCATCCGCCTCGACCCCGCCGCGTCGCTGTAGCGGTCAGCCGAAGGTCTGCAGCAGGTCGTCCACCTGCCCTGGCGTCAGCCGCCGGACGCCCGGCACGTCGCGCAGCAGCAGCGCGAGGCGTGCCGCTTCCTCCAGCTCCTCGCTGGCATGCACCGCCTCGGTCAGCGTCGCCCCGCTCACCACCGGCCCGTGATTGGCCAGCAGCAGCGCCTTTGCCGCCAGGGCGGCGGCATGCACCGCGGGCTCCATCGCCGCATCGCCCGGCCGGTAATAGGCGACGCAGGGCAGCCGCCGCCCGATCCGCATGACGAAATAGGGCGTCAGCGGCGGGATCTCCGCATCCCCGCCTTCCGGCGCGAGGCAGCTGATGGCGGTGGCGTGGGTGGAATGCAGGTGCACCACCGCGCCGGCCTCCGGCCGCGCCGTCAGCACGGCGCGATGCAGGAAGACCTCCTTCGACGGCTTGTCGCCCGACACATGAGACCAATCCGCCGCCAGCTTGCTGATCCGGCCGGGATCGAGCCGACCGAGGCAGGAATTGGTCGGCGTCATCAGGTAGCCATCGGCCAGCCGGACCGAGATGTTGCCCGCCGTGCCGACCGAATAGCCGCGGTCGAACAGCGACTTCGCGAGCAGCGCCAATTCCTCTCGCGCCGCCGCTTCGCTGACCTGCGCCATGCCGGTCAGCCCCCTGCGCCGCCGGCGGGGGATTCGAAGGCCTTCAGGAAGAAGTCGCGCGCGCCGAAATTGCCGGATTTCAGCGCCAGGTGGATCGCGGCAGGCTCCGCATAGGTCCAGGGCACGCCGGGATCGATCTCCGCCCCGATGCGGAGCGATGTGACGCCAAGCCGCTGCGCCACTGCGCCGGATGTCTCCCCGCCCGCGACCACCAAGCGCTTCACGCCGCGCGCGACAAGGCCCGCCGCGATCGCGGCCATCGCGTGTTCCACCAGCGCGCCAGCAGCCTCGCGGCCGAGCGTCGCCTGCAAGGCCGCCACCTTCTCCGGCGGCGCGCTGGCCGCGATGACGACGGGCCGCGTGGCATTCAGCTTGCCCTCCACCCAGGCCAGTGCCTGCGCGGCGAGCGCGGCGGCATCGGGCGTGGCCAGCGCGTCCAGCTCCAGCACCGGCACATGATCTCGGGAGAAACCGATCTGCCCGAGCGTCGCGCGGGAACACGACCCCGCGACCACCGCGCAGAGCCCGCCTTCCGCCGGCAGCGTCGCCGCGTCGCTGCGGATGGGCAGCAGGCCGGAATTGCGGAAGTTTTCCGGCAGACCCATCGCCACGCCCGATCCGCCGGTGATCAGCGCATGCCCGGCGCAGGCCGCGCCGATGGCGTGCAGATGCTGGTCATCGACCGCGTCCACGATGGCATAGCGCCGGCCGGCATCGGTCAGGCGCGTGACCTCCCGCCGGATCGCGGCCTCGCCCTGATCCACCACCGCGAAGGGGATGAGGCCGACGCCGCCATCGGTCTGGCGCCCGAGAACGCGCACCAGATCGGGGTCCGTCATCGGCGTCAGCGGGTGGTTTTCCATGCCCGATTCGCTCAGCAGCTTCTGCCCGACGAACAGATGCCCCTGGTAGATGCTGCGCCCATTGGCCGGGAAGGCGGGGCAGGCGATGGCGAAGCCTGCACCCAGCCGCTTCAGCAGCGCATCCGCGATGGGGCCGATATTGCCCGCATCCGTGCTGTCGAAGGTGGAGCAGTATTTGAAGAAGATCTGCCGCGCCCCGGCGGCGATCAGCGCATCCGCCGCCGCCAGGCTCTCCGCCACCGCCTGCGCCACCGGCGCCGTGCGTGACTTCAGCGCGACGACGATCGCATCCGCTTCCGGCAATGGCCCGGTCGGGACGCCGATCACCTGCACCGTCGCCATGCCGTTCTTCACCAGCATGGAAGCGAGGTCGGTCGCGCCGGTGAAATCATCCGCGATGCAGCCGAGCAGCAGGGGCATCAGCCGGGTTCCTTTCCAGGCGGCAGGCAGAGGATGTCGGCATGGCCGATGCGGAAGCCGAGCCGCCCGTCCAGCGCCTGGTCGGTGCGGTCCCGCGCCCAGTCGCGCAGCGCGATGCGGTGGCGCCGTTCCCAGGCGCCGGCCGCGCCGGCCATGCCGGTGACAAGTTCGGTCGCGAAATCCGCAACGGGCGGGGAGATGGGGCGCGTCCGCACCAGCCAGTCGCTCGGCGCCTGCATCACGGTGTAGCCATGCGCGCGGAAGGCCTCCGCCAGTACGCGCGGCGCGCGGGCGCCCAGCGCGAGGCCGCCGAAGCCCTTGTCGCGAAGCTGGTCCCGCGCGAAGCCGCGCGCCACCAGCGCATCGGCGCGATGCGCGGGCGTGAAGCGCTCCCGGCCCGTCACGTTCAGCGCGGCGTAGAAGGGCAAAGCGTGTTCGGCGCAGGCGGCGGCGACGCGCTCCACCCAGGCCTCGCTCACCAGGTCGCAGAGCGCGGTGTTCACCACCGCATCCACCTGGTGTAGCGGCAGATTATCGGGCGCTTCCCGAAGGTCGGCGAGCAACCCTTCGACCCGCCAGGCGCCGCGCGGGCTGTGCACCAGCAGCGTCTTCCGGTTCGGCCAGGTGACGCCCCAGCCGGCCCCGGCGGCGCGTTCCGCGGTCGTGTCGAAGGCGCGGTCGATCAGCTCGGGATCGGCATCCACCAGCGACCAGGCCTGCGCCCGCCCGATATAGTTGCCGAGCCAGCGCAGCAGCGAACCCGTGCCCGCGCCGAGATCCAGGATGCGCGGCCGCGCCGGCAGGATGGCCGATAGGATCGTGGCCAGCCCCGCATCGCGCGACGCCGCATCGAAGGGCTCGCGCAGGTCGAGCCAGTCGCCATCGAAGCTTTCGGCCATCATGCGGTTCCGATCTCAAGGGCGAAGGCCGCCGCGCGGTCTTCCCAGCGCGGCAGCTTCTGGCCTGCGGCCCATGCGGCGTCCGCCATCTCCGCGCGCAGGTCCCGGTCGAAGACGATGCGCCGCATCGCCTTGCCGAGCGAGACATGGTCGCCGGGGGGCGAGACGATGCCGGCTTCGACCGGCACCAAATCGGCCAGCGCGCCGCCGGCGGTGACGCCGACCGGCAGGCCGCGCGCCAGCGCCTCGGCCACCGCCATGCCATAGCCTTCCCAATGGGATGCCAGCGCGAAGGCATCCGCCCCCTGCCACAGCGCATCCAGCGCGGCGCCGTCCACTTCGCCGGCGAAGGTCACGCGCTGGGCGATGCCGAGTTCCTCGGCGAGTGCGGCCAGCCCATGGCCATAGACCGGGTCGCGCGCGGCGCCCGCGATGGTCAACGTCCAGTCGAGGTCGAACAGCGTCGCCAGCGCGCGCATCAGCACATCATGCCCCTTGCGCGGGATCAGGGACCCGAGCGCGAGGATCGCGCAGCCTCCCGCGTTGCCGGGGCTGCGCGGCGCGGGATCGGTGCCGGGTTCAACCACGCCGATGCGGGCGGGATCGGCGCCGAAATCCTCCGGCAGGCGGCGCGCGGTCAGCTTGCTGGTCGCCACCAGCCGGGCGAGGCGGGGGAACAGCGCGGCCTCGATGGCGCGAAGTTCCTCTCGCATCGGGCCGGGATTGCCATGTTCATTCGCGGTCGGGTGGTGGATCAGCCCGATGGCCCCGCGCGCGGCGAGTTCTTCCGCGAAGGGCGCGAAGGCGGGCAGGCCGAGCCCGTCGATGACGAGGCGCGTGCCCGCAGGGGTGGCGTCCAGCGCCGCGCGCGCGGCGGCGGTCGCGGCGGCGTCCGGCAGCGGGTGGCGGCCGGCGAGTTCCACCACCTCCACCGCATGCCCATTGGCGCGCAGCCCCGCGACCAGCCGGCGGTCATAGATATAGCCGCCGGAGATGGTCTCGAAGGGGCCGGGGACGAGCAGCGCGATCCGCATGGCGGGGCTCAGACCGGGCCTTCGAAGGCGGCCCAGGCGATGTGGCTTTCGCGCAGCAGCACCTTGATGCCGGTCACCGCCTTGCCGCCATCGCCCAGCCGCCCGTCGCGGCAGGCGGCGGCGAGTGCCTGCTGGATGTGCAGGCAGAGATATTCGGTGGTGGTGTTCTTCCCCGCGAAGACCGGCTCCGCATCCAGGTTGCGGTAGTCGATCGGCGCGAGCGTGGCGCGCAGGAAGTCCTTGGCCAGCCCGATATCGATCAGCAGGTGCAGGTGGTCGAGTTGGGGCGCGCGGAACTCCGCCTCCACGACGAAGGTCGCGCCGTGCAGCCGCTGCGCGGGGCCGAATTCCTCGCCGCGGAAGCTGTGGGCGATCATGATGTGGTCGACGACGGTCAGGCTGAACATCGGTTCGGACTCGCTTCTATATATAGGTGACGATCGGGCAGAGGGGCTGGGGCGCGCCGGGGTCCGGCAGCAGCGCCGCGCCGATCCGCGCGGGCAATTGGTCGAAGGGGATTTCGGGCCCCACCAGCGCATCCAGGCGCGGATCGGCCAGCAGGCCGAGCGCCAGCGCCAGCCTGTCCCCATGCGTCCGCCGCCCGCGCATCGCGGGCGCCACCGCGCCCACCTGGGTCGAGATCAGCGAAAGCCGCTTGGCGTGGAAGGCCTCGCCCAGCGGCAGCGCGCAGGCGCGGTCGCCGAACCAGGACGCCTCGATGATCCGGCCTTCGAAGCCGCAGCGGGAGAGTGCGAGGTTCAGCCCCTCCGCGCTCGCCGAGGCATGCACGACCAGGTCGCGATCCGGCGGTGCGTCGGTGGGCGCGCAGAAGCGCGCGCCGAAGGATTCGACGATGGCGCGGCGCGACGGGTCGAGGTCGCAGACATGCAGATCGACGCCCGGCACCCGCGCCAGCAGGAAGGCCGTGAGCAGACCGACGACGCCCGCGCCGACCACCAGGGCGCGTTCGCCCACCAGCGGCCGCGCATCCCACAGCACATTCACCGCCGTTTCCATATTCGCCGCCAACACGGCGCGACGATCCGGCACGGCATCCGGTACGGGGATGCACATGGCCGCCGGGGCGATGAAGGCGTCGTGATGCGGATGCAGGCAGAAGACGCGCTGTCCCCGCAGCGCGTCCGGCCCTTCGCGCACATCGCCGACGGCCGCGTAGCCATAGGAGACGGGAAAGGGGAACTCCCCGTACTGAAGCGGGGCGCGCATCGCCGGCCATTGGCTTTCGGGCACGCGGCCGGTGAAGACCAGCCGTTCCGTCCCGCGGGAGATGCCGGTGGCGCGTGTGACCACCAGCGCCTGCCCCTCGGCGGGCGGGGGCAATGTGTGGTCTCGGATCTCCGCCACGCCGGGTGCCACGGTCCAGAGCGCGCGCGCCTTCATGGCTTGGTCGTTCCTTCGCGTGGCGCCCGGCATAGCTTTGGCACCGTGCGGCCCAGCACGATGTCGCACAGGATATCGTCGCCGAGCGGATGGACCGTCCAGGCGAAGCGCAGCCCATCGGCGATGCTGGTCGCGCCCGGCAGGGTGAAGGCCGGGATGCCGGAGCCGAGGATCACCGGCGCGACGGTCATGTGCAGCCGGTCGAGGCAGCCGGCGGCGAGGAAGGCGGAGACCGTCTGTCCCCCACCCTCCACGAAGATCCGCCGCAGCCCGCGTTGCGCCAGGGCGCGCAGCAGCGCCGGCAGGTCGAGCCCGCCATCCCCCGCCGGCACGCGCAGCACCTCCGCCTGCCCTTGCGTCGCGGGACCTTCGATGGCCGTGACCAGCAGGGTCGGCGCGGCGCCATCGGTGAAGACGCGATAGCTGGCGGGCAGGCGCCTGTTGGCATCCAGGATGACGCGCACCGGGTTCGGCCCCGGGGCCTCCCGTGTCGTCAGCCGCGGATCGTCGTGCCGCACCGTGCCGGCGCCGACCAGCACCACGTCGCACAGGGCGCGCAGCCGGTGGGTGTGCAGGATGTCGCCGCGCCCGCCGATCCATTGGCTCGATCCGTTGGCAGCGGCGATCCGCCCATCCAGCGTCTGCGCCAGCCGCCCGATCACGACGCAGCCATCCGCCGCCTGGGACGGCGCAAGTACAGGCCCGAACAAGGCCCCGAGCGGCGATACGGGCACATCCCCGCCCGCCCGCGCGGCGAGCAGGTCGGCCCATTCCCCAGCCTGAGGCGCAGCATCGGACATGCGCGGGCGGCTATGCCTGAGCCGCGCCGCCCACGCAATGTGAAGGGGTAGGCCGGCCGATCAATCCGGCCGCGCGCCGGATGCGCGGACGATCGGCGCCCATTTCGCCGTCTCGCTGCGGATGAAGGCGGCGCACTCCTCGGGCGAGGAGGGCGTTGCTTCCATCCCGCGCTGGGCGAGGGCCTGGACCACCTCGGCTTCGGCCAGCGCCGTGGCTGCGGCGCGGTGCAGTATGGCCAGGATCGGCGCCGGCAGCCCACGCGGGGCCATCAGCGTGGACCAGTCCTGCGCGTCGAAGCCCGCGAGGCCGGGCGTCTCCGCCACCGGCGGCACGCCGGGCAGCAGCGGGCTCGGCACGGCGGTGGCCACCGCCAGGATGCGCACGCGCCCCGCCTCCGCCTGCGGCCGCGCGCCGGAGGACGGGGTGAAGGCGAAGTCGAACTGCCCGGTGATGAGGTCCGCGATCAGCGGCCCGCCGCCCCGATAGGGAATATGCGTGTTCTGCATCCCCCCGATCATGTTGAACTGCTCGCCCGCCAGGTGCCCCGCCCCGCCGACGCCGGAGGAGCCGAAGGACAGCGGCCGCGCACGGGCGGCGGCCATCAATTCCGCCACATTGCGCCAGGGGCGGTCGGCCGGCACCGCCAGCACGTTCAGGATCATCGCGACCCGCGTGATCGCCGTCAGGTCCGTCAGCGGGTCGAAGGGCAGGTTGCCGTAGAGCGTCGGGTTCACCGCCAGCCCGCCGATCGTGCCGAGCAGCAGCGTGTAGCCATCCGGCGCCGCGCGGGTGACGGCTTCCGTTGCGATGTTGCTGCCGGCGCCGGCGCGGTTCTCCACCACCACCGTCTGGCCGAGCGCCGCCTGCAGGCGCGGCGCCAGCAGCCGTGCGGCGACATCGGTGGTGCCGCCGGGCGCGAAGCCGACCAGCAGGCGGATGGTGCGGTTCGGGAAGCCCGCGCCCTGGGCGTGGACCGCCGGCGCGGCGAGCAGGGCCGGCGCGGCGGCCAGCAGGTGACGACGACGCAGCATTGGATTCTTTCCCCTATCTCAGCGCGGCAGCAGCGTGTCGCGGACGAAGGCCGAGACCGCGCAGGTCTCGGCATCGGTGTCGATGAAGCCTGCCACTTGCAGGCCTAGCGGCAATTCCTCCGCCGCCAGCACGGGCAGGGAGAAGGCGGGGCCGGCGACCAGGGTCCAGGGCGTCGGATAGTGGCGGGAGCCGGTCCAGGCATGGTCCTGCACCGCCGGGCCGCTCGAGGACAGCATCACGAAGCCATCCACCCGGCCCGCGAAGGCCGCGACCCGGTCGCGCAGCGCCTGGCGCGCGGCGACGGCGGCGACATAGGTGGCCGTGGTCATCCCCTCCGCCCGCTTCAGCAGGTCATGGATGCGCGCGCCGACCATCTCCGGCCCATGGGCGCGATAGGCGGCGAGCGGCCAGCGCGCTTCCCAGGCCAGGATGTCCATCGACCAGCCCTCGATCCCGCGCAGCACGGCTTCCAGCGCCGCGACCTCGGCGTCGTTGGATGCATCCAGGATCTTCACCCCGGCGGCGGCGAGGCTGGAGATCGCGCCCTCGAATGCGGCCTGGGATGTCTCCGGCGTCTCCGCCCAGCCCAGCGTCGCCAGCCGGACGAGGGTGGCGGGCTTGCGCGCGGCGGGCATGGTTTCCGGCCCCGCCATCCCCGGATGCGGGGGCGTGCCGCCGGTGCTGCGGCTGATCGCGATGCCGGCCGCCCAGACATCCTCCAGGCTCGCGCCGATCAGGCCGAGATGGTCCAGGGTGGGTGAGAGCGGGGCCATCCCGCCGGCATTCAGCGCGCCATGCGTCGCCTTCAGCGCATAGGCGCCGCAGAAGCTGGCCGGGCGCAGGGTGGAGGCATGGGTCTGGGTACCGAGGCCGAGGCTCGCCATCCCCGCCCCAACCGCCGCCGCGGAGCCCGAGGACGACCCGCCCGGGGAGCGGGAGGTGTCATAGGGGCTGCGGGTCGGCCCCGAATTGCTGATGGCGAATTCCGTCGTGACCGTCTTGCCCAGGATCACCGCCCCGGCCTGCCGCAGCCCCAGCACCCCGGCCGCGTCGCGCCGCGCCACCCAGCCGTCATAGATCGGGTTGTTCATCTGGGTCGGCAGGTCGGCGGTCTCGATCATGTCCTTGACCACGATCGGCATGCCGTCCACCGGCGACAGCGGGCTGCCGGCCTTCCAGCGGGCGCTGGCGGCATCGGCCGCGCGGCGGGCGCCGTCCAGGTCCTGCACCACGAAGGCCGAGAGGGCGGGCTCGTCCCGCGCGATGGTCGCGACGCAATCCTCGAGCAGCGCGCGGGGAGAGGAGGCGCCGCTGCGGAAGCCCGGCAGGTGCGGCGCGAAGGGGCGGAGAAGGGATTTCGCCGGATCATAGGCGATCCGTCGCTGCGGGGCCTGCGGGTCCAGCGGCTTCACGGGCAGGAAGGTCACGCCATATCTCCGGTCATCATCTGTCGTCGGGCGGGGGATGACAGGCCCGCGGTCACGACCTGTCAACGTGGCGGGGAAGGCGCCTTTGGTGCGCCAGCCCTTGCATCCGTCCCGCCCTTCCGCTACCCGCTGCCCCGCGCTGGCACCCCTGGAGGCCGGCGTTCGCATCCCTGCGCGCGGCGCAGCGGATGTTCTGCACAACTCGCAATAAGGAGCCTGGCGATGGTCCAGACTGTTCGGATCGAGGCCGTGGCGCGCGAGCGTGCCGGTAAGGGGGCGGCGCGCGCGACCCGGCGTGGGGGTTTGGTCCCCGGTGTTGTCTATGGCGCGAAGCAGGAGGCGACGCTGATTGCGCTCGACCCCCGCGTCATCATCAAGGAACTGACCAAGGGCGGCTGGCAGTCGCACCTCTATGAGGTGGCGGTCACCGACGGCCCGACGGAGCGCACCATCATGCGCGATGTCCAGTTCGACCCGGTCACCGACCGGCCCATCCATGTGGATTTCCAGCGCCTGGCCCCCGGCGCGCGCATCCGCATCCGCGTGCCCGTGGTGTTCCTGAACGAGGACACCTCGCCGGGCCTGAAGACTGGCGGCATGCTGAATGTCGTCCGCCGTGAGGTCGAAGTGCTGGCCGAGCCGGACAAGGTGCCGGAGAAGCTGGAGATCGACCTCGGCGCCGCGAAGATCGGCGACAACCTGCGCTGGTCCTCGATCAAGGACCATTTCGGCGCCCGCCCGGGCATCGTCGGCCGCGACTTCATGGTGGCGTCCATCGCCGCCCCGATCGTGGAGGCCGAGGCCGCCCCTGTCGCAGCGGCGGAACCCGCGAAGGGCAAGGGCAAGGCTGCCGCCAAGCCGGCCGCCGCCGCTGCGGCGAAGCCCGCCGCGCCGGCGAAGAAGAAGTAAGCTCCGCGCCAGGGGGTCGGTATCGTGCTGCTGTGGGTGGGGCTGGGCAATCCCGGCCCGGAACACGCCAAGCAGCGGCACAATATCGGCTTCATGGCCCTCGACGCGATCGCGCTGCGCCACGGCTTCTCGCCGTGGCGCAAGCGATTCCGGGGGGAGGTGGCGGAGGGCAGCGTCGGCGGCACGAAGGTGCTCGCGCTAAAGCCGCTGACCTATATGAACGCCTCCGGCGATGCGGTGCAGCAGGCCGCAAGCTTCCACAAGATCGCGCCCGCCGCGATCTGGGCCTTCCATGACGAGCTCGATCTGGCGCCCGGCAAGGTTCGGGTGAAGAAGGGCGGCGGCACGGCGGGCCATAACGGGTTGCGCGACATGCAGCGCGCCCTGGCCACACCCGATTTCGGCCGCGTGCGGCTGGGCATCGGCCATCCCGGCCACAAGGACCGCGTGACGGGCCATGTGCTGGGCAACTTCGCCAAGGTGGACACCTGGCTCGATCCGGTGCTGGACGCGGTGGCGGATGCCGCGCCGCTGCTCGCCGCCGGCAAGGCCGAGGATTTCATGACGCGCGTCGCCTTGCTGACGCAGGCGCAGGAGGGCTGAACCGATGGGCGATAGCGTCTACGAGGACAGCTTCGGCGATATGGGCCACGGCCCTGGCCCCGAGGATATCGCCAATGGCGCGGCCGCGCTGGCCGCTGGCCTGGTGCGGGAAGCCCAGGCGCTGGCCCAGGCCGCCGCCGCGCTGCGCGCCGCGACCGCGCCCGGCCCCGATGGGGGCGGCGATGTGCGCCGCGCCCGGCTGGCCGCCCATGCGGGCGGGGAAGCCGCGTCGCGCGCGGCGCTCGCACTCGATGCCGCCGCGATGCTGGGCGTGCGCCAACCGCCGCGCGACCTCGCGCCGCGCTTGGCCGATGCCGCGAAGCGCGCCGGCCTGCCGGCTGCCACCATCGCGCCGCTGCTGCGTGCGGCCGCGCTCGATTTCCGCACCGATGACGCCGCCGCGCGCATCGCCGCCTCCACCCTCGCCGCCGAGCTTTGTGACCTGCTCGCGGCCGACAGCACGGGCTGAGATATCATGGGTTTCAACTGCGGCATCGTGGGCCTGCCGAATGTCGGCAAATCCACCCTGTTCAACGCGCTGACGCAGACCGCCGCCGCGCAGGCCGCGAATTATCCCTTCTGCACGATCGAGCCGAATGTGGGCCGCGTCGGCGTGCCCGACCCGCGGCTCGATGTGCTGGCGAAGATCGGCAAGAGCCAGAAGATCGTCCCGACCAGCCTGGAATTCGTGGACATCGCGGGCCTGGTGCGCGGCGCGTCGAAGGGTGAGGGGCTCGGCAACCAGTTCCTGGCCAATATCCGGGAAGTGGACGCGATCGTCCATGTGCTGCGCTGCTTCGAGGATGGCGACATCACCCATGTCGAGGGCAATGTCGACCCGGTCCGCGATGCCGAGACGGTCGAGACAGAGCTGATGCTCGCCGATCTCGACAGCCTGGAGAAGCGAGCCGTGGCGCTGGCCAAGCGCGCGCGCGGCGGCGACAAGGAAGCGGTGGCGCAGATGGCGCTGATCGAACCGCTGAAGGCCGCGCTTGAAGCCGGCAAGCCGGCGCGGGAGGCGGTGCCGAAGGGCGAGGAAATCAACGCCGCGCGGCTGCAGCTGATGACCACGAAGCCCGTGCTCTATGTCTGTAATGTCGAGGAAGCCTCGGCCGCCACCGGCAACGCGCATAGCGCTGCCGTCTTCGCCATGGCGAAGGCCAAGGGGGCGAAGGCGGTCATCGTGTCTGCGGCCATCGAGGCCGAAATCAGCCAGATGGCGGATGCTGACCGCGCCGAATTCCTCGCTTCCCTCGGTCTCGAGGATAGCGGCCTCGATCGCATCATCCGCGCGGGCCATGACCTGTTGGGGCTGTTCACCTACTTCACGGTGGGGCCGAAGGAAGCGCGGGCCTGGACGATCACCAAGGGCACAAAGGCGCCGGGCGCCGCGGGCGTGATCCATGGCGATTTCGAACGCGGCTTCATCGCCGCCGAGACCATCGCCTATGACGACTATGTCGCGCTGGGCGGTGAAGGCGGCGCGAAGGAAGCCGGCAAGATGCGCGTCGAGGGCAAGGAATACCTCGTCAAGGACGGCGACGTCCTGCTGTTCCGGTTTAACGTGTGACCCTGCTTGTCCCTCTCCCGCAGGGCGGGAGAGGGTCGGGGTGAGGGTGGGTCGTCCGGTCCGCGCCTCACGCTGTGTGGCTCACACGGCGTCCGCCGCCACCCAGCCGCTCGACCACGCCCATTGGAAATTGTAGCCGCCGAGCCAGCCGGTGACGTCCACCGCTTCCCCGATCACGAACAGGCCCGGCACCGTCTTCGCCATCATCGTCTTCTGGTCGAGCGCCGTCGTGTCCACGCCGCCGAGCGTCACCTCCGCCTTCGCATAACCCTCGGTGCCCGAGGGCGTCAGGCGCCACGCCTTCAGCAATGCGCCGAGCCGCGTGAGGTCCTTGTCCCCGACCTCCCCGATCACGCGCGGCGGCAGATGGGCGGCGGCGAGCGACTGGGCCAGCCGTTGCGGAACCAGTTCGGACAGCACCGTCTTCGGCTCGGCCTTCGGGCGCGCGCGTTTGCCGGCCAGCAGCAGCGCGGTCGCGTCGCGTTCCGGCAGCAGGTCGAGCGTGATCGCCTCGCCATCGCGCCAATAGGAGGACGCCTGCAGGATCGCCGGACCCGACAATCCGCGATGGGTGAACAGCATCGCCTCCCGGAAGGCCGCGCGGCCGCAGCGCGCGATGCTGTCCAGCGCGAGGCCCGATAGCGGGCGCATCAACTCCAGCGCCTGGTCCGCGAAGGTCAGCGGCACCAGCGCCGGGCGTGCTTCGGCCATTGCCAGGCCGAATTGCCGCGCGATGTCGTGCGACAGGCCCGTCGCCCCCATCTTCGGGATGGACAGCCCGCCCGTCGCCAGCACCAGGGATGCCGCGCCGAAGCTGCCGCGATCCGTCTCCACCCGGAAGCGCTCCGCGCGAGTGACGCCCAGGATGCGATGGTTCAGGCGCAGATCGACATGCGCCGCCGCGCATTCGGCCAGCAGCATCCCCACGATCTCCCGTGCCGAGCCATCGCAGAACAGCTGGCCGAGCGTCTTTTCATGGAAGGCGATGCGGTGCTTGCGGACCAGCGCGATGAAATCGTGCTGCGTGTAGCGGGCGAGGGCGGAGCGCGCGAAATGCGGATTGGCCGACAGGAAGCGATCCGGCACGCAGCCGGTGTTGGTGAAGTTGCAGCGCCCGCCACCGCTGATCAGGATCTTCTTCCCCGCCGCCTCCGCATGATCCAGCAGCAGCACGCGCTTGCCCCGCTGGCCCGCGCGCAAGGCGCACATCAGCCCGGCGGCGCCGGCGCCGAGGATGATGACGTCGAAATCCCGCACGATGCTCAGGCCGCTTCCGCCAGGCCTGCCATGTCGCGCCCGACCGCTTCCGCCACACGGATCCCGTCCACACCGGCCGAGAAGATGCCGCCCGCATACCCGGCACCTTCGCCGGCCGGATAGAGGCCGAGCGTGTTGACGCTGCGGAAGCTGGCATCGCGGCGGATGCGGATGGGGGAGGAGGTGCGCGTTTCGACGCCCGTCATCACCGCATCCTCCATGTCGAAGCCGCGGATCTGCCGGCCGAAGGCGGGCAGCGCTTCCCGCATGGCGGACACCGCGAAATCCGGCAGGCAGAGCGCAAGATCGGTCGGCGTCACGCCCGGCTTGTAGGACGGCACGACCGCGCCGAGCGCGGTGGAAGGCCGCCCCTTCAGGAAATCGCCCACGCGCTGCGCCGGCGCGGCATAGGTGCCGCCGCCCGCGACGAAGGCGGCTTCTTCCCACTTCCGCTGGAAGTCGATGCCGGCGAGCGGGTGGCCGGGGTAGTCCACCTCCGGCGTGATGCCGACCACGATGCCGGCATTCGCGTTGCGCTCGGCGCGCGAATACTGGCTCATCCCATTCGTCACCAGCCGCCCCGGCTCGCTCGCGGCGGCGACCACGGTGCCGCCCGGGCACATGCAGAAGGAATAGACGCCGCGGCCATTGGCGGCGTGATGCACGATCTTGTAGTCCGCCGCGCCCAGGATCGGGTTGCCCGCGAAATCGCCGAAGCGAGCGCGGTCGATGATGGATTGCGGATGCTCGATCCGCACCCCGATGGAGAAGGGCTTGGCCTCGACATACACGCCGCGCTCATGCAGCCGCGCGAAAGTGTCGCGGGAGGAATGGCCGATGGCGAGCACGACATGGTCGGTCTCGATCGTCTCGCCGGCCTCCGTGACGACGCCGCGCATGCGGCGGGTGCCGTCGCGGCCGGTCTCGATGACGAAATCGACCGCCTTGGTGCCGAAGCGATATTCGCCGCCCATCGCTTCGATCTTGGCGCGCATGCTTTCGACCATCTGCACCAGGCGGAAGGTGCCGATATGCGGCTTGGCGACGAAGAGGATCTCCTCCGGCGCGCCGGCCTCGACGAATTCGGTCAGGACCTTGCGGCCCAGATGCTGCGGATCCTTGATCCCGGACCAGAGCTTGCCGTCGGAGAAGGTGCCGGCCCCGCCTTCGCCGAATTGCACATTGCTCTCGGGCGTCAGCACGTTCCGCCGCCACAGCGCCCAGGTGTCCTTGGTGCGCTCCCGCACCACCTTGCCGCGTTCCAGGATGATGGGGCGGAAGCCCATCTCGGCCAGGATCAGCGCGGCGAAGATGCCGCAGGGGCCGGTGCCGATCACCACCGGGCGCTTCGGCACATGGGCGGGCGCGCGCGCCACTTGGCGATAGCTGGTGTCGGGCGCGGGGCCGAGGGTGCGCGCCAGCACCGTATCGCGCGCATGGCGGCGCAGCAGCGCGGCTTCATCCGCCACGCTGAAATCGACCGAATAGACGAGTTCGATGGCGGAGCGCTTGCGCGCATCCCAGGCCCGCCGCGCCACGGCGAAGGACAGCAGATCCTGCTTCCGCAGCCCGAGGCGGGCGCAGAGCGCGGCTTCCACCGCGCCATCCGGGTGGTCGAGCGGCAGTTTGAGTTCGGTCAGTCGCAGCATGCGACCCCCTTCTACCGCAGGACCGCGCCCGGCCGAAAGGCGAAGCGCGCGGCGGAAGGCTAGGTGAGGGCCGACGGCGCGATGCCCCAGGCCTTGCCGCCATCCGGCGGCGGCGTGATGTGCATCGGCAGCGCGTTCGGCGTGCGGACATTCGGCTCGTGGCCCAGCGCGAGGCGCAGTGCGCGGAATAGCGCGCCATGCGCCACGACCAGCACCGGGGCGGGCTGTGCCAGCGCGCGGTTCAGGCCGCGCACCGCGCGGTCCAGCAGCTCCTGGAAGGATTCCGCATCGGCCGGCGTGTAGCTGCCGGCGATCCAGTCATCGTACCAATCGCCCATCGGCTGGCCTTCCTGTTCGCCGAAGCACACCTCGGCCAGGTCGGGGTCGAAGGAGATGGGCAGGCCGAGCGGTGCCGCGACGATCTCCGCCGTGCGGCGCGCGCGGACCAGCGGAGAGGCGACGATGGTCGCGATGCGCGCGGTCCGGAGCGCCTGTGCGGCGCGTTCGGCCTGGATCACGCCGACCGCGTTCAGCGGAATGTCGGTGCGGCCCTGGGACAGGCCCTGCGCGTTCCAGTCGGTCTCGCCGTGCCGGAGGAACCAGAAGGCGGTTGTGGTCAGCATCTTCGGTGTTCCTACCCTTGTGCCTTCTCGCGCGCCGTCGCGGCGGCGATCGCGGGCATGGCCATGACCCGCGCCGTCAGCGCGCCGAGCGCCGGCAGGTCCGAGATATCGAGCTTCAGGAAGCCCGCGAAATTGCCGAGCGTCGCCAGGAAGATATCCGGCGCCGAGGGCGCATCCGTACCCAGCAGCGTGCCGCCATGGGCAACCAGCGCGGCCTCTCCGAAGCCGAGCGCCGCGCGCACGCGCTTCAGCGCCGCGGCGCGCACCACGGTGGCGGCGGCTTCATCCCCATCGACGAAGCGGATCGCGGCGAAGCACGGGTTGAAGTGGCGGCCCATGCTCCAGTGGCACCAGGCCAGCCACTCGATGCCCTTGATGCGCCGCGCCGGATCGCGCGGCAGTAGGCCGCTGTCCGGTGCGGCTTCCGCGAACCATTGGATGATCGCCGGCACTTCGGTGACGACGACGCCACCCGGCAATTGCAGCGCCGGCACTTCCCCCTTCGGATTCACGGCGAGGTAGCCCGGCTTCTTGTGGTCGCCGGCGCGGAGCGAGATGAAGCGCAGCTCGAAGGCCAGGCCCGAGACCGCCGCCACCTGATGCGCGAGCGTCCCCGAGGTGAAGGTCGAGGTCCAGAGGACCGGTGTCTCCGCTGACCCGCCCATCGGCTGCGCCCCGCTCACAGGGCGAGGCCTTCCTGCGTCAGCGCGCGCTGCACCGCCGGCCGCGCCAGCATCGACTTGAGATGCGCGTCGAGCGCGGGCGGCAGCGTCAGGCCCGACCGGCGCGTCGCCCAGTATTCCACGAAGAACAGCGCGGCATCGGCGACGGAATAGCCGGAGGGCAGGATCCAGGTGCCGCCCTGCCAGCCCTTCTGCAGCGTGTCGAAATACTTCGCCGCGTTCTGCTTGCCGAGCTCCACCGACTTCGGGTGGTCTTCCTCCCGGAAGCTAAAATTGCCGGGGCGGAACTGGCGGGTGAAGCCATGCGGGTGGATCGTGCCGCAGACATAATCCAGCGCTTCCAGGCAGCGGACCTCGCCTTCCAGGTCGGTGGGCAGCAGCCCGGCGCCGGGGTTCGCGCGACCGAGCCAGTACGCGATCACCGGGAATTCGGTCAGCACCCGCCCATCGCCGCGGTCGAGCGCCGGGACTTTCGACTTCGGGTTCACGGCGATGAATTCGGGCTTGTGCTGTGCCCCATCCTTCAGCGCGACGAGCGACAGCTCATAGGGCTTGCCGATCTCCTCCAGGATGATGTGGATCCCGAGCGAGCAGGCGCCTGGCGAGTAGTAGAGCTTCACGGTTGTTCTCCCCTGGTTGTGCGCCGTTGTAGGGGCGGGCGGGGGGCTGCTGCCAGCCCCCCCTTGCGTCGCCGCGCCGGTCTCGGATGCGTGATGCGGATCGTGCCGCACATCGTCGCGCTTTGCGCCCCGCGCGGGGCCCGGGCGTGTAGGCTTCGCGCCTTATCCGAGAGGAGGGCCCGATGCACGCCACCAGACGCCACGCCATGCGCCTGTTTGCCATGGTTGCCGCCGGGGCCGCCGCCGCCGGGGGCGCATCGCGCCCCGCCCAGGCGACGACGCGCGCCGAGCTCGATGCCTCTGTCACGGCCGCGCTCGCGCGGTTGCGGTCGATGTCGAATGCCGAGCCGTTGCTGCGCGCGTCCGTCGCGCAGCTGATTTTCCCGCGCATCCTGAGCGGCGGCTTCATCCTGGGCGGGCAGTATGGTGAAGGCGCGCTGATCCGGGGCGGCAGCACTGCCGGCTACTACCGCATCGCCGGCGCATCCTTCGGGCTTCTGGCCGGGGCGCAGACGGCGGGGCTGGCGATGTTCTTCATGCGGGAGGACGCGCTGACCGCGCTGCAGAACGCCAGCGGCTGGGAGATCGGGACCGGCCCCTCGGTGGTGATGCTGGATGCCGGCGTGCAGGCCAATGTCACGACCACCACCCTGGCGGAGCCGGTCTATGCGATCAGCTTCAACCAGCAGGGGTTGATGGCGGCGCTGGCCATCAACGGCACGCGGATCTCGTCCTTCACGCCGGAGTCCTGAGAAGGCCCGGATCCCCCCGCGGCGAAGCTCGCCGCGGGGGGATCCGCGATCAATGGCCGCCGGAGAAGACCAGCGCCTTGAAGGGCAGCAGCAGCGCCTGGACGCGCAGCAGGATCGCGTGGACCAGGCCGACCGTGTCGATCGCGTGCAGCGCCAGCCAACGCCCCATGCCGATCCCCGGCTGTTGCAGCGCCTCGTGGTTCGAGGTGTAGGCGTTGGCGATGCAGCTGCTGCCCGGCAGCACGCCGTCCAGCCCGCCGGCATGCAGCGGTTCCAGGATCACCGTGATGGTGCCGGGCTGGCGGAATTGCTGCAGGTCGAGCAGCTGGTCGCTGCCGCGCAGCTGGCCGGTGGCGATGAAGCCCTGCACCTGCGTCACCACCATCGGGATGATGGTCCAGGGGCGGGATGCACAGGTGACCTCCGCGATCATGCCGGGGCGCATGACCTGCGCCTCGATCTGGCCGAAGCCGGCGGCGAGGATGCGGGCGCGGCTGCCGCCATTCTCGGGCACCAGCACGCCGGCGGGGCGCATGAAGGGGTTCACGAAGTCGCCGACCTGCAGCACGAACTGCTCGACGCGGCCGGTGACGCCGGCGCGAATGGTGGTCTTCTCCAGCTCGGCCTCGGCCTGGGCCAGCGCGGCTTCGGCGCTGGCGCGCTGGGCGGGAAGCTGGGCGGATAGGCGCGCTTCCACCGCCGCCTGCGCGGCGCGTGCGGCCTCGACGCCGGCTTCGCGGGTCTGCACGGCCACCTGCAGCCGCTCGATCTCCCGCCTTGCGACCACATCGGGGCTGCGGCGGTTGAGCTCGGAGCGGGTGCGGAACTCGTCCTCGGCCTGTTGCAGCGCACCTTGCGCTTCCAGGATGCGGGCGGCGGAAGCGGCGAGGTCGGCGCGCGCCAGCACCACCGCGGCATCCACCTCGACGATCGCGCGGCGCGCTGTCTCCACCGCCGTGCGCTGCGTCGCGCCGTCCAGGCGGAAGATCGGCTGCCCGGCCTCCACGCGGTCGCTGCCGCGCACATAGATCTCTGCCACGCGCCCGCCCGTCTCGGACACCACGGGTACGCTGCGGAAGACGGCGCTGACATAGGTGGTCGCGGGGTGGAAGTAGAAGATCAGCGTGATCAGGCTGATCGCGAGCAGCAGGCAGGACACGATGCCCCAGCGCAGCTCGAACCACACCGAGAACAGCGTGATCTCATGCCCGATGCGCTTGCCCTGTCCGTAGCGGCGGAACAGGTAGTCCGGCAGGATCGTAAACAGCGAGCAGAGGATGAGTTCGAGCATCGCTCAGCCCTCCCGCCGCGCGGCGGCGTGCGGGTCCGCACGCGTCGCATCCGCTGTCGTGTCCCCCTGGCCAGGTGGCAGGCCCGCGATCTTCTCGGCGGAGCCCGCGATGCGGCGCATCGGCCCGCTGAAATCCGGCAGGTCGACCAGCGCCAGCAGCAGCCCCGCGACCCAGAAGATGTGCTGGTGCGTGAACAGCGCGAGCAGCCCGAGCACGGCCACGATCTCGAATTGCAGCTTGTGGCCGCGATGGGCCATGCGTTCGGGCAGCGTGTGGATCCGCAGGAACAGCAGGCCGAAGGCGAGCACGGAGCCGAGCACGATGAACGCCGTCACCACGAAGAGCCAGTCGGACCCATCGGCGGCCGGCAGGAAGTTGGGCAGGTGGTGCGGTGCCGCCGGGTGCAGGTCTGGATTGGCCACAGCGTATTCCTAATCGACGAGGCCGGGGACGGCTTCCTGGCCCGAAACCTAGCGAGCGGCCGCCCCCAGCGCAAACCCGCTATAGGGTCCAAACCCAATCATCTGCCGGGCGCCTGGCCGGTCCGGCGTGGCATCCGCCGCGTCAGGCCGCTTGCCGATGCAGCCAGCATCGGCGGCGCGACCTTCCTTGCGGCCTGCCACGCGGGCCTCGGCCATCCGCCTCGAGTCTGGTTGGGTTTTGGACCCTAAACCAGTCCCTTCATCAGCAGCAGGCCCCAGGCGGCGACCGAGATGGCGTCGCGGATCTCGCCATCCCGCACCATCCGCTCGAATTCCGCGCGGGGGATGCGGCGGCTGATCAAATCCTGCTCCTCGACCTCCAGCCGGGCGGCACCGCGCGTGAGACCGTAAGCGAGCACGATATGCGCGCCCTGGTCCATCGTGCCGGGCGCTTCGTAGAAGGTGCCGACATGCCGCAGCGTGGCGGCGGCGAGGCCCGTCTCCTCCGCCAGCTCATGCTGGGCGACCAGCAGCGGGTCGGTGCCCGGCGGGCCCCACATGCCCATCGGGAATTCCCACAGCCGCTCACCCACCGGGTAGCGGTACTGCTGCACAAGCTCCACCGCGCCGTCCTCATGCACCGGCACGACCAGGACGAAATCGGTCTTCTCGATCACGCCGTAGATGCCGGTGGAGCCATCGCGGCGCCGCACCTGATCCTCGCGCACGCGCATCCAGCGATTCTCGTAGACGATGCGCGATCCTGTGGCCTCGATGTCGGGGCTGTCGTCCGTCACAGCCCGTTCGCTTCCCGCAGCGCCGCGGCGGCGGCGTGTTCCCCGCGCGCATCCAACTGCGCCGCGACCGCGATGCGGTCCGCCATCGGGCGGTTCTGGCTCTGCTTGCGCTTGCCGGTCCATTCCGTGACCTCGATCGAGACCCCGACCAGCGCCTTGAACATGCCGTCCATGTAGCGCGCGGGCTGGGCGTCCATGTCGAAGCCCTGTTCGGGCTCGTAGCGCTCGGCCAGCGCCCGCATCTGCACCGCGATCTCGTCCGTATCCTCGATCAGCGTGGCGCGGCCGCGGGCCTGCACCGTGTCGTAGTTCCAGGTCGGCACGGACGGATGCAGGCCGTACCAGGCGGTGGAGACATAGGCGTGCGGCCCGCGAAAGACCGCCAGGACCTCCGCACCCTCGTCGCGGAAGGCCTGCCATTGCGGGTTGGCGCGGGCCAGGTGGCACAGCAGCCGGTCCGGCGCGCCGCCTTCGCCGCGCACCAGGTGGAAGGGCAGGTGCGAGACCATCAGCGGCGCGGCTGAGACCAGCAGGCCGAAATCATGGGCTTCGACGAAGCCGTGGATCCAGCTTGGGTCATCCACGCGGAAGGCGTGCGGTGTGTACATGAGGGGCATCCTGGCACGAACGAGCGATGGCGCCTCCGCCTATCTTGCGGGGCACTTGGCGGGACGGGTCAGGCGACCCGTCCGGTGGTAGCTCGTCGGCGGAACCTCATGTCACGAGCATCGCGGGCGTGTGGGCGGGGTCGCAACCGCAATCCCCGCATGTCAGCCCCGCGCCCGGGCCCGCACCAGCAGCCAGAGGCCCGACAGCGTCAGCACCCCGCCGATGAGGTCGCTGAGGAACAGCCTCTCCCCCAGCAGCGCCCAGCCGAAGACCGCGGCCAGCGGCGGCGCCAGCAACTGAAGGGCGGAGGCGGTGGAGGTCGGCACCCGCTTCAGCATCACGAAGTACAGCGCATAGCCGCCGATGCCGACCACGATCATCGACCAGAACAGCCCGCCCAGCGTGAACCAGGTGGCGCTGCGCGGTGCCGCGCCTTCCAGCAGCAGCGCGAGCAGCAGGCACAGCGTGGCCGAGACCGCCGTCTGCCCGAAGCTCGCCACCCACATATCCACGCGCCCCTTGGCGGGCGCGTAGATCAGCAACCCGATCGCCTGCGCCGTCGCGGCCCCGATCGCGAGCACGAAGCCCGATGCCTCGGCCGCTTCCAGCCCATCCAGCGCGCGGAGGAAGCCCAGCAGCGCGACCCCCGACCAGCCGATGGCGAGCCCCACCCAGGCCAGCCGCGGCAGCGGCTTCTTCAGGATCAGGCTTTCGCCGGCCGCGATCATCAGCGGCGTGGTGGCGCAGATCAGCGCGACCAGCCCCGTGGGGATGCGCGCCATCGCCAGCCACGCCATCGCCAGGTAGCCGCCCATGCCGAAGACGCCGAGGAGTGCGACGCGCACCGCGTCGCCTCCGCTCGGCAGCCTTGCGCGGAAGACCAGCGCGATCATCAGCAGGATCGGTGCGGTCGCGCCGAAGCGGATGGCCAGCGACCAGAGCGGCGGCCATTCGCGCACGACAACGCCCGCTACCGTGAAGGCGGAAGCCCAGATCGCGACGAAGGCCGCGCCGATCGCAAGGCCCCCCGGCCCCATCAGCCGGGGGCCAGGCGGGTGGCGGCTGCGGCGTCCGGCGCCTTGGTCATTACGGGGCGGCGCCCCGGCGGGCCAGCGCGGCTTCCAGCGTGTTCTCCAGCAGGCAGGCGATGGTCATCGGCCCGACGCCACCCGGCACCGGCGTGATCGCCTCGGCCCGCTGCGAGGCGCCGGCGAAATCGACATCGCCGACCAGCCGCCCATCGGCCAGGCGGTTGATGCCGACATCGATGACCGTCGCGCCTTCGGTCACCCAATCTCCGCGCACCATTTCGGGCCGGCCGACGGCGGCGATCAGGATCTCGGCGCGGCGGCATTCGGCCGGCAGGTCGCGGGTGCGGGAATGGACGATGGTGACGGTGCAATCGGCCGCCAGCAGCAGCTGTGCCATTGGCCGCCCGACGATGTTGGACCGCCCGAGCACCACCGCCCGCGCCCCGGGCAGGGACGCGCCGGCCGCGCGCAGCAGATGCATCGCCCCCTTCGGCGTGCAGGGCACCAGCCCCGGTTGGCCGGAGGCGAGCCGGCCCGCATTCAGCGGGTGGAACCCGTCCACATCCTTCTCCGGCAGCACGGCGGAGATCACGCGATCCGCCCGGATCTGCGGCGGCAGGGGCAGCTGCACCAGGATGCCGTCCACATCCGGGTCCGCGTTCAGCCGGGCGACCACGGCGAGCAGCTCGGCCTCCGTCGTGGTGGCGGGCAGGTGGAGTGTCGCGCTGTCGAAGCCGACTTCCTGTGCCGCCTTGTCCTTGTTGCGGACATAGACGCCGGAGGCCGGGTCCTCTCCCACCCGCACCACGCGTAGGCCGGGGCGAAAATCCAGGGTGGCAACTCGCGCGGCGATGCTGCGGCGGAGCTCGGCGGCGACGGCCTTGCCGTCGATCAGGCGTGCGGTCATGGGATGCGCCGTAGGGGTGTGGGGGAAGCCGGGCGGGGCGAGGGGGTCAGAAATAGATCCCAGCGCGCAGCATGTAGCCGCGGATCGCGGCCACCGCGATGGAGGCGGCGGTGATGGCGAGCAGCAGCACCAGCGGCGAGAGGTCGATGCCGCCGAGGTTGGGCAGGCGCTGGCGGAGCGGGCGCAGCGCCGGTTCCGTGACGCGGTAGAGGAAATCGGCGACGGTCCAGACGATGCGGTTGCGCCCGTCCAGCACGTTGAAGGCCATCAGGGTCTGCACGATGGCTGCCAGCAGCACGGCCCACCAGAACAGGTCGAGCCCCGCCTGCACGAGGAAGAACACGGCATCGAGCAGCATCGGCGGTTCCCTGGCGGTCATGTGGAGCTTTGCTCCGTGCGGGAAACCTAGTGGGGGGCGCAGCCCCGAACAAGGCGCGTTGCCCCGGCCTTGACCGGGTGTCTTGACGCGATGCGGCGACACCGCCATAAGCCGCGCCCTGCGGTGGACGGGGCTGTAGCTCAGTTGGTAGAGCGCGTCGTTCGCAATGACGAGGTCAGGGGTTCGATTCCCCTCAGCTCCACCACCGCATTTTCCCTAAAATATTGATTTTCCTGTTGGATCCCGAGCGTCGGTTCGGGGCGTCCCAACATTTTTCCCAACAGGCGATGTCGGACAGCGCGCTGTCGCTGCCACATCTACTGGCATCCCAGCCCGAGACGCCCACCCAAGCCTCCGCAGCCGTTTCGCCCGTCCGAAGGTCTTTGGGCCGACCGCAACCTAAACTGGGAGGTCGGGCTCTCGGCGGCGCCAGGCGCGAAAAAGGAATCTAAAGGGCCGCTGGAGCCGCCTGACGATCCTCCGTGATCCAGTGGCGGGTGAATCGGGACCGGTTGCCCTCGGCATGGCGTCCTCGCGCCACCGGGTCCTGCAGAACCGGGACGCCTTCGCCTTCTTCGATCCGTTGGTCGCAACCGGCTGGCCGAGCTACAAGGCGGCGGGCGCGCTGAGCGATGGCGAGACTGTCTGGGTGCAGGCCAGGCTGCGGGATGACGTGCTGGTCCAGCCCGGCGATCCGATCCGGTGATACTTGCTGCTGCGGAACCGCCATAACGGCGAGGGCGCGGTGGCCATCCGGTTCACGCCAATCCGCGTCGTCTGCAACAAACGCCCTCACCATGGCCGAAACCCGTGGGCGGGCCTTCGCCAGCGTCCGGCACAGCGCCTCCATGGCCGAGAGGCTGGAGGATGTGAGCGTCGAGGCTTTGCAGGCGGAGATCCAGACCGCATCCGACCGATCGCTCCGGGCTTTTCGGGCCATGGCCCAGCGCCGGCTGGCATGTGCTGAGAGGGCCGCGCTGCTGGAAGAACTCTGCGGCAAGCCGCCGGTGAAAGCGCCACCTGGCAACGTCCCTGCCCGTCGTGATCTCGTGGACCAGCGCCTTGCCATCCAGGCGCAGACGGACCCCCTGGCCGGCGTGGCACGGCCTGGGGCCTCTACAACGCCATCACCTGGGCGGAGGGTGAGCGGGCGCGTCTTCGTGGCGAGGACGACCCGGAGGCAGGCCTCAACGCGGCATGGTTTGGGGCCGGCGCCGAGTTCAAGCTGAAGGCCTTCGAACGTCTCGCGCGCTTGGCCGCGTAGCCGGACGTCCCCCCCCCCGGTATCGCGAAAGGGGGGGTGGCCCCCTTCATAGTGCACCCCCTCCCGGATTCTTTCTGGCTGTCATTGGCCCCGCAGCCCACGCATCAACTCTTGCGTTATCGTAACACGATGTCCTTCTATTACCGCAATCAATGCCCAGCCGCTCCTGCTCCCGGAGACGGTCAACTCCGGCTTTCTCAACCAGTTCGCCGCCCGATCGCCCCGCAAGCCCCATACATGGCCGGCTTCGACCGTGCTGGCCCAGCTACGAGGTCACCGTCCGATATGACGAAGGCGATGCCAGCAGCCGCCCTGGATATTGAGGGCCTGAAGCCGATGGCCAGCGAGTCCCTCGATATCTTCGCAACCGTGGCGGCGGACGCCCGCGGCCGCATTGAGTCGCGGAGTGGTCGCGTGCCGGATGTGCTCACGACTACGAACATCCTCAACGCCCTTCAGGGCCTTGTGTAAGTCAGCCAGATCCACCAGGCGGAACAGCAGGTCTATCGCATCCTCGCCCGTGATCCTGTGGTCGCGCGCTTGGTCTGCCGGGACCCTAGCAACAGGCGATACGTCTTCTCCTTCGCCCCGGCCGCCCCGAACTTCGCCCGGATTGGTGAGGCACGGCTTGCCAGCTATCGCGCCCCGATCGGCCGCATTGCCGCCCTGCCAATCGGCAGCGCCTTTGATTGGCCTCGCATGGGCACGCTCGATACAATCGAGCGCGAGGAATTCCGCACGCGATACGAGAGTGGTGAGTGGGATGCCTACGATACTCGGGTGGAGGCCGAAGGAGGCATTGCCCTCACCGCCCAGTAGCTGCTCGGCTTGCTGCGTAGCATTGCGCCAGCTGATGAAATCGATCTGCTCGCTCCCATCCTCGCCGGCGAAGCCGCCTACGAAATCGTTGTCGACGACTTTCGCCGCCAGCGACAGCAGCGGATAAGCCTGCGGGGGAAGCCGATCCTGGACAGCTTCTAGGACGAAGCCTTCCGCCTTCCTCGTGCGTCGCGCATGGTGCTTGTGGGGCCGCCCGGCAGTGGCAAGACCACGACCTTAATCAAGCGCCTCGGCCAGACGCTCGATCTGACCTGGCTCGACGAGGAAGATGAGTTGCGAGTCCAAGAGGGGCGGCCATCGCCCCTCAACGCACAGACCAGGGTTTCGTCCCCAGTTCTAAAGCTCTAGTGGTAGAACGAGTGTCTACCGGAGACCGCCGAACCGGCGAAGGCGGTCGCGCTTACCACGTGGGCGCTTGGCGGCAGGCAGCTTCATCAGCGCGATGGTCGGTAGGTGCCGATAGTCGGCTGCAGACTCGTCGGACAGCGGACCGGTCCATGGAAGGACACCGAAGTTCTCCTGCGCGATGAGCAACCGTTCGAGGTCGCGAGTAGCCCACCTAATCTCGGTCCAGTCGTGCGGCTTCTCCTTCCAATCCGACGGAACGCAACTCAGCGCGCGGATGGTCATCAGCCGGTCTGGAGGCGGGTCGGCTTCTGCCTCATAGCGGCCCTTCTCGGTCCTGAGCGTCCCTGAAACCCAACCCTTAGGCGTTAGATGGTGCTCAGACCACGTCGTGTCCTTGATCCAATCAGCCCGGGAGATCGGCATACTACCTCATGCTGTGGTAACCCGGCGCATATGGCCCCACATTTAGCAACAATCAAGGAAACCATTCCGTCCTATACGGTGGGCGATTTCATTGGCGGCTTGTTTCGATCTCGGATGAAGCAAGCTATCGTGCAGGCTGCGGTGGCGACGAAGTTGGGATTGCTACGGATGGCAAGATACTTTCACGCAACGGCGGTTCTGCTTGAGCCCGGTTCGGTGATTTTACCGGGGAAATGGGGCTTCGCCTTAAACGCCTATCGCGCAACGGACGTGGCCAATCACGTCAACAACGCTTGGACTCTGCTGTTGGAGACCGTCTTCGAGAGCGTGCGGGCTGCATCGTATCCCAGCCTCCCCTCTCGGATGACCACGCTGTTCGCCTGCCCCACACTTTACGAGGCACAAGTCTATCTGACCAAACACAACAAAATCTTGGACCTCATTTACGAGGTCGAGCCGGTAGACGCGGCAGCACCGGTTCACATCGCCAGTTACGCGCTGCCGCATCCCACTAATCTTCCCGGGCCAGTTCGCGTGCTGGAGACGCTGTGGCAGGCTGCGGAGGACTATTGGAAGGGCAATCCTTCTGACAGTCGGGAAGTGCTGATCGGGGGCGCGGTTCGAGTGATCGCCCACCACCCGTATCGGTTCGGGGATCCGCTTACCCCGTCGGCCACCTAAACCTATGCACTGGCTGACCCTAATACCAATTCCCACTGATCAGAATGACCTGCCCCCGTAGAAGCGGTCCGCCGGTAGAGTAGTCCGGCGGCAGCGAAGGGGTGTCTGTGATGGCGCGGAAGAAGGCGCACACGCCGGAGGATATCGTGGCGAAGCTCCGGCAGGCGGAGGT